>JAKJFO010000117.1:8137-12620 GCA_022704885.1 Candidatus Rifleibacteriota bacterium | reverse complement strand
GCTGATGCTTATCAGGTCAAATAGAGTTATCAAGCCGGTATTGTGCTGGTCACGACCCGTAATCAGCCCGCCTCTTATCACACCGTTAGCCTGAATGGCAAAGTCGACTCTGTCGCCAAGCAGTTTTGCTGATTCGATGCGCATTGAATCAGTTATGAAGTTGCCGACCGTCGATTCGCTGAATGGCAGGTCACGCGGCATGGCGAATTCAGATCTCGCGACAATCTGCGAGATATCAGAGAATTCACCGGCGGTAATGCTGGCAACAAGGTCGTTGAGTTGACTGCGATAGTTTTCGATAATGCCTGCGGTTTCTGGGTTCTCTGGTATGCTGGAATCTATTTTGTGAAGTGCCGGCGCACTTGTGCGGCCGTTCAAGTATTCGATTCTGCCGGTGGCGGAGTCCCAGGCAAGGTCGAGCTGGCCGAGATTCTGAGTATAATAGCCGCTGTGCATGATCATGGTAGCGCCAATCCGTTCTGGCTCAGCAAGTTGCAGGTGATCGTGACCGCCGAGAATCAGATGAATTCCGGCAACAGCTCGGGCCAGTTCGCGATCTTCGGCGATGCCGGCATGAGTGAGCGCAACGATTATGCTGACTCCTGTTTTATTGAGCTTCTCGACCTGTTCGCGAGCGGTCTGATGCTGATCGACAAATTCGAGTGGTTTGGCATCAGGTGATACGCGATGGGCGCCACGGCCGAGCAGCGCGAATATTCCGACTTTCAAGCCGTTGGAAAGTTCGAGGACCAGGTTCTCTCTGATTCCGGCCTGATTTATCGGGTGATCCTGCGGGGCGCGCAGATTTGACACGACTACTGGCAGCAAGTTTCCCTGCGACTGCAGACGAATCAGATAGCTGGCGAGGCCATGTGAACCGTAGTCGAACTCATGGTTGCCGATGGTTGTGGCAGCATAATCAAGATGGTGCATTATTGTCAGTTCAGGTGAATGCCCGTTGAGTATCAGCCATGAAAAAGGTGTGCCACCGATGAAATCTCCTGAAGACAACAGCAGAACAGGTGTGTCAGACTTTTTAGAGCGAATTTGCCTGATAAGAGTGGCGAGTCGCGCGAAGCCACCGGTGGCAAGGTCGCGTTCGCCGGGTCGATAGTCGACGAGCGGAACGGGCTGCAGGCTTGAATGTTCGTCGCTGGTGTGCAATATGGTGAATTGAAGGACTTCGCCGGCGACTGTTCCGGCGAATGAGGGCAACAGCAGGATAAGAACGAGAAGATAAAGATTGAGATTGAGATTGAGTTTCAGAATTTTCATTTTGGGCACGATGAAGAGTTAGAGGAGCGAGAACGATTACGATTACGAGAACGAAGACGATTACGATTACGATTACGATTTAGGGAAGACAGAGATATCTTAAAACGCTTTGTTTGCAAATGTCGATAAGATAAATTATCTTGAGCTGGGCGTTTATGAGTTTTTGCCTTATTTAATGCACATCTGACTGGAAGCGAAAATGCGGGACAGTCTGAAGAATACCTTTATTGCACTGCGGAGCGGTAATTACCGGCGCTATTTCGTTGCTAACAGCATAAGCTCGCTTGGTACCTGGATGCAACGGCTGGGCATGAGCTGGCTGGTTTATCGGATAACCGATTCTGCCGGCTGGCTGGGGGTTATCACCTTTTTCAGCTGGTTCAGCTCATTTCTGCTGATGCCCTGGGCCGGCGCTATTCTTGACTCGGGCCCGCGGCGCAAGATTTTGTCTGCTTCACAGCTGCTCGGGTTTTCGCAGGCGATGTTTCTGGCGATAATGACCCAGACTGGCTATATTACTGTTTACTGGTTGCTGTTTCTCAGCGTTATGCTGGGTTTCGTCAACGCTTTCGACATGCCGGGACGGCATTCGTTCATCTCTGACATGGTCGAAGACAAAAAGATGCTGGCGAATGCGATTGCGCTCAACTCGATTTCGTTCAATCTTGCCCGGCTGGTCGGCCCTGCTCTGGCGGGAATCGTCGTGGCCGCGCTCGGCGAAGCGCCCTGCTTTCTGATGAACAGCCTGTCCTTTTTACCGATGGCCTGGGTGCTTTTTCGCATGAAACTGGTCTCGGAAAGCAGCGAGAAAGGCACTGAAGAAAGTTTCAGCAAGAGGATCATCGAGGGATTCAGGTATTCAGCAACGCACCCGGTAATCTTGCCGGCTTTTTTTCTCATATCGGTGATGAGTCTGATGGGAATGTCGGTTCAGATGGTTCTGATGCCGGTCATCGCTGACAGGCACCTCGGAGGTGATGCGGCGACTCTTGGTTATCTGACCTCGGCGATGGGTCTTGGCGCGGTTATTGGCGCGCTTTCGCTGGCCTTGCGCAAGAATGTCGAGGGCATTGAACTGCTGCCGCCGGCAGCATTCGGATTTTACGGTCTGATCACTGTTTTTCTGGCATATTCACGTAGCATGTCAGTGGCGCTTGTTTTGTGCGCGCTGATGGGCGGCTGTATCGTGTCGGGGTGGGCTGCCAGCAATACCCTGTTGCAGACAGTCTCTGAAAAGCGCATGATGAGCCGGGTGATGAGCATATATATGATGTGCTTCAGCGGCATGTCTCCGGTAGGCAGTCTCTTTATGGGCTGGTTTTCGACCTATACCACGACTTCTGACGCCATGGTGCTTGGTGGCCTCAGCTGTTCTGCTGCGGCCGTTCTTTATCTTCTGCTGCGCGGCCGCGCTCTTCTTGCTTCTCCTGACCCCCAGAGCTGAAGAGATAATTTGGGGTTGGCAGCTGGTGGGGCGTAGGGTATACTGATATGAGAACTGTGCGAGGGGGTAAACAGATGAAGTTTCGTACATTGATTGTGCTGGCTGTTTTGCTGGGCGTGTTCATGACTGGTCAGGCCTGGGCCGGCAACGAAGATGCTGTTGCCAGAGTTATGGCCGAACGTATGGCCGACAAACGGCTTTCACAGACAATTCTTGGCGCTCTGGCTTTTCTTGAAGACCGTCAGGTAAAAGAGCGTTCTGGCAAAAGATCGTGCGAATACGACAGCTCAGAAGAGGGCGATGGCTGTGATACCCGGCTCAGTTTCAATATTCCGTTTCGAGAAAATATCGGTCTGCCTGCCCCAAAAAGTCTTGTCGCAAAGAATCGCAGCGGTGAGTGGGCGAGTTACATTCACTTTCTGCCTAATAAACTTGGCTTTAAAGGCCGATCTCCAGCCGCAGTCCAGGATTCAAGCCTGTTCATGACGGCATTTATCGCTTATCCGCTGTTCCTTTTCGATGAATCGGCTCTGGCGCCTGAACAGCAGCATATCAACAGCATGCTGCGTCTGGCCATGCAGAACATCCAGAGTTTCAAACGCGACGATGCTTACAACTTCTGGGCGGTGCTGCCTGGTTTCAGCAGCAAGGCGCCGCGCACCGGGCCTTTCAATATTCCGGTGTCACAGCTCGAATTTCTGGCAAAGGCCTATCTGAACCCAAAATATGCCAAATTGTTTGCCAAACTGGCCAAAGGCCAGCAGACCCCGCCAAAATACTGGCTGGAAGCATGTCTGGATGGCAAAGGCAACCCGACTGGCGCAGACGCGCTGTTCAACATTCCCAACGATGCCGACGATACCTCGACTGCTGTTGCGGTTCAACACTTCTTTCATCAGAGGTTTCCTGACTCAGGTATAGTGCCCGATCACGCGGCTCTGTTGAGAATCACTGAATTTCGCGATCTCGGCCGTGCCCGTGAAGATGGTCGTGACGGCTGGAAAGGCAAAGACTCCGGCGCCTTTCTGACCTGGCTTAAAGACGAAACCGCCCCGGTCTTCGACCGCCCTGAAATTGGCATCATTCCTCTTGGTGTCAATAACGTCGATGTCGTGGTCAATTCTAATGTGCTGTTTGCCATGGCACTGACCGGTAGCAAAGATCTGCCCGGCTACAATGAATGCATCAGCCTGATTCGCAAGGCCGCCGAAACCAAAAGCTGGCCGGAAGCAGGTCTGTATTACCCGCAGAACATGATTTTTCCTTACAGCGCCAGTCGCGCCTACCGCGATGGCAATGCGCGTGAGCCTGAGATGAAGGCTGCGATGCAGTTTTTGCTGCGCGATCTGCTCAAGGCGCAAAAAGAGTGGGGCAACAAAAACCCGACCCGTCGTGGCGCTTTCCCGGGCGGCGATGACAAAAGCGACCATCTCTCGACCGGCCTGGCTGTAATTTCCCTGATCAACATCGGCCGCGAAAATGCTGCCGAAATGGGCCTCGAAAAAGAATACGACGCGGCTCTGCGCGCCGGCATAGACTATCTGCTCGAGCAGTGCATCTGGCAGAAGCCGAAAAACCCCGAGACCAGAGGCAAATTCAAGACTCCCGGCAACAAGTGCGCTACCTGGATGTCAGGACTGTTCTTTGCCGCCTCGTTCTGGGATCTGGCGCACTGGCGCTCGCAGGCTTTCACCGTGGCGATTGCCCTCGAAGCTCTGACCAAGTATGCGCTGGCCTACGACCTCGATCTGGCCCCGATGGGTG
>JAKJFO010000117.1:0-8127 GCA_022704885.1 Candidatus Rifleibacteriota bacterium | reverse complement strand
ACCCCTGAAATTCAGATTAAAAAGCTGCCCTGGCTGCATCCGCCGGGGCGTTTTTTTTAAGCGTTGTAGCTGGTCGAAGAAGTGTCGCCACCTTTGCCGGTCCAGTTGGTGTGGAAGAATTCGCCGCGCGGCCGGTCGATACGTTCGTAGGTATGTGCACCGAAGTAGTCGCGCATTGCCTGCAGCAGGTTAGCCGGCAATCTGGCGCAACGGTAGCCATCGTAATAGGTGAGGGCGGTGTTCATGGCCGGAACCGGTATTCCCATGTCGACAGCGGTTTTAACGACATGACGCCAGGCAGTCTGGGCGACCGCGAGGGCTTCGTTAAAGAACGGTGCCAGCAGCAGATTTGGCAGATCGGGCCGGGCGACGAACGCTTTTTTGATATCGTCGAGAAAGCGTGCTCTGATTATGCAGCCACCACGCCACATCAGCGCGATTTCGCCGAAGTTCAGATGCCAGTTATACTCTTGTGATGCGGCGCGCAGCAGCTGAAAGCCCTGGGCGTAAGAGCATATTTTTGCAGCATAAACGGCGTCGTGTAACTGTTTGATGAATTCATCGCGGTCACCGATGAATCCGCCACGAGGCCCTTTTAATACGCTGCTGGCAGCAATTCTTTCGTCTTTTATCGCCGAGATGCTGCGGGCGAAAACGGCTTCGGCTATCTGCGGAATCGCGACCCCGAGGTCAAGACCGACCTGTGATGTCCATTTGCCGGTGCCTTTCTGACCGGCCGTATCAAGAATGATATCGACGACCGGGTGCCCGGTAGCAGGGTCGGTTTTGCCAAGGATGTCAGCGGTGATTTCGATGAGATAAGAGTCGAGAATACCTTTGTTCCAGCTCTCGAATATTGGTTGCATATCTTTTGCTGTCATGCCGAGCCCCTGTGACATGAGGTGATAGGCTTCGCTTACCAGCTGTATGTCACCGTATTCTATGCCATTATGCACCATTTTGACGAAATGCCCCGACCCGTCGGGGCCGATCCATTCGCAGCAGGGCTGGTTGTCAGCAACTTTGGCGGCAATCGCCTGAAAAACCGGTTTGATCAGAGGCCAGGCTTCAACTGCTCCACCCGGCATGAGAGAAGGGCCGTTGAGCGCTCCTTCTTCGCCGCCTGATACGCCGGCACCGACGAAAAGAACGCCGCGTTCTGCGGCAGTCTGGCATCGTCGTACGGTATCAGGATAATGGCTGTTGCCGCCGTCGATAAGCACGTCGCCGGCTGACAGAAGAGGTGTCAGAGCGTTCATCAGGTCATCGACGGGTTTACCGGCACGTACCATCATCATGATCTTGCGTGGCTGTGACAGGCTGCTGACAAGTTCTTCGAGGCTGTGGCAGCCGATGAGATTGCGGTCCTTGCCGCGGCCGGCCAGAAAGGCATCGACCTTTTCAACACTGCGATTGAAGCAGGCAACGCGAAAGCCTTTGCTTTCCATGTTGAGAACGAGATTTTCCCCCATTACCGCGAGACCGATCAGTCCTATATCTGCTGGCCTGGTCATGACTGCATCCTTTCACTTTCGATTACGATGGCGAGCACCATTGCTATAACTTACCACAGGAGGGTGGATTGCTGCCATGTTCAAAAAACTTCAGCAGGTAAGTGACAAAAATCTGGCGAAAGCAAAAGGGGCGGGCGGGGTACCTTCGTTAGCATCAGCATTTTCAACGTGGCATGCTATTTGCTTCAAGCAGCATACAAAATTATCACTTGGAGAAATACAAAGTGTTCAGAACAAAAAGCCTGTTAGTTTTTGCAGTTGTGATGATGGTCGCTCTGACGAGCTCGGTAATGGCACTCGATACGATTACTCTGCGCCAGAACATGTGGATGTGGTCTCAATGTCAGGCTGTTCTTGACGAGGCTTTGCATTTTAATTTTGGTCACACTCCGGTCATCAGTCCGAATGAGTGCTATGAAGAGATCGAAAAAGCCCGCACCATTATCTGTAAGATCGTTGCAGACATAACTACCGAAAAAGACATGCAGGAAGCTCGCGCAGTTGCCGATGAATTCAAAAATATGATGGGTTGTGAAGAAGAAGTCGGCCTGGCCCTTCATAAGCTTCTTGACATGCAGGAAAAATACATCAAGGCTCACCGGATCTATTGATCGGCGACAACCCGTTACAATTACCAGGTAATATTTGCCAGCGAAGTATCAGGAGGAATTATTGATGCGACGAGGAATTATCTTTTTGCTCTGTGCCGTTTTCATGCTTGGTTTTTCGTTCTCAGCCATGGCAGTAGACATGCCGATGCCTGACAGTGGAACTGACAGCGATGGCGGTCCTTATACCGATCCCGCTCCGGCTCCGGATCCGGGCCCTGATTCAACTGATTCCGGCGACAGCTGGGACAGCGGCAGCAGCGGCGGCGGTTTTGACTGCGGCGGCGACACAGGCGGCGTTCTCTTTTGATCAGTTTTAACCAGAAAGCCCGGTGCGAGAGCACCGGGCTTTTTTGTTGCGGCGAAATCGCATCGGGGGTCTTGCCGCGTGATGATACATGCAAGACTTTATGGCGACATTTTTTCAGGGCAGGCTGGCGATATGCCGTTACTTTTTGCTTGCCATACACTAAATTGTGCATAAGTTTTATTTGACAAGTCCGGCTGCACTTTTATAAGATAATGGTTTACCACAAACACGATCGAGGAAATCAGGAATGTTTTCACGCCGCCATTGGTTGAGAGTTCTGCTTGTCACTTTTATTTCGCTCTTTTTTGTCGGGAATACGTCTTTCGCCAGCACTTCGGCGATTACGCTTGCAGATCCGGCCACGGCTACCATGCGCCTGCTCATAGATTCGGGCAATGAGCAGTCTATTCTTGCATACAGCAACAGCAGGCCGATAGAACTCAAACTGGTCGATCTCGAAGAAAACCCGGTCGTTGGCGGAATTGTCGATCTGCTGGTGGTGAATCGCCCATCTGCTGCCAAAGCTTTCAAGCTGCCGGCAACCAGCATAAAAAGCAATCCGGTCGGCATAATCAGAATTGAAACTTTCAGCCCGAGTGAAGCCGGCAGTTACAGGATCATGGCGCAGCTGCGTGAGAATCCGGCTGTTTATACCTACATAGACTTCAATGTCAATGAAGAAAACTGGGTCATGTATCTTATATTCGGCCTGCTTGGCGGGCTCGGCATGTTTCTTTTCGGCATGAATCTTGGCGCCGACGGTCTGCAGAAAATCGCCGGCAAGAAGATGAAGTCGATTCTCGGCACATTCACCAATAACCGTTACATGGGCGTTCTTACCGGAATTCTGGTTACTGCCGTTACCCAGAGCAGTTCAGCTACCACGGTCATGCTTGTGGGCTTTGTTAATGCCTCGCTGATGACCATCAGTCAGACGCTTTCGGTCATTTTTGGCGCCAACATCGGAACCACCATAACCGTTCAGCTGATCGCCTTCGAAATCTCGCATTTTGCTCTGCTGATGATCGGCGCCGGCTTCATTCTCAAATTCTCGCGCAACAAGACCGTTTTGTATGCTGGCGATATCATCATGGGATTCGGCTTCATCTTTTATGGAATGAAGATCATGAGCGTGTCTATGTCACCTCTGCGCAGTTTTCCGGCATTCAGAGAAATGCTTCTGTCATTCAGCAACTACCCGATCAGCGCCATCATCGGTTCGATGCTGTTCACCGCCCTTATTCAGAGCAGCGGCGCGACTATCGGTCTGGTCGTGGTTTTTGCCAGTCAGGGTCTGATAACTCTGCATGCTTCGATTCCTCTGATTCTTGGTGCCCACACCGGAACCTGCATAACCGGCTGGATAGCCGCTCTCGGAGCTTCTGCCGCAGCTAAAAAAACGGCATTGCTCAACGTGCTCTATAACCTGATTGGCACGATTATTTTCCTGCCATTCCTTTATGATTATCTCAGCTTCAGTGATTTCGTAGTCTGGTGCAGTGCGCCGTTCTCGGCCTCCCCAGCGCGCGAAGTCGCCAACGCTCACATGATTTCGGCAACTCTCAAGATGATCGTCATGTTTCCGTTCTATGACCAGATCATCAAACTGACCCACCTGCTTATCCCTGAAGAGATCTCAGAAGAATCGATGCGCTCGGTCAGAACCAAATATCTTTCAGACAGCCTGCTCAAGACGCCTGAACTGGCTCTTGGCAACGTGGCGCGCGAGATCATGCGCATGGCCGGCCATGTCGAGTTCATGATGGAGAAGGTTCCTGAAATGATCTCCTACGGACGCGAAGAAACCATACAGGAAGTGTCGTTCCGTGAGGAAAAGGTCGACACTGCGCAGTATGAGATTACCAAATATCTGTCTAGCCTCTCAGAAGAATCACTGACCGAAGAACAGACGACGATGATGATGCGCTATATGTCGATAATCAACGAACTCGAAGGGCGGGCCGATCTCATTCACAAGATTATCGTGCCCTTTGCCCGTGCCAAAGCACGTGAAGAAATCCGCTTTTCCGAAGAAGGATTCCGTGAACTGCTCGGTATGTTCGATCGGGCGAATGAGAACTTCAAGCTGATTATCAACGCAATTGCAACTCATAACACAGAACAGGCCGAAAGAGTCATGAAGTCTGAGCGAACCTTCGAGGTGCTGATCAAGCGCTTGCGCACAGCGCACATGCGTCGCGTATTCCAGCACAAGGTTCAATCTATCGAAACTTCGACGCTGCATATGGATCTGCTGCAGTGTTTCAAACGCCTGAATATGCACTCGATAGAGATCTCCAAGGCAATGATCGTCGACTGGTATCAAAAGACGCAGATTCCCTCAGAACAGGGCGATGCTGCGATAGAAGCAGCTATTCTGGCCGCGGATGAAGAGATAAAACCTCCCAGCAGCCCGATAAGTTAAGGTTTTTGCTATGAATGAAAAACGCTTTACCGGTTCGATTGAAAAGCTGCGAAATCCTGAGCGTTCAGCCAGGCTGCAGGTAGACAGGGTCGTTAATTACAGTCTTGCCGGCTGTAGAGCGGCCAGAGTTCTGGATATCGGCACCGGCACCGGACTTTTTGCCGAAGCCTTTCATCTGCGCGGTTGTGAAGTCTGCGCTGTCGACTGTAATGACAATTTTCTGAAAGTTGCGGCAGAGCTGGTGGCTGGTGTCGAGTTCAGCAATGCCTTTGCCGAAAAGCTGCCATTTGTCGATGCCAGCTTCGATCTGGTTTTCATGTCGCATGTGCTGCATGAAACCGATGATGCGTTACAGGCCATGCGAGAAGCTTTCCGGGTGACGCGCCATCGTCTGGCTGTCCTTGAATGGCCCTATCTCGAACAGGAAATCGGGCCGCCGCTCGATCATCGCATGCCGGCCGAAACGATCAGGCAGTTGGGCGAGCAGGCAGGTTTTTCGCTCTGCGACCAGATCAGGCTCAAGCTTATGCTTCTGAGCATCTTCGATTGCTGAGTCCTTCAGCGGTACCGGATTTTGATACAGTGTACAAAAAGCCCGTAAATTCGCTGGTAGTAAGGCATGTGGTATGGCGGTTGGGCTTGAAGCTGCCCGAAGGCCGCCTGATGTTTACTGCCATCGTAAAGTCATATATGTGTGGTATTTTTTACCCATTATAAGGGATTATTTCCTTGGATAATTGAAGGCTTCAACAATATTATGGCATTGACGATGCAAAGGATTCAATCATATCGCTATTCTGTTGCTTTTTTCTGGAATTAGTGATAATTCTCAAATTTTGAGCATGATTTTTGCTTGGTTTGTATAGGGGGGAGTAACAATATGAATAAATACAAAAAAAATGTTGGTCAGGCGACAGTTGAAATGGCTCTGGTTCTGCCTTTGTTTCTGTTTATGGTGATTGGAATTTTCGATTTTGGCAGAGCAATGCACGCGTGGGGCACGTTGAACTATCAGTGCATTCAAGCAGCCCGCGCAGCGACAAAGCGTAATCATTTACTGGTTGCCAAAGATATGTTCACCCCTACGACCCATGCACCCAAAGATACTGTAGAAGCAGTTTTCTGGAAATTCAGGTCGCCGATGATGGCTGAAAGCAACTACAGCACTCCAGTGTTCGAGGGAGTAGGAGTTAATGGTGCTAAAACGGTTACGGTGAAAGCGTCTTTCGACTTCAGTCCTATTACTCCGCTTCTGGGCAGCCTTGTCGGAGGCCAAAACAAGCCTGGAACTATTACTCTGAGCGCCTCGGCAGAGGAACAAAAAGAGTGACATCTCCATAGTTTGCCATTATAAGATGAATGATAATTGGTGTTTGGAGGGATCGAAATGAATATTGAAAAATGCAGTTCTGGTTATACTGGCCCTCTCGGCAGGCGCGGCGGCATACTGGTAATGACGGCTCTGGCAGCCGTATTCATGATTAGTATGATTGCTATGGTCACTGATGTCGGCTATATGTATTATAGTCACAGCAGGCTTCAGACAGCTGTTAATGCCGGCTGGAAAGCAGGGTTCGACAGACTGTCAGGCTATGAGCTCGGCAAAGAACTGACTCCCTCCGAGCAAGAGAGTATTAAGGCACACATTAGAGAAGTGATCAGATCTAACGGTTTTTCCCAGGAGCAACTCAGCGACGAAGATATCGATATTGATGTTAAGAGGAACAGCCTGAGAGTAGTGGCTAAAGGTAAAATTGGGCTCTTTTTTGCCAGGATCATGAATATAAATTCTACAGAAGTCGGCGCCATTCGTGACAATGAGTCGAGTTTTGCTGGAATAATTCCCCTCGCTATTCCCCATGGAACCACCAAGGATTTCAGCAAAAAAATGTATTCATGTTCTCTGTTCGGGGCTGATAGTGGCTTTCGGGATGGTCAGGAATACATCCTCAAACTTGGATCTGGCGCGGGAAATACTGAGGTGCCTCCAGAGCAGGATGACCTGAAAATGATCTTGATCCCAATGGATTCAGGCGCCCAGAAGAGCGAAACAGGGTATCTCAGGGCCTACGGCATAGCTTTCTGGTGTCTGAGAATAGGCAATGGAACAGATACCGGATTTACGCCTGTTTATTGGCTTCTTGGCTATCGCGGCGGGTCATTTTTTCTGCCTTACCACGATGATTTAATTGCCAAGCTCAAAACTAACGCATACAAATCTGTATCATATGAAGTTATTGAAGGCTCAGATGCAATTCAGGCAATATTTAATCAGGTAAACCCAAATGTTCTCGAGCTGTATGACAGGCCAAGGATAGCGGTTTATTCTTCGCAGGCTGGAGCAGACCCGGTCGAAGAGGTTCTTAGAAGTGCGCTTATTCCATACGGTGAATACAGCATGCCAGATGGCTGGCAAAGAGCGGAAGACTATGATGAGGACGAAAACTCTCACATCTATGATGGTGAGATACTCAGCAACGCTCTCGATGGTTTTCACTGGGTGCATCTCCATCATGAAGACTTTACAGGCTTCAGTGGTGGCTGTGGGCGCCGGAACTGGACCTGTAGAGATTTTTTCGATAGTAACAGTCTAGGAACAGGAGCTAATGCCCAGAACAGAATGTGTCCATACTGTAGCGGAAAATACACTCTCGTATCCAAGAAATGGCAGTGGTCAAATTCATATAATGTAGAAAGTTGTCAGCTTCGCAATATACGCTGTGCCGAAAGACAGGGCAAGAATGGTGTCTTTTATCGAAACGATGCCGGTGTCACTATGTGTGGATCGAGTGACTATCTGCAATGTCGAGAGTATAACACTTTGCGTGGAATAGCCGCTGCCCATGGTTTTACAAGCGACGCAGAGTCTGAACCCAAACCCAGAGACTATGTCGATACAGGTAATAATGGCCCAGGTATCGATGCTGATGCTGACGGGTGGTTTAATAAGGCAACAGCAGTGCAGAAAATGAAGTGGGATGTTGCTCGAAAAATTCGCAACCATGTGGAAATTGGCGGTTTTCTCTTTGCTCAGTGTTTTGCTCCAGAAACACTGGATATAGCGCTTTGGCAGGCAGAAATCTATGATGGCAAAGATTCACTCACGGCATTTTCCGGCTGTTTCGCTTTTGATGACTATTCATATCGCCGATTTCCAATCAAAAATGGTGTCAGCTATTACTCGACAATTAACTCACCTATAGCAGTAGGAACCAGTCTCCCATTTAATCTTATCGGAGCTGTTGAACCAAGATGCCAGAATCATGGTAC
>JAKJFO010000116.1 GCA_022704885.1 Candidatus Rifleibacteriota bacterium | reverse complement strand
TCTTCCCGAACCCTTGGGGGGTGCTCATCGAAATCATCAGCGCGCAGCCGAAGAAATTGTCAAAGTGATTGCGGCCCATCTGCCGATACTTAAGAAGATGACTCGCGAAGAATTGATCGAAAACCGTTATAAAAAGTTTCGCAGCATGGGAAGATTCAGCTGCGAAGAGGAGCTGGAAAATGCCTAAGACCGTTAAGGCAGGCGACAATAAAGGCAGGGACGGCCACAAGGAGACTCCACACAAAGAGACTCCCAACAAGGAAAACCACCACAAGGAACCTCGTAAAAAGGCCGCTGTTGATGATATAAAGGTCGCTTCGCCTTATCGCAAGCGCTCTGAAGATGATGTTGCACTTGATCATCAGGACGAACGCGAGCGCCGCAAGGAAGAGTCTATTTTTGATGATTCAGTCAAGCTCTACCTGCAGCAGCTGACCAAGCTCGATCTCGCCACCCACGAACAGGAGCGCGATTTTGCCCGGCGCATTCTCGAAAACGATCAGGAAGCGCGCGAAGCTCTGATTACTGCCAATCTGCGCCTGGTCGTCAGTATTGCTAAAAAGTATACCAACCGCGGTCTGCTTTTTCTCGACCTCATTCAGGAAGGTAACCTCGGCCTGCTGCGCTCGATCGAAAAGTTCGATTATACGCTGGGTTACAAGTTTTCGACCTATTCCACCTGGTGGATTCGCCAGGCGATAACCCGCGCTCTTGCCGAGCAGTCGCGTGTCATTCGTATTCCGGTTCATATCATGGAAATCGTCAACAAGGTCAGAAAACAGCAGCGCATGTTCGTTCAGGAAAAAGGTCGCGAACCTTCGATAGAAGAACTTTCGCAGCGAGTCGATCTGCCGATCGACAGAATTGAAGAAGTCGTGCGTCTGACCCAGGAACCGGTTTCGCTCGAGGTTTCTGTCGGCAACAAAGAAGACACTTCTCTCGAAAATTACATTTCGAATGATGACGCCGTCAGCCCGGAAGAAGCGGTAGTCGATTCACTGCTGCGAGACCAGATCTGCCGCGTTCTCGAAATGCTCAGCGAACGCGAACAGAATGTAATAAAGCTCAGATTCGGTCTCGAAGACGGCGTGCCGAGATCGCTCGAAGAAATCGGGCGCATCCTTGGCGTTACCCGTGAACGAGTGCGCCAGGTCGAAGAGAAGGCCCTCAAAAAGCTGCGCAACGCTTCGCCCAAACTCAAAGATTATTATAATCGTTGAAGTCTGACAGGCTTTCGCTTGTCAATCCCAGATTTTAAAGATATCTTCGGCTCCCGGTGGCGGAGGTTCGAGGGTCGTCGGCGCTGCCGGCTGGTCGCCGGGCGCTGAACCGTCTTCTGTCTCTTCGTCGTTGCCGGCTGAGTTTTCCGATTGTTCGACAGGAGCCTCGTTGCCGACTGTTTCTGCAAGTTTTTCGAGTTCGGCCAGCGGGTCGTCAGGCTCTACCGGGGCTGCGCTGATGTTTATATCAGCAAAAACCGGGGCTGTGAAAACTGGATAGAGAAAGTCTTTGAGCGCGGCCGCGAACTGCTTTTTGCTGCCGCTTTCGATGAATGTCGCGATGACTCTAGCAGTCGGATCAGAAGGAAACAGCGCCGAAAAGGTGTTGAGATAGTCGTCGAATAGCCTGAATTCTTCATCTGACAGTTTCTTGACCGCGCGTTGCAGTCTTGCACTCAGATCGACATCACGGGTGGCGTCAAGGTTGAGTGCCTTGAGCAGATCAGCATGAAAGGCCTTGCGGTATTCGACCGCAGTTATGCTGATCAGCCCTGGCAATGCTGCCTGCAGCGGTAGAACTGCCCAGATTTCCGGGCGATGCTGCTTGAACAGAATGCCAAATCGGCCACTGCCATAGGTTTTGGCGAAAGCATAGATTTCCTGCAGCTCGTCGATCAGAACGTAAAATTTGTAATGTATCGCCCACAGCCTTTCTTCTGCCATGGCAGCCGGTTTTGTATTGAATGGCATGAAAGCGAACGGCGCATTTACCCTGTCGGCGAGGAGTTCGTCTGCTTTGAGCGAAGACATGGCGCGGGCTTCATTATTCAACAGCCACAGCTTGAAGCGTGAAGTGATGTCAAATGGTCTGGCGTTCTGCGCGATGACTGGTTGTGCCGGCACCAGCATAAAAGCAGCAGTCAGCAGCAGGGCAATAAAATCGATTTGTCGCTTGAGTTTGCTTGTCATCGTCTTACTCCTTGCTCGAAACCAGTTTGAGAGTGCCGGTTTCCTGATGTTCGAACAGCCAGAGATCGCGTGCAACTGCCATTTCGCGATTACTGAACACGAAACGGTAACTGCTCGCCCACTCAGCCTGCTGTAGAATTCCCTGCCCGTAATCGAACATGGCTCTGCCCTTGAGGGTGTATTCCTTGCGGCGAATGCGGTCTTCCGGCAGTTTTACGGTAATAGTGAAAAGTATCTCAGCAAGCTGCTTTTCTGTGTCGACCGACTTGAGCAGCATGTTCCAGGTGGCTGGCAGAGTGCTGTCTCCTGATATGAGATTCTGCTGAACCTGGTGGCGCTCTGAGATCTTCCAGTCTGTGGGTGGAAAGGTAATAAGAAATGGCACGGTCTGCCCGGCTTCACCGGGTGCCCCGGCCAGAGAACCATTTTCTCTGATATACCGTCGATAAGTGCCGGCAGAGCTTACTACGTCGATAATGTGCGAACCATTTTGAAAATCGATGGCGCGCAGGGTGAACTTCTGCGTATCGGTAACCGGAGGCTGAGTCGTGTTGGTCTTGTAGGCAGCCATGCGCGAAGAGCGCCTGACGCTGTGTTCATACTCATAAACACTGCCCGGTCTGAATCTGTATTTGAGTTCGACAGCCGCCAGCTCACGACCGAACAGCGACAAAAACAGGCCCAATGCAATCAGATACCTGCTTTTCATTTTTCCCTCCCTGAATGCTCGCTCTCAATCAGAAGGCGAGTCGGTTTCTTCTGGTGCGATTTCTTCAGTTTTTTCAGGCGCGCTGTCGCCTGCTGCTTCAGTATGCTGAGGTCCACTGTCGGCATTGTGAAGATTCTCTGGTCTTTGCCGGCCTCTGGCTCTGCCTTCGGGCCTTCTGTTCTGGCGCGAATCCTTGTCGTTCTTATTGCCGGTCCGCTCGAGCACCGGTTCGATTTTCCAGCTTTCCAGATCGAATCCGTTCTGAGGCTTCAAGATCAGCTTTCGGCCGGTTTCCCGTTCGAGGTCTCTGAGATCTCTGCCATCGCGACCCCGCAACAGATTGACGACATGCTGGTGTGCGATGATAACCATCCTGTCGGTCTGGTATCTTTTGCATTCTTCCATCAGCTGTTTGCGTATGCTGTTGGCAATGTTGGCTGAAGAAACGATCTTGCCGGCCCCCTGACAGCAGGGACAGAGCTCTTTGCGTATCTCATCGAGACTGGCTGCGCTTCTTCTTCTTGTCATCTGCACCAGTCCGAGTTCAGAAAAGTCGAGAATATTTGGCTTGTTACGGTCGCCCTTGAAGCATTCACGCAGGGTTTTGAGAACCTGCGAACGGTGCGAAGGCGCTTCCATGTCGATAAAATCTATGATTATCATGCCCGAAAGATTGCGAAGCCTTATCTGACGGGCTATCTCACGGGCAGCTTCGAGATTGAGTCTGAAAACCGTCTCTTCAAGGTCTGAACCGCCAGAAAAGCGACCACTGTTAACATCGATGCAATACATGGCTTCGGTCTTGTCGATGAACAGGTAGCCGCCGGAATCAAGCCAGATCTTGCGCGAAAGCGCTTTCTCGATCTCCTTTTCGATTCCGAATTTCTCGAATAGAGGTTCCTTGCCCTTGTAAAGCTCAAGAGAAGCTCGTTGCAGCGGGGTCAGAAATTCGCAGTCGTCCATGATTGAGCGGTAGGCTTCTTCTGAATCGATAACCATTTCATCGACATCATCAGAGAAAAAATCACGCGCAACCTTCATCGGTAAAGGGATGTCCCGATGCAGCATCGTGCGCGGCGGCGCACCTGGAATCTTTTGTTCGACCTTGTTCCACATCTTTATCAGCAGATCGAGATCCGCTTTGAGCACGTTTTCTTCGAGCCCTTCTGAGGCAGTTCTGAATACAACGCCGCCGCCCTTAGGAGCTATTCTGCGGCCGATTGTACGCAGGCGGTCGCGTTCGCGGTCGTGTTGAATGCGTCGTGAAACGCCAATGTGATCGACCTTCGGCATGAAAACCAGGTAGCGCCCCGGAAAAGAAATGGTCATCGTCGAGCGTGGCCCTTTGGTCGGGGTCGGCTCTTTGAGAATCTGCAATACTACTTCCTGGCCCACCTTCAGCGTATCCTGGATCGGGCTGCGATAGATATCTTTAAGATCTTCATCGCTGTCGCCGCCGTCAACACCGGTCAGGGTAAGGTAAGCGTCCTTATGAATGCCAATGTCGACGAAGGCGCTTTGCGTGCCTGCCACAACATTGGCGACCCGGCCCTTGTAAATGCAGCCGACTATTTTTTCACTGTCCTGTATTTCATAAAGCAGCTCGCTGAGCTTGCCATTCTCGAGAATTGCGCCCCGTGATTCATAGGGCCCTATGTTCAATAAAATTTTGCGACTCAAGTCTGTCTGTCTCCTGTTTAAAGTTCTTTCAATGCTGTTCGCTCCAGCAGATAAAAATCATCTCTGGAAGCGCCAAGATGAGCGGCAAGCGCTGTAACGATCTTGGATACGGATGGCACATCGGCCATCCCCTGTAAAAATTCGGCCTGCAGCTGCCAGCCATTGCCGGCCTCAATCAGCTCTGCATGCTGTACGGCTTTTCCGATTACGTAATTTCTGGTTTCGCCTTTGCGGATTACCTGAAAAGACGATTGCGGGTCAAGCAGCCAGGTGTGGGCCTGTTCGGCAACCTGCCTGCTGCTGAAATGCAGCCGGTAGTGAACTTCTTCGCCTGCTGCTGCCGCCTTTTTATCGACCCAGGGAAACTCGACCGACACAACATCCATGCCTTCCGGTAGCTCGCGGTTAAGCGCGACCTTGAGAGATTCCGGATCTGGCTGTTGCAGCAGTGTGATCACGAAATATTCACAATAACTTGCATGACCCAGGGGCAGCGGCGGGCCAAAAGAGATTTTTGGCCGCACATGACAGCCCTGGGTGACCGCATAGGGCAGCTGCAAACGGCGCAAAGCCTTGCAGATAATGTCGATAGTGTCGAGATGGGCAATGTAACGGGCTTGCCGGGTTTTGCTGTAGTTCACTCTGGTTCTGTGTTCAGTCGGCTGATTCATTGATTTCCTCCCGGGCGGACTTTGCGGCATCGGCATACTCTTTTTCGAGATACGCCCGCGGCACCTGAAAATCAACAAAGTCCCAGGGCAGTGTTTCTTCGATCCGGCGCTCTCTCAGATAATCATCAGCATTTATACCGGTTTCAGCAAAAGCCTGTTCCCAGCAGCTTCTGGAGAAATGCTCGTGCCAGCCGTCAAAGCGACAGCCGAGCTGCCAGGCTTTGAGAATGAGTTCGCCTACGCGTTCGTCACCACGCGAGAGCACAGATTCGAGCAGACACAAAAATTCTTCGCGCCAGGAAACCTTGCTGCCGCTTCTTTCCAGGCCGCGGGTGACAATCAGACGCTTGCGGCGCAGTTCGCTGACATCCGCCTGGGCTGCCCACTGAAACGGTGTGAAAGGTTTGGGCACGAAGCCGGACAGGCTGATCGAGATCTGTTTGCGTGGCCGACAGGTTCGCCCGATTGCTTCTAGGCGCCGCACCAGATCGACGATTCCCTCGATATCGGCATCGGTCTCGAAAGGCAGCCCCATCATGAAGTAGAGCTTGACCGTGCGGTAGTCTGAACCGCTGGTCGCCTTCATTACGCTGATGATGTCATCTTCGCTGATGTTCTTTTTGATAACATTGCGCAGCCTCTGGGTGCCGGCTTCGGGCGCAAAGGTCAGGCCGCCCTTGCGGATATGCGGTGTTGAATCGAGCAGGCTGATCGTGCTTTCATTCATCCGCATCGATGGAATCGAGACGTTCTGTTCGGGATACAGTTTCTGCCGGTCGAGAGCGGTAATCAGTTCACCGAGATTGCAATAATCAGAGGTCGAGAGAGAAAGCAGGCCCAGAGATTCTTCGCCGCTGTTCTGCAGCAGCAGCCGGGCATTCTCGACCAGGTTTTCTACCGGGCGTTCACGCTTGGGGCGGTAATAGAAGCCGGCATTGCAGAAGCGACAGCCCTGCATGCAGCCACGAAAAATCTCCAGGGTTGCACGGTTGTGCACGGTCTGGACATTCGGCAGAACCGGTTTAATTGGCGGTCTGCTCGCAGCGAAGCCTTTAAATACACGTCTTTTTACCGAAGCGGCAAATTCTGGAACCCACATTCCCTGGATTTTTGCGAGCTCACGGCGGGTGGCACTGCGATCAGCTCTGGCCTGCTTGGCGGTAATCAGAGTTTCGCAGATTTCTACGATTGCTTCTTCGCCATCGCCGATCAGAATTGCATCCATGAACATTGCCACCGGCAGCGGATTCGACGCTGAGGGGCCACCAGCGATTATCATCGGGCCCTTGTCACGATTTCGCCACTGCAGATCGATTTTGCCAAGATCGAGCAGGTTGATGACATTGGTAAATGTCATCTCATAGGGCAGGGTAATCAGCAGGGCATCGAAATCATGCAGTGGCGTGCCGGTTTCGAGCGAATACAGCGGCAGATTTTTGTGACGGAGCAGCTGTTCAAAATCAGGCCATGGTGAAAAAGCACGCTCTGCCATGATTTTAGGGTGATCGTTCAGAGTTTCATAAAAAATTTTGAGTGCCAGATTCGACATGCCGAGGTCGTAAAGATCAGGAAAAACAAGGCAGACGCGCAGATCTGGGCTGCTTTTGATCTCTGCCTGATTGACTTCGCCGCCGAGGTAGCGTGCCGGCTTTTCTATTTCGAGGAGTTCCCAGTGGGTGATTGATTCGGTGACATTGGTCATTGATTTTTCCGGGGTGTATTCTGTTTGTTGATGGTCAGAACCAGGTCAAGGTCGCGGCCGGCAAACTCTGTATCTGTGGTGATGGCGGCTGGCGGAATGCCAAGAATGGAAGCCACTTCCGATTCGATACTGTTGAGCAGACGTTCGGCTTCATCCCGGGTGACCTTGAGGCGACTGCTGAGTATGGCCAGTCTTACTTTTTCGCCGGGACTGAGGTGTTTCCTGCGCCTGGTTTCGGTATTTTTTAAAAATCTCAAGCTATTTTTCCAGAAGCTTCTCTTCTGCCAGCTTTGCCTTACGAGAGGCGTAGCTGTTGGTCGGATCTATCGCCAGCGCTGTGTTGTAGGCAGCCAGTGCCGAAGCGAATTCGTTGCGGCTGGCATAGATGTCGCCGAGATTGATGTAAGCATCGACATGATTCGGCATCAGCTCAGCGGCTCTGCGATAATTGAGTATTGCCTGGTCAAGCAGGCCACGACGGTGGTAGGCGACACCAAGCTGATACTGGATATTCGGGTTCTTGTCGTCAATTCTGGCGGCGCGTTCGAATTCCTTCAGCGAGGCGTCAAGCTGCCCTTCGAGCAGGTAGAGCTCACCAAGTGCCACCAGAACTCTTACGTCTCCCTTGTCGCGACTCTGGAATGCACGAAAGTGCTTGATTGCCTCTTTGTTTTTGCCACGCCTTTGCATTATGCGGCCCAGCGCATAGCGACTCTTCAGATGAAATGTGTCGTAGCGTATGCACGTGTTGAGCATGGTGATGCCATCTTCTTCGCGGCCCATGTCGAAAAGAAATATGGCAAGGTTGTAGTAAGTTTCGGCATAATTCGGCGCCAGTTCAAGAGTGCGCCGCCAGTGCGAAACAGCTTCGTCTATTCTTCCCTGTTTGTAACAGGCAAGGCCGAGATTGTGATAGGCATCGACGAACAGAGGTTCCATGCGGATTGCCTTGCGAAGATAGTTCTCGGCTGTATCGAACTTGCCATACTGACCGGCCAGGGTGCCATACATATATTCATTCTGAACGTTTTCGGCGACGTGTGCCTTGAGTTTGCCGGTTACAGCCGTTGCCTTAGGCAGCAGCTGCTCAACCGGAATGGTTTTGGTCGATTCGGAAAGCTTGACCGTCTGTCTGGACTGTCGCGATTTTTTCTTGCACCCGGTCTGGGTGACCAGGAGCGACAGGGCCAGAAAAATGCAGAACAATACTCTAAATTTACGCTGATTCAATGATTTGCGCTCCTGCCTTCTTTATTGTCTGCGCTATTCTAACACAGCCGGTGTCGCTTGCCAAGCTACCGTGCTGCCGGTTTTTTTTCTTGAAAATGTCAGCACCCGGTGGTTACCGCTGTCAGCCATGAAAATCTCACTGTCGGTAACTGCGATGTCTGCTGGCCTTCTGAAAACCGTATTGTCTGCACACTGGTGCAGATAAGACAGTCTTACGCCCTGTGGCGTATAGAGGCCAAGTTCGTTGGTCTGATCGTCACATACCAGTATCAACCCGTCTTCATCGACGGCGATTCCGGTGGGCGATTTCAGGTGGTCTCTGATTTCACCAATGAATGCACCGAGGCGGTCAAATATCGCTATGCGACCTTTGCCGCGGTCGGCAATGTAGATCTCACCACCACTGTCGCTGATGTCTATCTGGGTGGGATCTTTAAGCTGCTGCGTGCTCCAGCCAAAGCCTCCGACTTCGAACAGCTTGTCGCCCGACGGAGAAATCTTAAGAACCCGGTCCGCACGGCCTTCTACCACCCAGATGTTGTTTTCGCTGTCTACCTTGATGCCACGAGGTCGATTGAGACGGTTCCTGCGGTCGTCGCTTTTTGGATACAGGTTGCCGCGATAACTGCGATAAGAATCGAATATACAGATGCGCTCATTGTTCTGGTCAGAAATGTAGAAATTTGAAAACCCTCCGACCGCGACATCATAAGGGTCATCGAGACTGTCTTCGCGTTCTTCGCTGCGATCGCCAAAAGAAAGCCCGAACCCTCCGTGCTGGCCAATGAATCTGCCGTCTCTGGCGAGTCTGACAACGCGATCGTTGCCGGTGTCGGCAACCATGATCTCGTTCTTGACCATGTCGAAATCAAGGCCTGAAGGATTGTTGAACTGGCGTTCACCGTTGCCCCGCGTTCCGGTTTGTCTGATGCTGGCCATTTCAATATTGAACAGCTCGACGACACCGCTGCGGTTGGCTATTCGGCCGGCTGGCAGAGGCAGGCGCCAGGTGCCCTTTTTCATTATGCGCGGCCCCCATAACAGGTCGCGCTGCTTACGCCCAGGAACAGTGGAAATAATAGAAAGACAGCCGTCATAAGGCAGATTGATGCGAAAACTGGCAGTTTCGCTGGCCAGTTCAAGCTCTACCCAGAGCTTGCTTTTCAAATCATCAGTCTGTGCGCTGGCGATATTTCCAAAATACTGCGCCAGAAAAGAAATAAATGCCAGAAACAGTATTTTTCGACGGCACATGCCGATCACCTCTTCGTCTTATTTTTTTGCTTTTCGTCATTACCATGCCTGAGTTTGCGAATAATGCCTCTGAGCTGTTCAAGAGCCTTGAGGTTGCGGGGGCCGGGTCTGATGAATAAATCCTGATCGAGGGCGTGAATCTGTTTATTCTTGACAGCCCGCAGGCTTTGCCAGCCGGGTCTCTGTTCAATACTCGACGTGCCTGACAACGGGTAAGCGATGATTATTACATCAGGGTTTGCGTCGAGCACGGTCTCTGAATTGACTACCGGGAACTCTGCAGTATCTGCCAGTATATTGCTTCCGCCAGCCTTTCTGATCATGTCGCCAATGTAACTGTTGTCGCCTGCAGCCTGCATTGGGGTATCCCAGATCTCAAAATATACCGTCGGCCTGTCGTTGGCGTCGGAAGCTGGTTGTTCTGTGGTCGCTCTTGCCCATTCTAAGGCGAATTCAATGCCTTTTTCTGGTTTTCCCAGCAGTTTGCTGAGTTCTTCGGCCATTCTGGGCATCTGATCCATACGGGTGACCGTAAAGTTAACGTAGTTCAGCCCCAGTTGCGAGAACAGCAATGCATATTTCTTGTGCATGTTGTTAACATCTACCAGCAGAGCGGGACGCAGTGACATGATGCGCTCGATATTGAGCTCGAGCGCGCCGATTCTGGGCCTGGCAAGTGCTTCTACCGGGTAGTTGCAGTAGTCGGAAATGCCTGCGACATGATCCCCCAGGCCGAGATAAAAGAGAAGTTCTGTCTGAGAAGGCACCAGTGATATCACGCTGGGATCTGTGGCAGCCATACAGGGTGAGATGAAACAAATCGAGAGTGCCAGGAATATAGTTATCAGAATCGATGCGGGTTTCATTGTTTGTAAGATTTTGTTTTGCGCTGTTTGAAGTATTCGTTTCGGTATCGGTTATGTTCGCCAAGAGAGCGGGCAAATCGGTGGCCACGATTACCATCTGAGACAAAGTAAAGGTAATCTGTTTCGGCAGGTTTTGCAACCGCGTTCATTGCGGATGCGCCGAAATTCGAAATCGGTGTGGGAGGCAGACCCTCGTTCAGATAAGTATTGAACGGCGAATCAATTTTGAGATCTTCATATAACAACCTGCTCTTGTGCCCTCCGAGGGCATAAAGAACGGTCGCGCACGATTCCAGCCTTATGTTTTTTCGCAGGCGATTGTAGAAAACAGATGCAATAATCTCGCGTTCATGCGCGAGAGCCGCTTCTTTTTCGATGATTGAGGCGAGAATACATCCTTCATATTGGCTTAAACCGTGGGGGAGGGGGGGGGCGAAGATGCGGTCGATCTGATGTCGAGTAAGTCTCAACATTCTCTCTGCCACTTTTTCGGCTGAGCTCGGCCGGTTGAAGTTGTATGTGTCAGGAAAAATCATTCCTTCAGGCGCTGGAATCAGTTCCCAGTCTGCAAAGATTTTGCCAAGCGTTTGTGGATCAGATACTGCTTCGATGAATTCTATCGCGTTGCATACACCGTTGTCCTGTAGAATCGCGGCGGCTCTGGCAATAGTGACTCCTTCTGGAATAGTCACCTGCACGGTAGGCATATTACCCTTGAGAAGCTTGAATATCACTTCGTAAAGGTTTTCGCTGCCGTTGAAAGCGTAGACGCCGGGTTTCAGACGCTGGTCTACCGCAATGAATCTCACATACATGCGAAAAGCCAGAGCACTGCGAATTATCTCGCCAGCTTTGAGCTGGGCTGCAATTTTTCTTGTGCCACTGCCAGGCTCAATGATGATTTCTTTTGTGCTGGCTGTCTTGACCGGAAGAGCCATTTCGCCAAACCAGTCGAAAAAGCCGACAAGCATGCCCAATGTGCCAAAAATAATAATGGCAACAGTGAAGCGGATGATGCTGGTGAAACTCACTGATCCTGTGTCTTGGCTTTATTCCGGCTTCTTGACAAAGTTCAGGATAGTGTTGCGGCTATTGTCGAGAACATATATCTCTTCTGGGCTTTTGGCGATTACACCGGTTGGGTAAAGAAACTGACCCTGCTGGTTACCAAATTCGCCTACCTTCGAGATCAGCTTGCCGTCTGGGGACAATATCACGACGGGCACCTCGCCCAGATCGAGAACATACAGATTGCCATCTTTGTCAATGTGCATGCCCGATGGCCCTTTGATATCTTCGTACTCGCCCTTTTCTTTGTATTCGGCCACGAAATCGCCATTCATGTTCAGTTTGACTATTCGCTTGCCACCGAAATCGGTGACAAAAAGATGGTCATTATTCATCAGTATCGATGTCGGAAAAAGCATGGCAGCCTTGCCTGAGCCCCCAATGGTTGCAATGAACTTGCCATTGGCATCATACTTATAAATCTCAGACTGCTTGGACATGATCGCGTAAGAATTGCCTTTGCGGTCGATGCATACGTCCATTGGAAATTTCATTTTTTCGATAATGCGAAGATTGGGCTCGCCACTGGGGTCGAATCTTACAATCTTGTTGCCGCGCTGATCGCAGACCAATACATCGTCTGTGAGCGGGTTAACTCCAATTCCGGTTATGCTCTGCAGTTTGTAGCCTTCGCGGCCAGATTCACCGGCTGCCATGACCGACTCGCCGTTGATAGTGATTACCTGAATACGGGTATTACCTGCGTCAGCGATTACCAGGTCGCCTTTGCTGTTGATATCCATGTCGGTAGCGCTGAGAAATTCGGAACGGTTGGAGCCGGATTTGCCAAATTCTCTGTCAAAGCGGAATTTATCAGGTACGCAGCCAGTGCTCAGCCCGGCAATAACTATCAGCGTCAAGGCCAATGTCTTTTTCAGCATGCAAATATTCCTTCAGAACGTTTTCTTAATTCCAGTATCATAAATCAAAAAAATATGATTTGCAAAATATTTCTTGCAAATGTATAATAAACCTGTCTTTGACAGTTGCGTGGATAAAAAACACCCTCAATAGCTCATAAATAAAGCTTTTACGAGCTGTTAAGAGGGTGTTAGAAAGTGAACAATGTTTTAGTTTTTCGTCTTTTTTATAATTTTTTTTATCTGCTGGTTTGTAAGTATCTGATAGTCTGTCTTGAAGCCGAATTCATTGTGAAGTGCGTCTATCACAGAGCTTTTTGAATAAGCAGGAATATAACCCTCGCCTTTAACCTTTATGAATCTCATATTTCTTAGTGCTGTTATGGTTTCTGAGCATGTAAACCTTTTGTTTAAACGTTTTTCCAGTAGTCTGTATATGACCAGTGCCAGATAGCATGTGAGAAAATGGGCTTTAATTCTATCGTCTCGACTTAAGAAAACAGGCCTTG
>JAKJFO010000115.1:378-12829 GCA_022704885.1 Candidatus Rifleibacteriota bacterium | reverse complement strand
CCCTCAAATCTCTGATAAAGTAATCGCCAGCTAAAATTATCTGCTATTCGCCAAAATATTCCGATCATTGTTCCCTTGATTTTATTCGAGATTCAGACAATATTATTGAGTATTGCCAGGGAGATACTATGAGCGGAAAATTGGTGCGAATACTGTTGCTTTGCCTGATCTGGTGCGCAAGCGCGTCTGCTCAGGAACCAGAGATCCCGGCCCCCGGAAATTTCAGTGATGAGCGCATCTATTCGGTCATCACCAGCCGCTTTTTCGACGCTGATGAAGAGAATAACTATTACAACTACGAACGCATCGAAAAGGACGACCCGCATTACCGCGGCGATTTAAAAGGTCTCGCGCAGAAACTTGATTACATAATTAGCCTCGGCTTTACCGCGATCTGCATCACGCCGCCGATCGAAAACCGTGGCGGCCTCGATTTCATGGGGTTCAACGCCTATGACTGGGAAACCTTCGAACCGCGCCTTTCATCGCGTGATTTTACTTATGCCGACTTTATCAGGGCTGCTCATAATCTCGGCCTGAAGGTCATTCAGACGTTGGTTGTCAATCACTGCTCGAACTTTGGGATTCGCAATCACTATTTTATTCCACGTCTGCCGCTAAAATTCTACCGTGGCCCGCTCAAACCCTCGTGGCCTTACATCTTTAACTTCGGCGACTATAAACACGAATTTCGCATGAACAACGACAACCCTTGCGCGCCCGAATGGTTCAAGGACTATCGTTTTCGCGACCCCTGGGGTGCCGGTCCGCTCAAAGACCCGGTTACCGGTGCAACTTTTCCGGCCAAAGACCTGCATCCTGAACGCTTTTTCTCGACAAACGAAAATGATCTGCACCCTGACTGGTTCCACAGCGAAGGCTGGCTGACGACAGCCGAAAACATGACCGTCACTCGCGTGCAGCGTGCTCATCTCGATGCCAACAGCATCGACCTTGCAACCGACAACTGGCATATCAAGCGTTTTTTCGCGAAGGTCGTCAAAAAATACATAGACCTCGGAGTCGATGGTTTGCGCATACAGTTCGCGCGTAATTCTGACCGTCGCGATCTCGTTCACATGCTCGAACTCTGGCGACAATTAAAACCGGAGTTATATGTGTTTGCTGATGTAGCTCCTGTTCTTGACGGCTTCGGCAAACTAAGCGGCGAAGAGCCAACCGAACTGGTTCCGTGGTGGTATACCCGCAACACCCCGAATCCTTTCGAACCTGATATTGGCAGCGGTTCCGGACTGGCAGTAATGGATTACCCGCTTTTCAAAACCTTTGCGTCAAATCTGTCGATGGGCCATTTCAGCGGTGTTGGCAACATCATCAAAAACGACTGGCTCTATGCCGACCCCAACCAGCTGGTGACTTTCTTTCACAACTACGACATCGGCCCCGAAACTGGCAACCTGACCAGATTCTCAGGCGAAACCTGGAAGGCGGCCTGTGCTTATAATCTGATGTGGACGCTCAGAGGCGTGCCAATGCTGCTGATGGGTGAAGAAATCGAATTCATGAAAGGCATGCCGCAGGTCTGCGTGCTGCCGACCGACGTTCTCTCACAGACCGGCAAAGCCTATTACGGCGACAATCTGACTGACGCCAGCATATCGCAGGCTGCTGCTCATACGCTGGCGCAGCACATAACGCGACTCAATCAGATCCGTGCCGCCATTCCCGCTCTGAGCCGCGGCAACATGGAAAACGGCAATGAATTCGTTTCCGGCATCAGTTTTGTAAGAAATTTCAACAATGGCGAAAGCTACGCGGTAGTTGGCCTGAGCGCCTTTATTGAGCAGGATATCAGCGTAAGCCGTGTTCTGCCTGGTAATTACACCGATGTCGTGACCGGCGAAAGTCAGCAGGTCGCAACCAGTTCACGCACGCTCAACTTCAGCGTTAAAGCTAATTCAGCCGGAATCTGGGTGCTCGACGGGCCCGGGAAAATCGGCACTGACGGCGAATTTTTGCGCTAAATCGGTTTGAGTCGCACGAGCGTGGCGCCCCAGTGACCGGCGTCATGGCCGGCTGGTTCCCATGAATCGACTATATCGAGATGTTGTAGAGTCGCTTCAACAGTTCGTCTGAGGTTGCCGATGCCTTTGCCGTGCACAATGCGTATATTGTAGATATGCTTTTCACGACATGCTTCGAGATAGTCTGCTACTACCGACGCGACTTCGCGCGGTTGAAAAGTGTGCAGATCGAGGGTTCCGTCGAGCGGCAGTTCTACCTGATCAGGTGGTATGTCTGGCATCGAGAAGGCTTGGGCGTATTGGCAGCAATTCGGCTGGCGTCATGATTCTGGCTCCCGCCGGCCCCGGCACTATTATCTCGGCTTTCGGGCAATAGTCATTGAACAGTTCACGACATCTACCGCATGGCGAGATAACTTCTCCGATGCGATTAACAACTACCAGCGCTTCGATATCGGTGACGCCTTCTTCAGCAGCAGCGGCGATGGCGACAGCTTCAGCGCAGACTTCTACTCCGGCAATTGAGGTCTTGAGCTGCAGACCGGTAAAAATTTTGCCGTCTTTTGCCTTCAGGGCAGCCGCAAAATGATGACGGTTTTCTTTGAATCTCTGTGAAATAAGCTTTTTAGCGGTCTCGATCAGATAAAAGTGATTCTTCTTCAACTGGTTCAACATTTAACGCCTCTTTCTCTCAAAACTCACCTTTAAGTTCACGGGCAAAAAACTCGCGTTCATCTGCTCCGTAGCAGACGAGCCCGATACGTACCGATGTTTTGACCGGTTTGCTCCCCCATGGCCAGAAAGCGCAGTACATGCAGGCCTGATCGCAGATCGGTTTGCGGTAAAGCGTCTGTTCCTTACGGGTGCCACCGACTTCGCGCACGAACTTGTCGAAAAAATTCTTGAAAAAAGCTCCCTCACCGGCAGGCTTGTAAGGTTTGCCAAAATACTCTTCTACCTCGACAGCCAGTCTGGAAATCAGGTCGGTATCTGCAACCCCGCAATACAGCAGAGGTTCATCCACATCATTGTTTGGTTTGATGTTGTATTTTTTTTCGATGACATCGATCAGTTTCAGGGTCTTGCGGATCTCCGGCAGATAACTTTTCATATCACCTCTTGTATTTGCTGAATGAGAGTATAAACGAAACCAGATCCTGCGGGCAAGATAAAACTATTTGCGTAAAACAGCGTTACGCGCTGCAACCATTGCCTTCAGGCGATCCGGGTCGAGCGGATTTTCCCAGAAGCCGTCGTATTTAAGGCTTGAGCCGATAATCCAGGCATCTGCTCTGGCAAAGTCTGCAGCGTTTTCTGAAGTGATGCCCGAACCGATAATTACTGGAATACGGCCAGCAGTGCGCGAGCGCTTGAGATCATCTTTATTGGCCGCCTTGCCGGTTGCGCTGCCGGTTATGATGACACCGTCGATGCCAAAAAAATCAGCGCCGTGAACCCAGTCTTCAAGGGTAAGATCTGCAGTTACCGCATGTGCTGAATGCTTTTTCTGAATGTCGGTCCAGATTCTGATGCGGCCGGCACCGAGGCGGGTTCGCTCGCGCAGCAGTTCGCCGGCACAGGCTTCGATCCAGCCTTCATCGGCAACATGACCGAACACACAGCCCTCGGCCCTGATAAAGTCACACCCGGAAATGTGAGCAGCGGCAAGAGCCTCGCGGTTCGCTCCGGCCAGAATCTGTATACCTAGCGGAAAATTGCTGCCGACTTTACGCCTGACTTCGCAGGCAACCCGCGTCATTGCAGCTACGATTTCGGGGCCGACCGCACCTTTGAGATAAGGCCGGTCGTGCATGTTTTCGAGCATGATGCCATCGAAGCCGGCGCTCTGCAGCATGGCCGCTTCAGCTACGGCAGTCGCGCATATCTTTTCCATAGAATCGGTATTGAAGGGGGTACCGGGCAGAGCCCTGACATGCACCATGCCAATAAGGGCCGGGAGCGGCAACCGGTTGGTAACATCGAGAAGTGGCTTCATCAGAGACTCCTTAGCTCAACAGATAGATCAGAATGTTTCCGGCGAACAGTATGGCCGGATACCAGAAGCGGCACACCCTGTCGAGATAGATCGCCATATCGAAACGGCGACGCTTGGCATAGTTATTATTAACCACAGTTTGCACCAGTGCAAGAAAAATCACAATGTAGAAGAGAATGAAAATTTTATCCGACATCAACAGATAGCCGACGTTCGGCAGTGCGTCAGCCTGCGAGTTGTGAAGGGCTACCGCCGAAAGCAGGGCGGTGATGCAGATGCCGCACTGGGCTTCGAACTCGCTGGCGTTGATGTAAAACACCACATAAGCCATACCGGCAATGATCAGCAGAGGCAGGATAAATTTGATCAAATGCGGCATGAACAGACGCGACAGATTGACGCTGTAGGTAAATCTCGAATAGCTCGAATTTTTTTTCGATCCGAGGCCAAAATCGGTTTTGTAATGATGGGTGTCGGTAGCACAGTCGGCGCCGGCTCTCTTCCAGTCCGGCACTCGAAGTTCGGGTTCGATCCAGAGATTGAAGTCGGCCGGACTGGCGGAATCAGCGGCAAAATACAGTTCCTGGTCGGTATACTCAGCATCCTCGATGACAATGGGAAGACTCTGGCGGTCAAACGGATAAGAGTGCAATTCGAAATGCCCGCGGAACCGGCCCTTGATGCGCTGCGACCATTGCTGCTGCCCATCAGCACTGGTGCCGCTTGCCAACGAAGTCGCGTTCTCGATGACACCGTTCATGAACTCGATATTTTCAGGCTTCCAGGTGCTGGTGGCCGGAGCTTTGTACCAGATGTAAAAATCGGCGTAGAATTCGCTCTCTTTTACATCGAGATGCGCAATATCAAGAATGTAGAGGCCGATTTCGATTCGCATCGGCGCAGGTTTCTCGTCAGCCAGCGCCCCGCCGGCAATCGTCAGAAAGACGCATATTATCAGTAATTTTACTAAAAACCTGTTTTGCGACATGCTCTAAATTTAACAAAAATACCGCAATAATTAAACATATTCATTTTCTACACAGCTTTGAGTGACCTGAGTCAGCTGGCGTTGAGTTGTTCGAGAACCCAGGCCAGGGCTTCTTCGCGGATTTCTTCGGGCGCGGTGCGGTGGCCGCCTTCGAACTCATACCATTTTACGCGCCAGTCAAGGCTGGTCAAAAACTTGCGGTCTTCTTTCATCAGTTTGTAATTGAAGTCGGTCGGGCTGGTGAGAAAAGCGCAGACCTTGTCGCGCGGGCAGACATCTTTCTGCTTGAGACTGTTCTCGTGGATGTAGCCAACACTGGTTATAACTGCAGCAACAGTATCAGCATGAAAGAACGAAAACAGATGCGAAGCCATGCCACCGCCTGAAGTGCCAACTGCGATGATGCAGTCAGGCTTGATCGGGTATTCACTGGCGACCTTCTCATGAATCAGTTTGCTCAGCCTCACCAGATAACGCGAAATATCCATGCCGTTTTTGACTATTTTAGATGCCAGAATTACGCATAGATGCCTGTCAGCGTGACCTTTCCAGGTATCGATTGTATCGCGGGCATTAGCCGACGGCGAAAAACCAACGATCAGCGGGTATCTGATGCCTTCTGCCAGTCCTTCCGGCACGTAAATGAGATACTCGTTGTCCTCATGCATTCCGGCAACAGGCACCGGTATCTGCGCAAACACTTGCCCCGAGACGAAAAGACAGACGAAGGTCAGCAGAACAAATAATCTGAACATTCTCATAAGTGTCTCCAGTGATGGTTAATTCTTGTCCTGAGTTGCGTAATATGGGCAGGCGACGAAGTGTTCGGGTGCGGCTTCGAGCATTGGCGGCACGTCTATCGCACAGTCATTTCGGGCAATCGGGCAGCGGGTTCTGAAACCGCAGCCAGAAGGTTTTTTCATCGGGCTTGGCACATCACCCTGCAGCACGATACGTTTATCTTTTTTGACGTTCGGGTCGGGGTGCGGAATAGCCGACATGAGCGCGCGCGTATAGGGGTGCAGAGGATTTTTGAACAGGGTTTCGGCGTCGGCGAGTTCAACTATATTGCCGAGATACATGACCGCGATACGGTCTGAAATGTGCTCGACGACCGCGAGATCGTGGGCGATGAAGATGTAGGTCAGACCGAATTCTTCCTGCAGATCCTGCATCAGGTTGATAACCTGGGCCTGAATCGAGACATCAAGCGCGGAAACCGGTTCATCAGCGATAACCAGGCGCGGGTTGGTTGCCAGGGCGCGGGCAATGCCGATGCGCTGACGCTGTCCACCTGAAAACTCGTGCGGATAACGCGTTGCCTGCTCAGCTGAGAGTCCGACCTTTTCCATCAGCCAGTCGACTTTTTCGAGCATCTGTGCCTTGCTGAGCTCGGGCATGTGGATGCTGAGTGGTTCCATGATGATGTCGCTGACCGTCATGCGCGGATTAAGCGAAGCATAGGGATCCTGAAAGATCATCTGAATCTCTGAACGGTAAGGCCGCATCTGATCGTTGTTGAGCTTTGCAAGATTGACCGGCACCGGTTTTTCTGGCGTGATGCGATAGCCCCTGGATGCGTCTTTCTGTGTGTGGAAAATGATGTGCCCGGAAGTCGGCCGATTGAGATTAATAATACATTTGCCGGTAGTCGATTTACCACAGCCTGATTCGCCAACCAGGCCAAGGGTTTCGCCCTCCCGGAGGGTGAAATTGACGCCGTCTATCGCTTTTACATCAGCGACATGACTGCGAAAAACCCCACCGTAAACCGGAAAATACATTTTGAGATCGACTACTTCCAAAAGGGTTTCAGTTTTCTTTTTTTCTGTCATGTTGTTCTCCATGTCAGGCGCTATTCATGGGTTTGGCCAGATGGCATCTGACAAGATGCCCGGGTGCGGTTTCGACCATTTCAGGTGGCACGGTTTCGCACTGTGCGAGTTTCTGGCTGCAACGGGTACAGAAACTGCAGCCCTTTGGCAGATTGAACAGCGAAGGTACCATACCTTCGATCGTGCTCAAACGCTTGACTTTCTGACCTGGTTTTGGCAGCGAGGCCAGCAGCCCCTGGGTGTATGGGTGCTGCGGCGAGTGAAAGATCGTTTTGACATCGGCGATTTCCTGAATGCGGCCACAATACATGACGACGACCCGATGACAGGTTTCGGCGATAACCGCCATGTCATGCGTAATCAGCAGAATAGCGGCGTTCGAGGTTTTGGCCTTGACTTCGAGCATAAGTTCGAGAATCTGCGCCTGAATCGTCACATCGAGCGCAGTCGTCGGCTCGTCAGCGATCAGCAGCGAAGGGTCGCATGACAGCGCCATGGCGATCATTACGCGCTGACGCATTCCGCCTGAGAACTGGTGCGGATATTCATCTATGCGCTCGCGGGCCGAAGGTATACCAACGAGTTCGAGCATTTTGACGGCATAGTCACGCGCCTCTTTCGGCGTCATACCTTTGTGCAGAACCAGCGATTCGGCTACCTGGTCACCAATGGTGAAAACCGGGTTGAGGCTGGTCATCGGTTCCTGAAAGATCATCGAAATCTTGTTGCCGCGAATTTTGCGAATGACATCGTAGTCTTTGCGCCGGTAGGCTTCGAGCAGGTCTTTACCTTCGAAGATGATATTGCCTTCGACGATGTCTCCGGGCGGATTCGGGATCAGCTGCATGATCGACAGCGAGGTGACCGATTTGCCGGACCCGGATTCGCCGACGATACCGAGCACCTCGCCGGGCATAATGTCGAAGTCGACGCCGTCAACCGCTTTGGCGATTCCCGCCTCGGTCTTGAAATATGTTTTGAGATTTTTTACTTTTAACAGTTCGTTGGCCATTTGTGTGTCTCCCGCTTATCTGAGCCGCGAATACTGCTTCGGGTCGAAGGCTTCGCGAATCGCTTCGCCGATGAACGATACCAGAAGCAGCGTCAGGAACATGGCCAGCGTCGGTGAGAGAATCAGCCATGGTTTGGTCAGGTTGCCGAGCCCCTGTCCGAGCAGTTCACCCCACGAAGGAGTCGGCGCCGGCAGCCCGAAACCGAGAAAGTCGAGCGAGACGAGCGAACCGATATCTGCAACTATGGCAAAAGGGGCGAACGAGATGACCGGTGTCAGCGAATTGGGCAGAATATGTCGGAAGATAATGGCGCCGTCGGTGCACCCGATCGCGCGTGCTGCCGCCACGTAGTCACGCGATTTTTCGCGCAGGAACTCGGCGCGGATGTAATAGGTCATGCCCATACATTTGAACATGACCAGTATCACGACCAGCATCCAGAAATTCGGAATCATTATCGCGGCAAAGATCATGACAGTGTACAAAAACGGCATTGCCGACCATATCTCGACGAAGCGCTGCATGATGATGTCGAACAAACCGCCGTAATAGCCGAGCAGAGCACCGATGGTGATACCGATCAGGTAACAGCAGAAGGTGACGACGAGCGAGAACGACAGCGATGTGCGAAAGCCGTAGACCATGCGGGCAAAGACATCGCGGCCGCGGTCGTCGGTGCCGAGAATGTGCTGAAAAGTGCCTGGTTCTTTAACTTCGGGCTTGAGCTTGAGCATGCCGGCGTGCGCCATTTCGAGATATAGTGCAGCCGGTTCGAGATCGACCCAGTCAGGCCGCTTGAACTTTTCGGTGATTTCTTCAGGTGTCGGCAGCGAATCAGGCAGCTGATACAATGATTCGCCGATATATGCCTTGCGCCATTCTCCGGTCAGCCAGGTCGGCGGGTGCGGTGGGCGGGTCGGCAGTTCGTCGAGCAATGATTCGAGCGGGCTGTATGGGTAGATTGGCAGCCAAACCCAGTCGTCGCCCCACTGTTCGTATTTGCCGTCGTCTTCGGTGGCGGTGCCGGCTTTGATGCGCTCGGCGCGTTCTTTGTTGCGAACGCTGAAAACGTCTTTCATCATGCGGTAATTCGGGTTGCCGTAGCCACGCATGCCAAAGGTGCGGGCGCTGATGAACTTGAACAGCGTAAAATAATAGCTGCCCTGATATTTCACCATGATGGCGTTGCCATTGATGAAAAACTCGGCGAACAGCGACAGCAGAAACAGACCGATAATCAGCAGAAAAGCGTAATAGCCGCGTTTTAGCGTTTTGAACTTGCCCCAGCGTCTGCGAAAAATCGGACTGGTTATGAAGATGCGAAACGAATCTGCACCCGAAACCAGTATCGGCAGAATATAGACGACAAAGCCGGCCGCCAGCACCAGCGCGATAACAGTCGTATACGAGGGGTTGATTCCCTTCTCGCCGATCGCCGGCATCACCGAATACAGCGCCGCCCAGACAATCAGCAGAGCAATGACATTGAATATTTTCTTGTATCTGTTCCAGGTTTCTATCATGAGAATCTGATCCTTGGGTCGATTATGCAGTAAAGCACATCAGACATGATGTTGCCAAAGAGCTTGAGCATCGAACCGATGACGAGAATGCCGAGGGTTACCGGGTAATCACGCGCAATCAGCGATTCATAGCCGAGCAGACCGAAGCCGTTAATGTTGAATACCTTTTCGATCAGGTAAGAGCCGGCGAGAATGATCGAGAGCATGTGTCCCAGGCCGGTAGCGATCGGAATCAGTGAGTTACGCAGTGCGTGCTTGAAGATAACCGTATTCTCAGACAACCCTTTGGCAAATGCCGTGCGCACGTAGTCCTGGCCAAGATTTTCCATGAGCGAATTCTTCATCAGCACAGTTTTTGAGGCAAACATGCCGAGAACGTAGCAGAAGACAGGCAAAATCATGTGCCAGATAGTGTCGAGCAGCCGCCCGAGGAAAGAGAGGTCAGCATGGCTGCCATTTTTGAGCTGAAAACGTTTATCGGCAGGAATGTGCTTGAAAGCTTCGTGACTTGCACTGATCTGCTGATTGTCGCGCAATTTGGGATACTGACTGCGAATTTCAGCCGGCAGATCAGAAACCAGCCCACCCTGTTGCAGAAACATTGAGAGCGTTGACTTTTCGTTGATATAACCGCTCTCTTTGCCGCCCGAAGGAACTATGTCGAGATAGGCATTGCCACCAAGCAGCATCAGCAGCAGAACCCCGGCAGTCCAGCCGGGAATCGAATATGCGATAAAAACAAGCACTGAGCTGCTGGTATCGAATGCCGAGCCGTGTTTTACCGCTTTCCAGACACCTAGCGGAATACAGATCATGTAAGAGAGCAGAAACCCGGTAAAACCGAAAATGATCGAAACCGGAAACTTTTCTTTTATCAGATCCCATACCGGTCTCGAATAGGTATCTGAAGTGCCCAGATCAAAATGCAGTACACGCCACAGCCAGTGCAGATAGGCTATAACAGGATGTTTGTCGAAGCCGTAAATTTCTTTGAGACGCTGCATCATTTCTTCAGAGATCTGACCATCTTCCATTGCAGAGTCAGAGGTGCCACCGCCACCCTCGCCGGTATTGGCCATGGCCTGCTGATAACGCAGAATTGCCTGCTCGACCGGTCCACCCGGAACATATCTGGTAACCAGAAAGCAAAGCAGTGTGATTCCTATAAAAGTTGGTATCATTAACAAAAATCTTCGGATAAAATAGCTGTACATTTTTACTCGTCTCCTGCTGAAGGCGGGTAATGCTCATCCCACCAGCGTATTTCTTCGGGACCCCGGTCGAGCCGGGTCTTGTTGCGGCGTGCCTCCTGCAAAATCCGTTCTTTTTCGGCGTCGAACCACCATAAAGAGGCAATAGTTCGCTGATCACCAGTCTTTGAAAGTACGTAATCAGGCATGCCGAATTTATTCCAGTAAAGCAGACGGGTACTCGCCGAAAACCAGCCGAGTGCATAAAGATGCTCGCGGGTAACTATGCCATCGATCTCACGCACTGCCTTTATACGTTCTTTTGGGTCAAACATCAGAGGATACTGCTCGCAGATTTCGTCGACCCTGGCATTTTTGAAGCCCCAGATATTATTGTTATTCTTCTTGTCGGCAAATTTTGAGTGCACCGAGCTTTCCGGGTTCGGAAAAAGCAGACCGCCGTAAGCGCGCGAACTTAGCTCGAAAGTGCGCTCACCGACTTCCTTGATGTCGGTCGCCCAGGTGACCTGTTTGAGGTTGAGCTTGATGCCGATGTCGCGCAGATCTTCCTGAAAGATGGTCAGAATTCTTTCTGAACTTTTCTGCACGTAGTTGATCGAAAGCTCGAAGCGTTTGCCGTCTTTGATCAGCCAGCCATCGCTGTCACGATTCTTCTGCAGCCAGCCGGCGGCCTCGAGCAGTTCGACCGCCCTGTCTGGATTATAGCGTGTTTTTGGGTTGTCCGGGTTTTCGTAGGGCGAGTTCGGATAAAACGAATCGAGATATTCATATTCGTTAAAAAACAGTTTATCCATCATCTTTTCGCGATTGTAGAGGTGGGAAAAGGCCTGACGCACTCTGATGTCGTCGAATGGTGGCTTGCGCATATTGAAGGCGATGCCGGAAACGCCGATCGGGCGATGTGTATAGATTTTACGCTTCTGAATATAGCCGTAGGCCAGCTCTGCCAGCATTGCCGGAATGAATTCCTGATTCCATTCACGCGCCACGTTGATCGCGACCCAGTCGAGCTCACCTTTTTTGAAGCGCAGTTTTACGAGGTTATCGTCCTGAATGAAAATAAAATGCAGGCGGTCGAAATTGTAGTATCCGGTGTTTTTGACCGCGTCCTGCTGCCACCAGTCGCGGCGACGGTTGAGAATGATCTCTTCGTTGACCTTCGAACTCTCAAATGCATAGGGTCCCGAACCCGGCATAAGCTTGTTCTGGTATTCGCTCAGATAGGTTTTACCATCTATTTTTGCAATGATATGACCCGGCAGAACGGTCATGAAGCCGATCGACATGAAAGCACGCCAGTTCATCTGTTTCGACTTAACCATGACTATGCTCTTCGAAACCGCCACCGGCTTTTCGTATTTATTCCAGTAGTCGATCGAAAAAGGGTCTTCAATGCCGGGGTCAGTATAAAGTTCCCAGCTTTTGACAATGTCTTCAGCCACGACTGGCTGCCCATCTGACCAGCGTGCGTTTTCATCGAGCTCGAAGAAAAAGCTTACCTTGTCGTCGGCAATTGCCCATCGTTTTGCCAGATTTGGCACGTAATTGAATGTAATCGGGTCGAGATCGAGCATGCTTTCGTAACATAGCCCGCTCAGCATGCTGTTGAAGGTTGAATTGGCGTTTTTGCCGACAGTGCGCAGCGAAGGCGGGTAAGAGGTTTCGGCACACTTGAGAGTCCCGCCCTTTTTGGCATCACGACTGCCGAGGCCCTGAAATTCAGTGTTGGTCTCCCATTTGAGACTGCCAAGCATCGCAATAACCTCAGGACTGACTCCCTTATAAATGCCGGCATGATCTGTATGAACCGCTTCGGTGCGGGCTTTGATTTCTTCTTCGCTCAGGTTTTCCGGAAGCAGAGAATGTATCTCATTGCCTGATTCCGCTGTCGGCGTGGCGG
>JAKJFO010000115.1:0-348 GCA_022704885.1 Candidatus Rifleibacteriota bacterium | reverse complement strand
TAAAATCACAACATAAATGTTTCTGTTCAAGAAAGAACTCCTTCCCTGCTGAATCTTATATTTCTAATGTTTCTATTCCTGCGAGAGCACGGCGGCCGCGCCACATACGCCAATGAATTGCTGCGAAACTGCGTGGCAGCGAAACAGTCAACCAACAGAGCATTCGACCAGTATGCCAATACCTTACAGGCTGTCGCCAGTCTTGGCAAGTGCGAAATTTCAGAATACCCGATAGCCTTTTTCTGATGCCAGTTCGAGCATCTCACGGTCGCCGCGCGAATCGCCGTAAGCGTAGATTTTATCATAGTTTGCGAGATCGACGATTTCTTTTATGCGCCTGACTTTTTC
>JAKJFO010000114.1 GCA_022704885.1 Candidatus Rifleibacteriota bacterium | reverse complement strand
AGTATTGATCGATGTCGAGATAAAGCCTGATGACAGATAAACTGAAGCGCAATGTCTATCTTGTCGGCAACCCGAACAGTGGCAAAACCAGCCTTTTCAACGCCATAACCGGCGAAAGACGCCGTGTTGGCAACTGGCCGGGTGTAACGGTACAAAAGCTCGAAGGCTCTGCCACTACCGATACGGCTTCGCTGACCATCTGCGATCTTCCCGGCACCTATTCTCTGACACCTGCCACTCCTGAAGAAGAAGTCGTTTTGAAAACGATCGATGAGGCTGCCAGCGGTTGCATCGTCAATGTCGTCGATATCGCCAATTTTGAACGTAACCTTTTTCTGACCACCCAGCTGGTCGAACTCGGCATCAAGCCTGTCGTCAGCCTGAACTGCTTCGACTCGTTCACCCGCGCCGGCGGCACCATTGATCTGCAGAAATTCGCGACTTTCACCGGCACGACACCTTTTCCAACTGTTGCCAGAACGGGTGAAGGCACTCAAAATCTGGTAGAATACATCGGCAAGCCCGATGTAGCAGGACTCGAAGACTATTCAAGCTGGCTTTCGCTGCCACAGGTATGGCTGAATGCCGCCGAAGAAGGCCTCAAGCTCAAAAAATTGCACTGGAACTCAGCAACACCAACGCAGCGCTACAGTGCACTTGTCGATCTGATCAGGCTGCAACCCGGGCATATCGTTCCTGAGCTCATCGAAATCCGCCAGAATCTTGCTAAAAAGCTCAGCGAAGGTCGCGAGAAACCGGTTAAAACGACCGATCTCGCCTGCGAACTCGCCAGCGACCGTTATCGCCGCATAGAAAGACTGATCGCAGCCTGCGCCGTAGTGCCCGGCAAAAATATTCCGGCCTGGCAGGAAAAACTCGACCGCGTGCTGACACACCGTTTTCTCGGCCTGCCGGTGTTCGCACTGATGATGGCCTGGGTTTTCTGGACCACCTTCTCGATCGGCGAAATTCCCATGGGCTGGATGGAATCTCTCGTCGACTGGCTCGGCAAATTCGTTGAGGCGAACATGCAGGAAAGCCTGATCCGTGAACTGATCGTTGGCGGCATCATCAGCGGAGTCGGTGGTGTCATCGTCTTCATTCCCAACATCCTGATACTGTTCTTCTGGATCGCCATACTCGAAGATTCGGGCTATATGTCACGTGCCGCCTTCATCATGGATCGCATGATGAACAGCATCGGACTGCACGGGCGCGCCTTCATACCAATGATCATGGGGCTGGGCTGCAATGTTCCGGCAGTACTGGCGACACGCATCATCGACAATCGCTTTCAGCGACTGCTCACCATGCTGCTGATACCGCTGGTCACCTGCGCAGCCAGATTACCGGTTCTGGTCCTTCTGTGCGGAACATTTTTCCACGACAACCCCAGCACCTGGATGTTTACCCTGTTTTTCGTTAACCTGCTGGTATTGATCTTTCTCGGCCAGACGACAAGCATTATCTTCCGCACCACCGAAAATTCGCCTTTTCTGCTCGAAATGCCACCATACCGGCTGCCGACTCCTTCCAGCGTCTTCCACATGCTTTATGAAAAAGCAGCACATTTCGTCGAAAAAGCAGGAACAGTAATTCTTGCCGGGTCGATAATCATCTGGGTTCTCTCGGTATTTCCGCGAGAAGTGCCACTCAGCTTTGATTATGAGAGTGAACTGACCCGACTGCGCAGCAGTGAAATAACCGTCGAAACAACCGAAAAAATCGCAACACTTACCAGGCAACGCGAAATCGAGGAGATGGAAGGCCGCTACATGGCCAGACTGGGCAAATTCATTCATCCGGTCATGGAGCCCCTCGGCTTCAGCTGGCGCGAGACCGTATCACTGATACCCGGCTTTCTTGCCAAAGAATCGGTTGTGTCGACGCTGACGGTGCTCTATTTACCATATTCCGATGATCTTGGAGACGCCATGCGAAAAACCGGCATGACACCCCTGACGGCCTTTGTGTTTATGATGTTTACCCTTCTCTATATACCATGTATAGCCACTCTTGGCGTGATCTGGCGTGAAAGCGGCTCAGCGCGCTTTACCGCCCTCTCGCTCATGGTATATTTTGCTATCGCTTATATCGTCAGCTATATTACGCTGAAAATAGGTACATTACTGCAGGCCAGCCCAGGCATAGCCTGGTTCGAAGGGCTGATCATAATTACCGCTGCACTTGCTGCCGGCTGGTATCTGCTTAAAACCTTCATCGTCACCATCAGCGGCAGCAAATGCAATTCATGCGCCAGCTGCAGCTCCTGCCCGGCACGCGGCAAATCAGATTGTACCGGAGGCTGACCATGAAAGATCGCGTTTCAGGCGCTCTGGAGTCATATCTCGAACAGATCGCCGACCTGCAGAAAGAATATGGAGCGGTACGCACCTCTGACCTCGCCGACCGCATGGGCTGTAAACGCTCGTCTGTTACCAATGCCCTGCAGCGCCTGAGTGAAAAAGGCCTGATCAACTATCAGTCCTACCGCCCGGTCACATTGACCGCCGAAGGCGAAAAAACGATCGCGGCCCTGAGCCGTTATCACGGAATTCTGGCCGATTTTCTCGAAAACATTCTGGCTTTTCCGGAAGAATTCGCTCAGGAGGAGGCCTGCCGTCTCGAGCACCGGGTTTCACAGTCTACCATCGAAAGAATGCGCCTGTATCTTGAGTTTATCGCCCCAGACGGCAGTTTGAAAAATTGTTCTGCCCGCGCCGAATTCAAGAATTTCATAAACAATCGCAACTCAGAACCGGCTAAAAAGAAAAAACCGGGTTAGAGCCCGATCTGGTGTTCTATGTAGTTCTGCTGTTACTGCAGTGACTGATAAAGTTTAAAAATCTCGAAGGTCGAATTGTTCTCGAGCATTTCGTCTGACTGTTCTTCCATCCAGCACAGAAAATTCTCATCCATCATCAGTTCTGTAATACCTACCATCCCTGGGTGAACCATTGTTTATTCCTCCTTGCGTTTTCTACAAATTATTCATCGGCGGAATTGCAGGAATGATTAACAACTTTTTTATTTATTTTTTGTAACTCGTTGCCAGATAATTACTTTTGCCTTAATATGAACCTGCAGGCTAACATTTTGAGGAGGGGAAGATGCCGATAATTACAATATCGCGAGAAGTTGGCGCATCAGGAACTTATATTGCACTCAAGCTTGCCGAAGCTATTGGCGGCACCTGCTACGATCAGCAAATCATTCATGAAATCGCCGGGAAAATGGGCAAAAACAAAGACCAGCTCGAAGATTTCGACCAGAACAGCTATAACCGTGTAGGGGTATTTTTTCAGGAAGCCCTGGCCAGCATCGCGCAGGGTGGCATGGTGTTTCATCCATTCGGAATCGGCCCTCTCGACTGGGATTCAGCCGAAATGTTCACGACTTACCCCCGCAACACTTTTCAGGAAAAAGATTATTACGATGTTTTGACGCAGGTGATCAAAGAAATAGCCGAACAGTCAAATTCGGTTATTCTCGGGCGCGGCGCCAGTCAAATTCTCAAGGGTAACGCCAACGCCTTTCATGTGCGCATAGTGGCCGACATCCAGGACCGCATAAAACGCCTGATGCAGGAGCAGAATCTTGACCAGCACAAGGCTGAAGAACTGGTAAGCGGCAAAGATGCCGCCGCTTCCAACTTCATTTATGATTTTTTCGATGTCGAAATCAATGACCCGCACCAGTATCACATGCTGGTCAACACCAGCAGACTCAGCCCTGACCGCTGTATCGAACTCATTCTGGCAGCCTGCAAGCAGCAGGATTGATCAGGAACAGAAACAATATGTCCAGCCGATTACTCGGAATAATTCTGATCATCATCAGCATTCTGGCTTTTCATCTGCTTGGCTCACAGCCTGAGACCAGGGCGCTCTGGCAACGCGACCTCAGCGACAAGATTTACTCAGACCCTGTTGCCGTCGGCAACAGTTTCGTCTTTGTCGCTGGTGACAAGGGCAAAAAGGAATTCAGGCTTTATGAGATCGACGATACCGGCAAAACCTCCGCACAATCGGTGCAATTGCCAAATCTTCCATTCGAACCAATAGGCTACAACGATATGGTAGTTGTCGGTGATTATGCCCGTATGATCAGAGGTTTCTCGGTACCAGGCCTGCAGATTGCCTGGGAAACCGGAACGATCGAACCTTTTCGCATTCCTCCGATCAAATCTGGTGAAAACCTGATAGTGCAGTCTGAACACAATGTGCTGTTCTGCCTCGACAGTAAGACTGGAAAACCTGTCTGGGATCACACATTTACCGATACCTTGATCAATTACGGAGTTGACAAGACGATAATCTGCCTGCATGGTTATGCAGACCTCAAGAACCCGCGTTGGAAAGCTACTGCACTGGACGCAGAAACCGGTGAAGTTCTCTGGACATCAACCGCGCCTTTGAGTGCCGATACTCCGCTTTTCGCACAAAATATCTGCGTGCTGGCCTCAAACGAGGGCGAAATGCTGATAGTAGACCAGTTCTCCGGCAATCTGCTTTACAAGCACACAGTCAAAGGGCTCAAGGCCGTGCAAATTCTCAACGAACACCTGATAATGCTGGCCGCCGGAGGATCGCGGCTCATCTGTCTTTCATTGATGGATGGCCGATCATGGACAACCACCATGCAGTCTAATTTAACTGGTATTGCCAGATATGGCAGCCGGCTGATGATCGCCGACAAAAAAAACATCAGATGCCTTGGCATCGATGATGGTGCGGCTCTATGGACGCTCGGTCTCGAAGACATTTACAACGCTGTGCCTTACCGCAACGGAATTTTCGTTACTCATAAGGACTCTTTTTTTGCGCGAACTACTTATGGCAGCTATATCGAGAGCGACAGACCAACCAGTCGCTGGGTTGCGCATGGCAAAAGCAACTTCATGAAACCGCTTTTGACCGATGCCGGCGAATTGCTTCTGTCATATAATGGCAACATCAGAATGATGCCAAAAGCAGCTACAGGCGATGCTCCGAGCGACATCAGCATTCCTGGCCAGAAAACTCCCGGAGAACCCGATTTTTGGAAAAACAAAAACGCCTCGGCACCACAGTCATTGCAGGGCATCAGCCCGATTACCCCGACCACCGCTTCGACAACAGAAGACGATATCGACGAAGAACAACCTGATGAGAAGCCGGCTCCTTCACCTGAAGTTGCGCCGGTCATCGATGACTGGGACAAAAAAGAAGGCCTCTAGCATCCGCTCCAGAAGCTTCATACGCCACACTGCACCGACAATACCCGCACCCGAAAAAGGCGCGGGTATTTTTGCTCTGAGGGCAGATTAGTGTTATAATACCTGACTCGCCTTAATGAGTTCTGGAGGTATTATGACTAACAAAAAAATCAACATAGGGTTCGACATCGGCTCAGTCAGCATCAACACTGTGGTGTGCGATGCCAGCGCCAGACTGCTCGAAGAATGGCCCTATCATCGACATTTCGGCCGCACACTTGAGCTCTGCGCCCGTATTCTCAGCCAGATCGAAGACAAATACGGCCGCGACAACATCGAACGTGTCGCTTTTACCGGCACGCACGGCAAGGCCATCGCAGCCGAACTTAAAACCAGCTTCGAAATCGAAACCACCGCCCAGACCAGAGGCCTGCATGCCCTGCTGCCAGAAGCCCGCTCGGCCATCTCGATCGGCGGTCACGATTCTGCCCTGCTGGTTCTGTCGCCTTCTGCAAAGGGCTTCATTCTCGAAGATTTCAAACTCAACGAAGCCTGCGCCGCCGGCACCGGCAGCTTTATCGACCAGCAGGCCGAACGTATTTTTTCTGACGTTGAAGAATTCAACAGCATCACCGACCCTCAGAAACGCATGGAATCTATTCTCATGCGTTTTATGGAAGAGGGCCGCAAGTCTGACTGCCCGGCCAGTGTCGCCTGCCGCTGCACAGTCTTCACCAAGTCAGACATGATCCACCTTCAGAACAAGGGTATTCCGATCAGACACATTATTTCAGGGCTGCACGAAGGTGTTGCCAAAAATTTCAAGTCAACTCTGATCAACAATCGAAGACTGCTCGAACCGGTAGCCTTTATCGGTGGTTATGCCTCGAACCTGCTTGCGCGCAAGGCATTCGAGCGCGTGCTTGGGCTCAAAATCAGCGTGCCCGATCACTATACCAGCGTCGGTGCGCTTGGCGCCATTCTCAACGCCATGTCAGCCAATCAGGGCTGCCGCGTTACCGCCGAGCAGATCAACCAGCTCAAAGCCTCCGAAGCCTTCGCAGCGGTTCGCACCGCACCGCTCAGCATAGATCTGCACCCCTTCGCCGAGTGCGGCAAGGCCGATGGTCTGCCGGCCGGCAAAGATGTCATCGACGTCTACATGGGCTACGACATCGGTTCGACCACCACCAAGCTCGTTCTCACTACGCCTGAGGGCCGGGTTGTCTACAAGTGCTATATTCCGACTGAAGGACAGCCGGTTATCGCCATCAAAAAGGCGCTGCGCAACTGCGTAGAAACCATTGACGTCAACCGCGTCAATGTTATGGGAGTCGGCACCACCGGTTCAGGGCGCGAAGTCGCCAACCTGTTCGTCGGCGCTGACGACGTGGTCAACGAAGTTACCGCGCATGCGCGTGGCACTACCCATTTTGAGCCAACCATCGACACCATTTTCGAACTCGGCGGCCAGGATGCCAAGTATACGGCGCTTGGCAACGGCTACGTCGTCGATTTCAGAATGAACAAGGTCTGCGCCGCCGGCACCGGCAGCTTTCTTGAAGAAACTGCCAACAAGCTCGGCATAGATATCGCCGGCGAGTATGAAGACATGGCGATGCGCGCAAAAGCACCATATCGGCTCACCGAGCGCTGCACCGTTTACATGGAATCTGACCTGATGTCGTATCTGCAGATGGGCGGCGCCGTTGAAGATCTGCTTGCCGGCCTATCTCAGGCGGTAGTTCACAACTATCTCAACCGCGTCGTGCAGGACGGCCGCATTGGCAACCGCATCAGCTTTCAGGGCGGTCCTTCGCTCAACAAGTCAGTTGTCGCCGCCTTCGAAAAGATCGTCGGCAAACCTATCATCACTCTGCCACACCGTGAAGTAATGGGCGGGATCGGCGCTGCACTGCACGCCATGGACGAAATCAAAGAACGCAAGGCGGCCGGCGAGCAGTTCAAGACCCGCTTCAGAGGCTGGCAGGTAGTAGATCAGCCATTCGTACACGAAGAAGAAATCTGCAACCGCAACGTCAACTGTCACAACCAGTGCAAACTTCAGATCTATCGCGTCGGCAACGACGAGGCCATCTACGGCGGCGACTGCGGCATGTATGAATCACGCCAGCAGGCGAAAAAACGCGCGCCCGACTTTAACCGCGTCCGTCAGGAACTCTATTTCAGACACATGAAAGGCCTCTACCGCGTAGCCGGCGAAGAACCGGTCAAATCAGAGAGCGGCAAAAAAGTTATTGGTATTCCGCGCGCACTCGGCTTTCATCAACTCGGGCTATTCTGGGTTCACCTGATGACCAGACTCGGTTATGAAGTGGTTATCAGCCCCGAAACCAGCAGTGAGATCGTCGATCGCGGCATTGCGGCGATGACCTGCGAAGCATGTTTCCCGGTCAAAATTTCGCACGGACATGCTGCTACGCTCAAAGACAAATGCGATTATCTGTTCATGCCGATGCTGATCGAAATGGAATCGAATCAGGGCAACAATTCATTTTACTGCCCCTACGTCGAAGCCAACACCTACATGCTGATGGCAGCACTAGGACTCGATGCCCGCAAGGTGATCAAGCCCGCAGTTTACTTTAAAAAAGGCAAACTCGACCTGCGCCACAACTTCGCCGCCGAGTTCAAACGCCTGGGCCTGCCTTTCAATGCCAACGAATTCGACAAGGCCTACGATGCTGCAAGCGAAGTGCTCAATCAGTTCGACCGCGAAATCAAGCGTGTCGGCGCCGAGATTCTCAAGAACCTGGGCGACCGCCGCGCCATCATCGTCATCGGACGACCATACAGCGCCTACGATTCGCGCACCAACCTCAACCTCTTCGCAACCTTCAGCCGACTCGGCATACATGCGATTCCGCAGGAATTCATCGACCTCAACGGCATCGACATTGAATCAGAATATCCCAACATGTATTGGGGCTTTGGCAACCGTATTCTACAGGCGGCCAAGTATATCAACCGCGACCCGCGCCTGTTCGGCCTCTACCTGACCAGTTTCTCGTGTGGCCCCGACTCGTTCGTGCTGCATTTCTTCAATCACGAAATGAACCGCACCCGCCGCCCCTACCTCGAACTCGAACTCGACGAACACTCAGCCGGAGCCGGCGTCGAAACCCGTCTGCTAGCCTTTATCGATGCGATCAAAAACCAGACTCAGATCACGATTCTGTCTGAGAAGGAAATCAACTTCATGCCGCGCAAATCGACGGCGCCGCTTACCGAGCGCACGCTCTATCTGCCAAAAATGGCCGAAGGCGCCCGCTGTCTCGCCGCCGCTTTCCGACATCTCGGCTGCAAAGCTGAAGTCATGCCTACTTACACGAATGCCGGTCTTGAATTTGGCAAAAAGCATACTTCCGGCAAAGAATGCTTCCCCTGTATCGTTACAACCGGTGACATGTTCGACGTCATCGACCGCCACATTGCTGATGGCGCCAACGTCAACGACAGCCTCGCCTTCTTCATGCCCGAAACCGAAGGCCCCTGCCGCTTTGGCCAGTATACGCGTCTGCATCGCATTCTGCTCGACAAATACAAGTATGTCAATGTGCCGATTCTGTCGCCAAGTTCTGAAGACAGTTATCGTTTCAGCGGCTACTTCAATGACGACCAGGCCATCGAGTTTCGCAAACTTGCCTGGCAGGCTATTGTCTATTCAGATCTGATCGAGAAGGCTCTCTGGCGCATCAGACCGTATGAGAAGATCAAAGGCAAAACCGACAGGGTTTTCGAAGAAGCCATGCAGGCCGGTATCGCTGCCATTGAAGCCGGTGGTGGGTTACAGCTGATCAAGGCCGCCAAGAAAGCAGCCCGCGCCTTCTCGGCCATCGAACGAACAGATGAGCAGAAGCCGCTGATCGGCATAGTTGGTGAGATATTCGTCAGAACCCACAAAGAAAGCAATCAGCAGCTTGTGCGCGCTCTCGAAGATCTCGGCTGCGAAACCTATACGAGCTCAGTCGCCGAGTGGGTTGAATATACGACCCATACCGGTATTGAAGAATCGACCGAGGCATTCAGGCGTCAGAAATCGCTGGGTAACATCGGCGAGGCTGCCAAATTCTGGCTTACCGCCAAGTATCAACGCCTGGTCGCCCGCTTCATCGCGCAACCGTTCAACAGCCTGCTCAAAAACCGCTTTGACCATCATACCGAGCATATTCTCGAAGAAACCGCCGAGATATTCTCGAATCACATCAATGGTGAAGCCATTCTCAGCATAGGCGGCGCACTGGCCTTTGCCAAAGACGGCTACAACGGTGTAGTCAACTCGATGCCGTTCACCTGCATGCCCTCGACAATAGCCAGCGCCATTCTCAAGGTTCACATGCGCAGCAAAGCACCTTTCGTCGACATGATCTACGACGGCAGCATCATGCCCAACCGCGAGACCAACCTTGCCACTTTCGCTTTTCAGGCAAGACAGAATCTCGAAAAAAACGGGCGTCGAAGCTGACACGAACTGAATCGGACTCCCGCCGGTCGAAATTTTCGACCGGCGGTATTTTTTTATAACACAGATTTCGAGCGCATTTGCTGTTGCAAAGAGACCCTAAAACAGTTACAATTCTTTACACACAAAAAGAGTTTTGTAATTTTTTTCACATGGAGAGTATTTAGTGGAACAATTAGTAGAACAGATTGCCAGGCTTCAGTTTTTGAACCAGTTCTGGATGTCGCTTTTTCTCATTATTCCGATCGTGTTGATCTCGCGTTCAGTCGTTGCTGGCAGCAGATATTCACCAATCCTGATCATCGTGCTTTTTGGTCTGGGCATGGGCTACGCATTGGTAAAGAGCGAAATCGGCACGCCCGGCCTGAATGAGTTCCCGTTGCTGGCTTTGATCAGCAGAGTAACCATAGTTGCGCTGGTCGTTTCGTTTTTTGTCGGCGGCCAGGAACTGCGAAAGATATATAAGGGTGAACATCTTGAACTCGATGAAATCGTTGTCTATTCAAGCGAAGAAACCATTCTCGGCACCCGGCGTACGCAGCTTTACTTCCTGATTCGCGCATTCTTCATTCTTATCGGCCTCGAAGGCATTGTCAAACTGGTTCTCGGAGTCAGCGCCAATGACCCGATCGCGCACTTTTATCCGCTGGTTGCCTATGTCGGCATCTGTGGCTCAATCATTCTTATCGACAATAAGGCAACGATAAAGAATAAAGGCGCCTATATCCGAAAAGGAATTTACGAAATGCTGATGATCGTTGGCATACTGGTGCTTTCGCACCATATCGCCGTTCTCATCAAGCCGGTAATTGCTTTACCACAGATCTTTTTTGCGATGATCATCTCAGCGACCCTCGGTGTAATCTTTTCGTCATGGGTAATGGGCCCAACCGGCCGCTCGCTGCTGTTTGCAGGCATTCCGGTCGTTCTCGCCGCCAACTTCATGATCGGTGGCTCACGTATCGCTGAAGCTTTCAAACTCGAAGGCATGGCACCGGTCATGGCCTATGGCTTTTTTGGCCAGCTGTTCTGGATGTTCGGTGGCCTTGCCCTGTTGATCTTTCTGGGCAATGCTAATCATGTGCGCAATCTGGCACCCGGCATGGCGGGCTCACTTTCGCATTCTGGCCTGACCGGCGCCTGTACTGCCGGGGACCTCGGTTCTGAAGCCGCCGCCAGAGCTCCGATCATGATCAACGTGCCATTTTTCGGTCATATATTCGTATTCACGATTCTGGCAATCAGTGTTCAACGCGGGCAACTGCTGGTGCTGCCTTCTCTGATCGTCGCCATTATCGGGATCGCCCTCACCGCCTGGTCGCTTAAAACGCTGAAAAATTCCAACGGCAAAGAGTCTGAAGAGGTCAAAGGACTCATGCAGTTCTCGTTCGGCTGGCAGATAACCGCTGTCTTTGGCGGTTTCGTCATGCTGCATCTCAGTGGCATGGACATTTCAAATGCTGGCATGGCCAAATCATCTGCAATTTCGCACTTCGGCCTTTTTGCTGCTCTTCAGGGCGGCATGTTCGGTGCTCAGTCTGCCAGCCTGATTCCGTTCATCTTCGCCATGCCATTTCTGGTTCACCCTCTGGTTTTCGGCATGTTTGGTGCTGCCATGGAAAAAGATGGCGAAATGCCGAAAAACATAGTTCTCGGCCTGGCAATAGCTGGCGTCATCGGAGTTCTCTACTCACTCATGTTTGCCTGATATAAAGTCGATTCTGCGCGAAGTCGCAGGATCTCTCAGAATGAAAAAGGCGGGCACCTGCTGGTGTCCGCCTTTTTGTTGACGGCGTTGCTGATAATTGATATTCTCTCAATATCAACAGAGGCGGGGTCAGAGGAATGAGTGCTGCTCGCGAATCGATAAAAAAAGGCTTGATGACGCTGATCGGACGCAAGGATGCCAGCGTTTTTCAGAGCCTCGACAACTTTATCAGAGAAATCAACAAACTCGGTGAATGGCAGAACCTGCCGGAGATTCCTGCTCTCGCCGCCGGACTGGCCGAAAGACTACCATGGGAACTGCAAAAAGACGGCAGTGGCATGGTCAGCGGCCGCGCGGTTATAAATCTGTCATCCGCGCTGGTAAAAAAGCACGGGCTTACTGACGATCTCGCTATATGGGCCGTCGAAACCTGGGCGCTCTCGCTCGGGCTCAAGCTCGAAAGCCCGGCAGCAAGAGCCCAGGCACCCACAAAGCCAATACCAGCTGCGACCACCACTCCATCAGCAAAAGCCCAGGCGGCAACAACAACGATCAGTGCTGCTCCACCAGCCTACGCCCAGCTCATGGCAAAATCCCGGTTCGGACTGATCTTCGGCCAGAACGAAGCAGGCGCCGTACACGTCTTTGCCAGCTGGTTTCGTGAAGAATCTCCCCAAAACAGCGCCGGACTGGCTGCCAGCCCGATAAAGATCGAAGTTCAGGCAGATCGACCGCTGTTTTCAGCACCGCCACCCCGCCGTAAAACAGTCAGAGCCGAAAAAGGGATAAAAGACGACGAAAAAGCAGAGTCGCCGGCTGCAACTGTCGACCCTGCGGCGCCTGCACTGAAAAAAACGATTCCCGCCCAGAAGCAGCCAGCACCAGCTCAACCGAAACCTGCGGTCAGACCGGCAGCAAAATCGGCAGTACCGGCGGCGCCTGCAAGGCCAATCTCAGCACCAGCTGCCAGCGGCAAGGTTTATTATGGCAGCGCCGAATCGCTCTACAATCAGGCGGTTCAAATGCTTCCAGGCCATACTGGCAGACCAGACGTTCCCGAGGCCCTGGCCATACTCAATCAGGCTGCCAAACAGGGCTCTATTCCAGCCCGGCGTACCATAGGCATAATTTATCTGAAGGGCGTGGGCGTCAAACAGGATTTTGCCACCGCGGCCAACTGGCTGCGACTGGCGGCCGAAGGCGGCGACGCCGAGGCCCAGTATCATCTTGGCAGCCTTTACCAATGCGGTATGGGCGTTGAATTCAGCCTCGAGAAGGCACAAAATCTGTTGCAGCGGGCAGCGCAGCAGGGTCATACAGAGGCTCAGGTGCTGCTCAAGGAAATTCTCGAGGGTTAACCGGCAGGAGGAACATGAATGGCTGAACGCGAACGTGTGGTAAACCAGACTCTGCTCATCTGGAGCATGGTAGTTATAATCGAAATCTTTGTAATAGCGCATCTCATGGCTTTTCCGGTGTTGATTCTGACAGCGCTGGTTATGTACTGGCCAATCAAGGCTGCGGTGAACTGGCCCAAGCCGCTCGAAAAAAGCGAACAGAATCAGATTCCCGCTACCACCAC
>JAKJFO010000113.1:12779-13043 GCA_022704885.1 Candidatus Rifleibacteriota bacterium | reverse complement strand
ACGACTCTGCTGGACCGCATGATATGCTGATGCCGGTCATGGGTCGGATAAGCTCGCTGTTTGGCAATCGCCGCCATCCGACTTCCAATAAAATCAGATTTCATTCTGGTATCGACATCGTTGCCCGTAAGGGTACTCCGATTGTCAGCAGCAGATCAGGCAAGGTTTCGTTCACTGGCTGGCGCCGTGGATATGGCCTGGTTGTAATTGTCGATCACGCTGAAGGACTGCAGACAGTATACGCTCACTGTTCAAAAGTGGCGG
>JAKJFO010000113.1:8699-12750 GCA_022704885.1 Candidatus Rifleibacteriota bacterium | reverse complement strand
CAGCACCGGTGTGGCCACTGGCTCACATCTGCATTTCGAAGTTCGGCGCAATGGTAATGTGCGCAATCCGTTCCGCTATCTCAGTAACTGATATTTGAAACTTTGCGCCGGGCAGCGAAGAGTTGTCCGGCGCTTTGCTTTTTGCTGCAGATTGCGCCCCCGATCGAAGCATAGTGAGTGTCATTTGCCTAAAATGCGACACCGCCCGGCAGGTGAGGGTTGCTCCCTGGGAGGGCGGTGTCAGGAAAAATAGAACAAGGCAAGGGTTTGCTGCTATTTGCCGGTTGGCGGCAGTTTAACCCATACCTGAAGTTTCGACTTTTCGTCGGTCCTGACCAATACGTAATCTTGATATTTAGTTTGTACTTGCGTCTGCATGATTTTTCACCAGATGTTGTTTAAGAAGCGTTACCTATATAAATACAAGCAAAATTCATGCCACGTTATTGAAAATCTGTGTGTACAGTGCTGTTAGCGGCGTGTGATGTGCTTCGGGTGCTTTTCTGTCGCGGTTTTCGGCGTGTTGGTATGTTGGTGGATTTTCGACACCAATTTGAAAAAGTGCCAAAAAATAATCATGTACACTGTCGGCCGCTGTGCAAAAAATCCACTTTTTGCTCAAAAAATGAGCACGCATGGCTCGAAAGATTATTCGAGTCCTGGGATTTCTAGTTCTTCAGACTGATATTTTGGGCCGGTTCGTTTGTCGAGGGTTTGAAAATGCATCACGAGAGCGATCGCGATTCCGGCCAGGCCCATCAGCAGCCAGAGTAATCCTTGATCGAAGAAGCTTTCGCCGCCCACCACAATAAAGAAGGAGAAGCTTTTTTTGGAGACAACCTCGAAGAGCTGGGCCTGCTCATAAACTATGGCAGAAACGCCGTACCGTTGTGAGGAGGGTTGATCGTTTTCAGTCAACGCCGCGATGACGTCATTCTGAGAGAGATCGATATCGTCTGATCTAAGATATAAATACTGAGTAGATGTGATGCCGGGCGAGGTTGATCGCTTGACCACTATGCCGCTGAACTCCCGGCTGAGCGAACGAAAGGCCGAGATCAGCATGCTGCAGCTCAGCATCAGCAGAATAAGAGCAAAAATTCTGGTTTTGATCTTTCCTGAGCGGTTCAGTGCAAGTTTGACCAAGATCGACTCCATTGTTTGAATAGCTGCCAGCTTCGGGTCTCTGAGCGCACATCCGCATGTGGATCATTCGAAACAAATATGTTGATGTTCGTTAGCAGAAATCACAACCGGGCTGGATATTTACCGGGCACAGTTTTTCAACTGCAAGTTTAACTGGCAACTTCAACAAAATAAAGTAAATTCATAAAAATTATCAAAAAAAAAGCTGGTACCCTTACGGATTGAGTTTCTATATGTTATATTTTACTAGTAAGTTTAACTCTGGAGGAGTTCAGATGAAAAAGATTATCATTGCGCTTCTGGCCGTTGTTGTTTTTGCCAGTGCTCCGGTGATGGCCGGTGGTGGCAGTAATGGAAACTATGGTTCAACTCAGATAGATCCGAATGATCATGCAGTTATCGCCATGTTATGGATGGTCATGTCTGACCTTCAGATGTGCCGCCAGTCGATGAACAATTCGGTCATGGACAACGTATCTGCAATCGGTCACCTCAATAATGCCCAGTCTGCGCTCAAAAAATCCGAAATTGATCCGGCTTATTACACTCTGATCGGCGAAATCGACAAACGCATCAGCAAGATCAAGTTCTATCTGGTCATGAACGAACGCCGCGCAGCAGCTGAAAGACTTCATCAGTTGACCATGGTAATCAGAAGCGTAATCGGCGGTGGCAATCTGCCAAACACCGGCAACTACGGTGGCTATAATGGCTACAACCCCGGCAATGTCGGTTACAATCCGGGCTACGGCAATATCAATCAGTCCGGTGGTGTTCCGGTTCGCCCCGAAGTCCCGGTTAACGGTCAGTTCTCGCCGAACCCGATGCCGAATCTTCCTTCTGGTGTCGTTCCGGTTCGCTGATCTCCAGTTTATCCAGTCTTTTAAAGCGGCGGTATAACCGCCGCTTTTTCATTTATGCTGCAGAACATTGTAATAATCGGGTTTATGGCTGCCGGCAAATCGACGGCGGCAGCGCAGCTGGCAGCTGAACACGGCTGGCGGCTTGTCAGTCTCGACCGTCTGATTGAAGAAAGAAGCGGCCGGACAATCGCGCAGATATTTGGCGAAGAGGGTGAAACTGCTTTTCGCCAGCTTGAGAGCTGTCTGTTGAAAGAGGCTCTGTCCGAGCCTGGCGGGTTCCGGTTGATCGATGCCGGCGGTGGCGCCGTTCTTCTCGAACAGAACAGAGCTCTTCTCAAACAGGCGTGCGTGGTTTTCCTCGATACCAGTTTTATTGAAATTCTGCGTCGTCTGCAAACTGCTGCTGATTTGCGGCCACTTCTTGCTGGTCTCGACGATGCGGCTGTCAGGCAGTTATGGGAGACGCGCCGGCAAATCTATATAAAAACCGCCGATTTTGTGGTAAAAGATATGGCTGAACTGAGCGGGCTTTTTGAAAGAATCATACAGCGAGGTCAATGAATCATGACACAACACAACAATCAGCAGATTGCCGACGAATATCTCAGGCTTGTCGAGATCATGCGCAGGCTGCGCAGTCCGGAAGGCTGCTCCTGGGATCGCAAACAGACCATGGAAAGCCTTGCCGACAATGTAGTCGAAGAGGCGAATGAGGTGGTCGAAGCGATTCACAGCAAAGATTCGTTGCATATCTGCGAGGAGCTCGGCGACCTTTTGATGATGATCGTTTTTCAAACCCAGATCGCAGCAGAAGAGGGCAAGTTCGACATGGCAGATGTTGCCCGTGGTATCTGCAGCAAGCTGATCAACCGGCACCCCCATGTTTTTGGCGAACATGCAAACGCCATCGACCCCGACAAGGTTATGGAAATGTGGGGAGAAATCAAGAAGAAGGAAAAGCTCGATCGCAGCCGGATCAGCAACCGCATGCGGGCTGCCATGGATTTTCCTTCAGCTCTTTCCGGCGCTGAGAAGGTGCAGTCAGAAGCTGCCGAGGTTGGTTTTGACTTTGCCGACGCCAGATCGGCGCTTGCCAAGATTCATGAGGAAGCGGCCGAAATAGAAAAAGCGATAGTTGACGGAACGCCCGAAGAAATCGAAGAAGAGCTCGGCGACCTGCTTTTTTCGGTGCTCAATGTCTCACGGCTTTCACATATAAGTGCCGAAAAAAGCCTGCGCAAAGCTACGGCCAAGTTTGTCGAGCGTTTTGCGCGTATCGAGCCACTGGTCGAGGCTGACGGCGGCTTTGCCGGCAAGAGTCTGGCTGAACTCGACCGCTACTGGGATAAAATCAAAGAAAACAGATGATGATTGTCTGACAGAGGTTATTTCAGGCTTTCTTTGATGCGCACCAGTTGTTTGCGGCGTTCGGGGTCTCTCTCGACTTCGAGTCCCATGTTGACCTGCTGCAGCGCGCCCCGGCTGTCGCCGTCTTTTAGGTGAATCTGTGCCAGCACCAGTCTTGCCTCGCCGTTGTTCGGGTTGGTTTTCAGAGCGCCTTCTGCATGGCTTTTTGCCTGCGAGAAATCCTGGTTGCGCAGGTAGAGATCAGCCGAGATAGACAGCGTCTGACTGTTGTTGGGGTTGATCTTGAGCGCGCGATCGATGTAGCTGCGAGCTTCTGCAAGGTTTTCTTCGTGAATGAGAATTTTGGCCATCGAATAATTGGGTTCGAGAATATTCGGATTGAGGCGGATGGCGCTGTCGAGGAAGCTTTTGGCGTCGGCAATGTGTCCCATTTTTGCCAGCTTGAGACCGGCAGCATACTGCAGACGCAGATCGTTCGGGTTCATCATGGCCTTGCGCTTGATGATATCGGCTTCGGTTTCCTGTTCAATGTCGGTTTTGACCGTCATTTCCTGTAATCTGGCGGCGTTTTCGAGCTCCTTCTGGCGCTGCAGTTCGCGAACGTGTTCGCTGTAGCGTTGATCCTGCATTTCCAGCAGATCGCATTCGCGCAGAATACGGCGGGCGTCATCTTC
>JAKJFO010000113.1:294-8627 GCA_022704885.1 Candidatus Rifleibacteriota bacterium | reverse complement strand
GGTGAGATGAACAATCTGCTCGCGCGCAATCTTATAGTCGCCGTTGACGTAATTGACGAAGGCGGTAAGAAATTTTTTGTCGAGTTCAGAACCTTTGCTTTTGATCTGGCGTTCGATTGCCTGCATGGCGCCTTTGTCGTCACGGCCGAGGAGTATTCGGTCCATGGTCAGAGCTGAGCGCAGAAATCGGTAGGCGAGAAGAAGTTTACCCTCGCTTTTCGCGTCGATGGCAGCTTCAAAGAAAATATGCGGCAGCAGTGGGTTGAGCCGGTGATATTTTTCAAGTTCCTGCAGCGCCTGTTCGATGTTTTTCTGGCGCTTGAGAATACGATAGCTGTAGTAGTAGGGTGTCGAATTGTCGGGTTTGAGTTTGATGCAGCGCTGGAATCTCTTGAGCGCTTCGTCAAAATTGCCGGTGTCGTAGTAGATGGTACCAAGCCAGAAGTTGTAGTCGAAGTTTTCAAGCTGGTGGATATCGCCGGTTTTTACCAGAGTCGGAAGGTCGCGGGTGTGACCGAGATGCCTGAACAGTTTGATAAGTGCAACATAGCCTTCGGGTGAATCAGGATACTTTTTGATCAGTTCGGAATTGTATTTGAGAGTCTGTTTTGCATCATTTTCGAAAGATGATGTGCGGGCCAACCCTTCATAGACTGCCCGTTCCATTCTGGGTGGCAGCTTCGCCGAGCGCAGGTCCTCGTAGAGCATTCGCGCAACCGTTACACGACCGGTAATCTCATAAAGATAGGCCAGCGAATAACCGACTTCCGGAACCTTGCGCTTTTCCAGGGCTTTTTCAAAAGCGACGATCGCCGGGTCGAAGCGTTTAATTCCTGAATAGGCATAACCAAGCAGGCGCTGAATATCGTAATCAGCGTTACTGCGGTGCGGCTCGAGCAGTTCGAGTATTTTCAGGTATTCACTGCTTTCGAGCGCTTTTTGCGCTGAGGCGATGACCTCTTCAGGGCTTTTAACCGGTTCAGCAACTGTGACCGGCTCGGATTTTGGCTTTGGTCCTGTTTTGGGCGGTGAAAAGGGGTTGAACAGGAATACTCCAAGTGCCAGAACAACAACCAGTAAAATTATCGGTAATTTGAGTCCGTCCATGCCGGCAATATAACATACCAACTATCGGGCAAACAACGTAATGACTAAAAATATTTGGCTCTCTGGTCGATTAGTGATTGAAAGAGTAATTTCAGGAGCCTGAACATGAATGAAGAAAACAATAATCAGGAATCAGTCGCCGGCCAGTCTCAGGCGACACATCTGCCAACCTGCGATGTATCGATAGATATTGGCCAGATTCTTGCTGCCAACCAGGCCCTGCTGAAAAACATGGCCCGCCGCATGGAACAGCTCGAAAACAAGTTGAGCGGCATGGAAAAGGCCTTCAATGATCAGGCAAGACTGCTGACCGCCGAGCGCAAAACTGTTCTGATGCTTGCCGCTCCGGCGCGCGAAATTAAACCATGGCAACCACCAGCCGACGAAAAACTCGACAAGAGCTATTTTGCCAGATTTTCTCTGTATGATCGGCTGTTCAGACCTTGGAAAATGCGCCGAAACAGCAACTGACCGATTTTAATCAGGTATTCAATTTTGCCAGAGGTCAGTTGTCGTCGTCTTCTACTACTACGACTTCTTTGACTTCGTCGAGGTTGAGAGTGCCATTCTGAAAAGCAATAAAATGCTTGCAGGTTTCACATTTTGAGTTGTTGTAGACTTCCCAGCAGTATGTCATTTCGAATCTCCTGTTTCAGGCCGCTTTGGCCATGTCATCGTAGGTAAGGCAACCCAGAAGGTCTTCACGCGCGTCGTCATCGAGATCGAAGGCTTTGACCAGCTCGTATTTGAGTGCAGGGTCAAGCCATACCGCACGTGTCCAGGCCCGCAGAGCCTGATCGATCAGACCGCTGGTCGCAAGCACGACCCCGAGATTATACTGCGCCTGGCTGTTATTGGGCCAGCAGGCCAGAGAATTCTGGTAAGCCGCGATCGCTTCGCTGGTTTTTCCTTCCAGTTCCAGTTGTAATGCCTGTTCGAACAGTTTTTGTGCCTGGTTTCTCGCCCAGAATTTTTCATTTTGCATACTGAAAAATTATCGGCAGAAAGATCGCCATACATTACAGTGACACATAATAACACAAAACGACCATTTTTAAAAGTCCCGGGTTTCTTCGAAAAATATGGCGGGGGGCTTGCAAAAATGTGTGATTCAGTCTGTAATACATGAAACAAATCTTTGCAGGAGTCCTACAATGATAAGAAAATTCGGCGATCTGGCACCACAGGTTCCAGAATCCTGTTTTATTGCTGATGGAGTCGAGTTGATCGGCGACATCAGACTTGGCGAGAACGTCAACGTCTGGTATGGCACTGTAATCCGTGCCGACATCAATCGCATCGAGATTGGCGCAGACACCAATATTCAGGATGGCAGTGTAATCCATGTCGATACGGCCGGCGCCGACCCCGATACCGGTGCGGTATTGATCGGCAGCAGAGTTACCGTCGGGCACAAAGCTCTTCTGCATGCCTGCCGAATTGGTGATGACTGTCTGATCGGAATGGGCGCCATCATTCTGTCTGGTGCCGAAATTGGCGAGGGATGCATCGTTGCAGCCGGAAGTGTCGTGCGGGAAAATGAAAAGATTCCGGCCGGTTCGCTGGTTGCCGGTCTGCCGGCGAAGATCAAGGGCCAGGTTGCGGCAGAATGGCGCGAAAAGATTCTGGTTTCAGCCAGCCGTTATGTCGAGCTTGGACGGCAACACAAGGAGCTTATTTCCTGATCAACCTGATCGCGTTGTCTGGGTAGGCCGGGCAGAATACCACGCATGCTCCGCAGCCCGTGCATTTTGCCGGGTCGATACGTGGTGGCCGGCCAGTTTCGGGGCAGGTTACAGCGGTGGCCAGTTCGTTGCATCTTTCGCGACAGGTCTGGCAATCGTCGCCGTCGCTGCGCAGGCAGGCGGCTACCAGGATTTCGGCCAGCGCAATTTTTTTGAGAGAATTGTGGTTGTGCAGAGAAAGTGCGCCAGAGGGGCAGGCATTTACACAGGGAAAATCTCTGCAGAAGCGGCAGTATGCCTCGCCTGTGCGCAGGGCTGGGGTGCCTTCGTCGAATTCGTTTGCCTTGAAGACAGGCTTCAGGGCAAAGAACGGGCAGGCTTTGACGCAGGCTCCGCAGCGTCGGCACTTTTCGAGGAATTCCTGCTCCGGCAGGGCGCCAGGTGGTCTGATCAGCTCTGGAAAACGCTCGGCAAAATCTGCCAGTTCATCAGGAAATGCTGAATGGACACCTTCGAGCAGATCAAGCAGGTAGCTTTTTAAGAATCCGGCGCGATCGGTTTTGTTGTCAGTTTTTGGGGCCAGTGTAGCTGCCCCACTTTATCGGCATGGCACCATAAGTCAGGCCACCGCCGAATCCGACGAACATTACGATGTCGTTTTCCTTGATCCGGCCTTCTTTGAGCGCATCATGCAATGCCAGCGGGATCGAAGCCGCTACTGTATTACCATAGCGGTCGATGTTCACATAGAATTTGTCGATAGGGCAGTTGAATCTTTTGGCGGCTGATTCGAGAATTCTTATGTTGGCCTGATGAGGAATGATCAATGCTATATCATCGAGCGTCAGTTCATTGCGGTTGAGGATCTCTTCGATGATGTCACCGACAATCTTGGTCGAGAACTTGAAGACTTCCTTGCCGTTGATCTTGAGGTAGTGCTCGCGGTTTCTGATCATTTCTTCAGTCGGTCGTCTTGCCGAGCCACCGGTTTCGATCATGATGTATTCACCACCACTGCCGTTAGAGCCGAGTATGCTGTCAAAAACTCCCTGATCGCCGGTTGCCGGCGAATAGACGGTGGCACCCACGCCATCGCCAAAAAGAACGCATGAATTCCGGTCAGTGAAGTCGAGAATGCGCGTAGTTACATCGCCACCGATGACAAGCACGTGGTCGTAAGTTGACGCTGCAATGAACTGACATGCGATTGAAGAAGCGTATACGAAACCGGTACAGGCGGCCTGCAGGTCGAAAGCACCGGCTTTTGTGCAGCCAAGCTTGTCTTGAAGCAGACAGGCTGTGGCTGGAACCTGATAGTCGGGAGTAAAAGTTGCATAAATGATCAGATCGATATCATCAGGCGTCAGACCGGCATTGGCGATTGCCTGACGTGCCGCCGGGATAGAAAGTTCCAGCAGCGTCTGATTTTCTGGGATCTGGCGTCTTTCTTTGATTCCGGTGCGGGTAATTATCCACTCATCGGTAGTCTCGACGATCTTTTCGAGATCCTGGTTAGTGAGAACCTTGTCGGGGAGGCTGATTCCAGTGCCGGAAACAACGGCTTTTCTTAACGCTTTCATGTGACTCCTTAAAAGGTTAATGCTGCCGCATAATACTTTATCATATACGCCAAGTCAAGTTCTGCCAACAGCGATGGGCAGCAATTTCCGGACAAAGCAGCAGAAACCGCAGATTACACCGATTGACGCTGAATTTTTGAGAGGTTTGAGCAGGCACCAGAAACGCGCTGAAAAATGAATTCTGCGACTTCGCTTCGCGGCTTCGCAGAAGCTATGATGGGGCGAGCGGGCTCGTGTAGAACGACTGTCGGGTTCTGGCCGAGAGTTGGTGTCGAAAAATAAATATTGTTGGACTATTTAGTTTTGCCGTCCTATAATGAAATATCAGACGGCCAGTGTACACAGCATGGAAAATATATATTGGCATATGCCACATAAAAATGTAAGATAAGATTCCATGGCCCGACAAAGTTTTTTGCATTTGTTTGTAACATTTGGCGGTATTACTACGTATTGTTCATTGAAGGACGTTAAAGCCAGTGTTTGGCAGTCGCCCGGCAGTGATTAAGAGGAATTACAAAAATGGAGGGAACTATGAAAAAATTTGGTGTGTTCTTGTTCGTGTTTGCGGTTTTCTTTTCCTATGCAGTGGTTATTTCGGCCCAGGAAGAAGCCGCTGACGCTGCTGCGGCTACCGAAGAATCGGCGACTACCGAAGAAGCAGCTGAAATTCCTGGCAGCGTCGATATGACGCTCGAAATGAAACCCGGCAAGTTCGTCATGCCCGCGAATTTTCGCGGTGGCGATCCCGACAGAGGCCTTGTGAATGCTGTTGAAGACGTTTTTTATGAACAGCATGAACATTCGATCCTTTACAAGGAAGACGCCGGCGAAGTCGCTGAAGGCGCTACCTTCGAAGGTGACCCGAACATCACCTGGGACACCAAGGTAAAAGATGCTGATGGTAACTTCCAGACTGTATCTTCAGTCAACACCAATATGGCCGGTAACGGCGGCAAATTTTTCGCACCTGGCGAATACCAGATCGGTAACGGCGGCGCCAGACAGGTCGGTGGTGGTGAAGGTGCTGATAATGTGACCACTGGCAATGAAGGTGAAGAAGGTGGCGAAGCTGGCGGCGGCAATCAGACCGATGAAGCTCTCGTTGGTGAAAATGGTGAAACCGCAGAAGGCGGCGCCAAGACTGTTACTGCCAACCAGGCCATGGGTGTTCTCGTACATGACGTAACTGCCCCCGACATGTGGATCGCTTTCCAGGAAGGCGCCGGTAATGTCGATATGGCAGCTACCGAACAGGAACTCAAGAACAAGATGGTTGAAAAGATGGTTGCCAATCTTGGTCGCCCATTCTCTCAGAAGGCTGAAGAATTCGAAGATGCCAGCTATGTATTCATCGACGAAGGTACTGCCGATGAGCGCAATCTCGAACCCTGGAAGAAGACCGCCCGCCTCTCAGTAGCTGGTGCTCTTTTCAATGAACGCGGCGCTCCGAAGTTCGAAAGCAAGACAGTTGAATCTAAACCTCTTGACCAGGAAGATCTCACAAGTCAGATTCACATTGCTGGCGGCGAAAAAGAAGCTCTCAAGGGCGTTTTCGTAAGACGCAACGTACCGTTCATCTTTGCAGCCATGTCGGTCGACAACGGTAACAACCGCGGCACCACCGCCGAAGTTGCCTGCCGCATCGAAACTGCTGACGGCAAAGAAGTCGAAAAAGATGGCGCTGCTTACCTGTTCCGTGTTCCCAACTATCCTCGCGAAGAATACAAAGACCAGCCTGAATATTTCTTCGTCTCCAAGGCCATGGATAAATCAGGCAATCTGACCACTGTCAGAATGCCTCTTTACATTGTTAACATCCAGGCTGCCTTCGAGGGTGGCAGAAACCAGTAAGCAGGGGTAGTTTGCAGAATCATGAAAAAAATTAAAGCAGCAGTATTTGCAGCAGTTGTGATGTTTGGTTCGATGGTCAGTGCACAGGAGCCCCCTCAGGGGGCTCCTGCCAACCTCGAAAAAACGCCCTGGCTCAAAGGCGTCGAGCTCAGTCCTTACCCGACCGATCTGACTCCGACTTTGCCGCTGGCGATTTATCTCGAAAATGGCGAAGCGATTCCGGCAACCGTGACCGAGGATGTTCCTCTGGTCCTGGTGGCTGATACCGCCATTTTTGACGAAACACCGCCGACGCATGCCAATGACCAGGAGATACCCAACCCGCGATGGGATGCCGCAGTAGCTGTATCATGGTATTTCATCGACTGGGAAAAGAACCAGAACTTCAATGCCTCGACGACTTCCGGTCTGGCAGCGAATCAGATGGTTGTCATTCCTACTACTCCGACTGGCAGAGGTGCAGTTACCTGTCACATGGCAAGAAGACTTCGCTATGATGCTCCTGAACCAGGTCGCAGCAAGGTGTCGTATGCCAACTCGAGTGCTGGTCGAGATGTCAGAGTTCTCGACATCACGCCGCCGCTCTGTGGACTTGAGATCACCATCGAAAACGGCAAGAGCGGCTCGTTCTGGCCGGTTGAATTTCCGCCCGACAAGTATCCGTTGCCCAAGACAGCTAACGTCTATTTTTCCGGCGGTCTCTTCGATGCAGTTGACAAGGAAGTTGTGGTCGAAGGCCTTGAACTCGGCTCCAACATGATCGTCGCAGCCGAGCAGGTTACGGTCAAAGTGGCGGCTGACGACAAACTCAATATCAAAGTCGTTGGCGGCGACAACCACAAGCTCGACAATGCCAAGCTCAAATTTGGCATCTGCAACGCCGCAGGTGGCGAACCGATTCCGGTCGGCCCGATCAATGAAGCAACAATCGATCTGTCGGGTATCGAACTGCCCGATAATCCTTACGTCTTCATCGATGCTACCGATGTTACCGGTAACCGGCAGGTTCTGTTCGTTCCTCTCGTAGTCGCAAAATAACGACAGACTGAAACAAAATCGCCAGGGAGGAAATGCCCTGGCGATTTTTTTTAGCACCTGACACAAGTTTGTGTTATCTTAAAGGTAAGAGAGTCGAACCGATAATGAAAAACTACTTCAGCAAAACCGGTATCACTTTTGTCGAGGTCTGCCTGGCATTCCTGATCCTCGGGCTTGTCGCGCTGCCGGTTTTTCAGTTCCTGACCGGTTCGGTCAAGGAAACTGAGCGCTTTTACACTGAGACCATTGCGATATCGCGTGCCAAGTTCATCATGGATTCACTGATGTTTCAGATGCCATGGCGTGCCATCGGCGCCGGCAACCCCTGTGCTTTTGAAGATCGCAAAGAAAACGCCGGCGTGAAGGCTTTTATTCGCAAGGCAGTGCCGCAGATGTTCGGTGATGGCTGTACTACCGGCGACCCCGATGTATTCAAGGGTGATGGACTTTATCAATGCCGCAAGGGGTTTATGTTCAGGGCCCGGGTCAAGGTCGAAGATCTCGACCAGGATTCATCGACCGCTCCGATACAGTTCACTATTCAGTTGCCGGGCAAGCCCAAGCAGTTTTTTCAGATAAAAGACCTGGTTCCCAAAGATGACTATGGCAAGTTCAACCTGATCAAAAAAATTGTCGTTCAGGTTAAATGGTCGAACACCAAGAATGTCGACCCCAATAACGATCAGCACGCCAAAAGCGTTTTTCTCGTCGGTTTCAAATCAGATCTGGAAGGTTGATTATGCAGAAGATGTATGAGCGGTCGGGCATAGCAGTAGTTGTGGTACTGTTTTTTGCCTTTTCGATCGCGACCATATTCTTTTTCATGGCGCATTCTAATACGAATCTTGCGTATCAGAACAAACAGACGGTCTATCAGATGCAGGCCTACTATCTCGCGCACTCGGGCATGCAGCACGCCAAACTGCAGCTGCGACTGCTTCCCAAAGAAACTTTTGAATACTTCAATCAGGGCGGCACTGGCAACCCGCTCGAAGATATCGATTCCTCCAAGCATATTCCCACTGCCATGGGTGTTTTCAAGGCCGAACAGGCCAGTTACGACCTTTTT
>JAKJFO010000113.1:0-271 GCA_022704885.1 Candidatus Rifleibacteriota bacterium | reverse complement strand
CCGCCGGCAAATCGCCTGATGGATCCTTTCCTTATGGTGGCCGTTATCATGTTGACAGTATCAGCCTGACTGGCTCGCACAACCGTATGAAGATGGTTCAGGACGGCTACAAAATGAAGATCATGGCAGAAGTAGACAGCGGGCCACACAAGAAATTTTCGACGGATCTCGATGAAGAGATGATCGTATCGAGGTTTACCGGGGGGATCAAATGAGGCTTAACCGCAGAAGCAGTCGTGGTGTTACGCTTATCGAAACGATGCTGGCGGTT
>JAKJFO010000112.1 GCA_022704885.1 Candidatus Rifleibacteriota bacterium | reverse complement strand
CTGGTTATCACTGCCTGAATGACATAGGCCATGCCATACTGTTCAAGTTCAGGAAAAGCCTGCATGAGGTTTTTGTCGACGAGATCTGCCGAAAATATGCCGCTCTTGTCGACCTTGACTTTTTCGACCCGGCCGGAAGCATCGGCGACCAGCCATGCGCAGCTCGTCTGTTCGGCTGCCATGGTCGATGAAATTGCTCTTGTATTGCTTTTGTAAAGGAGATCGTTGAGAAAAAATATTCTCTCTTTGAAGACGAGGGTAAGCTTGTGGGCAAGATACGCGGCTGAACCCAGGCCGGCGCTGACAACAAGCGCGTTGGAAATTATCCAGCCCGAATTCTGGCTGAGATCGCCATAGAGGGGAGGGTAAAACTTGATGTGCGGTATAACCTGATATTTGACCAGAACACTGGTAAGAGACCATGTCGAAATTGTCAGAAGAGAGTAGACTGCGCCGGTCTTGAACCCCATTACTGCACCCGCAACAGTTATCGGAACGACACTGAGAAACATCATCGGGCTTTCGGTCGTGCCGGTGTATCTGGTCAACAGCATGATAACCATGATGTCGCCGATTACCTGAGAGTGCATGACGTTGTTGATCGAAAAGATGTTGAACGAAACATCCTTGAATGCCTCGAGCATCATCAGATAAAGAACTGCGAAAATTCGCGGAACAGCTGCCGGGAGTTGCAGGAGCCCGATAATACCGCGGCTTCTGACGCCGCTGAAGGTACTCGAAATAACCTTGAGCATCAGCTTTTTGAGACTGTTCATGCCATGAGTTACCATCATCTGGCGTGAAAGCAGTGAAAAATGAAGTGTGTAGAAGACATTCATCACCGCCAGCAGGCAGCAAAGTACGTAAATTGGCTCGATTCTGAAGCTCATTCCGAGAAGCTTCAGACTGAGAAGGCTGAAACCAAAAATTATTGGAATGCTCGCCCAGCGCAGCGTTATCAGGCCGCGGGCGATCTGTAGTTCTCTTATGCCAGAGCGATTTTCCATCTTTACAACTCCTGAGTTTTCCGGCAGATGCAGCACAGATAAATTATCGGCAGGTGAGTTGTTTTTAATGACGAACAAAAAAGCGATGCCTCGATATCATGATCTCATTTGATGCTTGTTTTGCAGTTCACCGGGAACTGCTGTGTTATATCAGGGCCGCATTGAAAAAAATATCAGGGTTGAGCGAAATCTTTTATGCTGTGTCCAGCTGCGGCAATCATCGCCAGAAGTTCAGAACGGCCACGGTTTGAGGCAAGATACAGCTGCCAGCGCTGGTGCAGGCTTGCAGGCGAGGAATTGTCTACCCGCAGCACCCTGGTGAGGTCAGAGAGTGGAGTTGTCTGGCGCTGGTGTGTTACTGGTACCCAACCCTTCTGCATTAAGCCGCGTAATTCAAAAGGTGGTAAGCCGCTGACTCCGGCAATGCCAATTCTAAGTACATCGACCGGTTCGCTGATGAGGCCTTTTTCGACGAGATTGTTGTAAATATGATTGCGGATGCGCGCGAGATTGCCGCTGACTTCGTCGCTGTTGCAATGAAAAATGATTTTCAGCATTCCGGCATCACGAACAAGAGTCAACGAAATCGCCGTGGCTGAGTTTGTCAGATTGTCGTGAATTTCATCGATAAGTCTCAGGTTACCACCGCCGATGGCAATGGTTATATCACAGGCGTTGCCACCATTCGCATGGCAGGCTGCTGCAAAAGTCGGAAAAACTTCATTGGAAAAGCTGGTCAGATGCTGGTGTGCTTCTGGCATGCAGATACCGGTATATTGATACTTCGGCGCAACTGGAAGATCGACCTGCAGGCTTGTAAAAGTTCCGTGCCAGTGTTTCTGCCAGGCGTCAAACAATGCCCGTTTTGAGACATCACGCAGATCATCGCCGATAATCTCACTGAGAGAGCGGCTGAACTGCAGCCAGTCTGTCGGTGTTTCTTTGCCGAGGCGGTATTTATTGATCTGATTGAATCTGGACATATGTTCGGCCAGCAGTTCTTCGCTGCCGGAAAGATAGACGACCAGGCTGAGAGCAGCATCTCCAAAGACGATCTCGTATTTGAGCAGATTGTCGAGACTGGCTTCTCTGATGAATTTTTCTCCGAGATACTTAGCTGTGAAGAAAGCCTCTGAGCTGTTTTCAGGCCAGCAGAATACCGTGTATGCAGTTGGCTCAACTCCGGGCAGAACTTTGTAGTCGCTCTCAGTTCGCGATGTCTGTGCCAAAAAATACCCGAGTTCATCGGCGGCAGTGAGTTCGCCTGCATAAGAGAGCATGTTTTCCGAAAGACTGATGGTTACAGGCTTGTGTTGAAAGGCCGATATGAAGCCGTCCGGAGCAGGCAGTGAATGAATGTAGTCAGCAAAATCGCTGCTGCTTTTTTCAGTGAACTTGTTGCGCAGCGCGTGCCCGAGATTGACGAGAATATCTTTACATATCTGCACAGCGTGGCCCGGATCATTGAAATGGTAAAGAGCGAGTTGAATGCCGCACAGGCTGTGACTGGCCGACCACAGAGCCCCGCTTTTTCTGATTTGTTCGGTGATGCCATTGGCAGGAGATTTTATGGTGCTGACCAGCAGGTTATAAAATTCGCCCGCCTGATTACATCCGTTAACTATCGGTGCATCGAAAGTTATGACTATCGAGCTGAGCCTGGCTTCTGCTGAAGCGTCAGCGGCAATGGCCTGGCCAGCCGAAAACAAGGCCAGCACGCCGATAAACAGATACGTCATCAGTTTAGCTTCGATACGCATGCAGAAATTATATCACATGATCTGGCAGAGTGCAGCAAAGTCAAACCTTGCATTTAGTGACCACCCTGATTAGAATCTACTGAAAGTCATTTGTGGCGGTAAAAGGATGGTTCACTGGGAGAGCGAAATCGGTTCGGCGTTGATCGTTGCCGCCATTTTTCTGATTCTGGTCGGCCTCGGTGAGCTTCTGCGCGGTACTGGTGCCTGTTCGCAGGAAGGAACCCGCAAGTTCGTTCATTTTACCGGCGGTATTGTATCGCTGAGTTTAGCCTACATCTTTACGTCGCACTGGACCGTTCTTGGTCTGGGCTTTGTTTTCATTGCCCTGATGACGGTTACCAAAAAACTCGGTCTGCTGCCTTCCGTTCATGGCGTCAAGCGCAGATCCAGCGGCGACATTCTGCATCCGCTTGCAATCTACCTGACTTTTCTGGTCACCAGCTATCTCGAAAAGCCCTATTTTTATCTGATCTCGGTGGCGGTACTTTCGGTTTCCGACGCTTTGGCAGCCTTGATCGGCATTTCTTATGGATTCAAGGTTTATAATGTCGAAGAAGAAAACAAGAGCATCGAAGGTTCCTTCATCTTTCTGCTTTCGACCTTTCTGATCGTTCACCTTGGTCTGCTGCTGCTGACCGAAGTGGGAAGAATGGAATGCGTGCTTTCAGCTCTGCTCATCTCGGTGCTGGTGACCTGCTTCGAAGCAATATCGCTGGGCGGTGCCGACAATATCTTCATACCTTTCGGCACTCTTTTCATCATCATGAAAATCACTACCAAGCCGATACCCGAGATTATCATGCAGCTGTGTTCGATCGGCATGATATTTCTTGCGACATATCTGTTTGGCAACGTTCAGGGGCGTCTCGGGCACTCAGGTATCATCGGGGTCGCTCTTGCCGGCTATGCCGCCTGGAGTCTGGTCGGCCCGGAATGGTACATTCCGGTTCTGATCTGCACTGTTCTGATATCTCTGTTCGATCTTTTTCTCGAAATGCCCGGAAGCCAGGATGAGCGCCTGCGTGTGCGCCCGATATTTTACATGTTCATCGTTTCCTTCGGCTGGATCTGTGGCGCCAACTTCAATCTTACCGAAGACCGTTTTTTCTTCATTCCTTATGTAGTAAGCTTTGCCGCGATTCTGAGCATCAGATGGCGCTGGTATCAACGTGAAGGCAATCTGATTTCTGTCAGCCGCCGCCGCCTGATTCCGCAATGGATTGCCGCCGGTAATTCTCTGATCAGAGCGGCGTTTCTCACAGCAGTTTTTATCAGCGCCAACCTGCTGCTTGGCCTGCAACTCGATCTGGCGTTTTCGGCCATGAGCTGCCTGGCCGGCATCATGATTTCTGACTTGCTTTACTGGGGCGTCGGCAGCCGATTTCATGGCGAATGGAGCCGCGTTGCCTTTTTGCGCATGGGCATGGCGTCAGTGCTGGTGGCTTCCAGCCTGGTTTTTGTGGCACATCTCTGGTATTACGCCTGAATCAGTTTTCGCCGGGCTTTTTCACCCTATGCAGATTTTCGAGGCCAATCAGGTTGATCGCTGCCTGCGAAAAATCAGGAACTTCCTTAATCCGTGCCAGATAGGCGAGCGCAGCATCACGCATCAGAATGCCAGAATCCTCAGAGCCGAGGGCATCGACGAACATTTTGTCGCCGCCAAGATTGCCGTTGGCGATGAACGATGACGTCGAAACCCGGTAGTTTTTCGAGTTATCGAGAGGCTGTCCGCCAACAACGATTTTTTCGGCGCGCCCGCGGTTGAGGTCGAAATCGGCCGTGAATCCGGCATACTGGTAGCCGTCGAGAGTGGCATAATTGGTGCAGATATGATCGAACATCTTCTGAACTTCGCTGCCAGGCATGACAAACGTGACTACTGTATTGTCGTAAGGCAGCGACTCATAAATCATGCCGACAGTGATATCGCCGGCACTTATGGCGGCTCTGATCGAACCTGAATTCACCAGGCAGATATCGGCTTTGCCGGCTTCCAGCATGCTCTGTGCCGTAAAAGTACCCATCGGCAGTATATGGGTTCTCTTCTGCTCTTTGGGAAGAGCCAGTTCGAAGGCGGTGTGCCCGGCGACAGCCTGCATGCTTGCTTCGAGACGATCGTTGTAGCTCTTTACCAGCTGCTGCACCTGATCGTCGACCGAAGGTTCATAAGCAGATGTAATTTTTTCAAGTCTGCCACTGAAGGTCGATATCTGGCCGGTTTCGTTAATCAGCAGATCGAGTCGGCCGAGATGAATGCCGTGTTCGCCGGCCTGCACCACAATGGTGCCGCCAAGGCCGTTTTGGCAGGTGCCAACGCCAGGATTATTGGCAATCAGTCTTGGTTCATGCAGTTCTTCGTGGGTGTGGCCACCAACGATAACGTCGATTTCGGCAACTTCTGCAGCCATGATCTCGTCAAATTCAATGCCGGAATGCGACAAGACGACGACAAGATCAACATAGGGTCTGATACGTCTGGCAACCTGTCTGACTGTGGCAGTCTGATTTCTCTGCTCCATCGGTTCGCAGTATTTACGGTCAGCATCGAGCCAGGCGCTGTCGCCGATGCTGCCGATAACCCCGATTTTCACGCCATTGCGTACGAATACATGATAAGCGGGGAAAACCAGTTTTCCGCTGGCGCGGTCGAAGACATTGCAGCACAGTAAACGAATGCCGGAAACAGCGATCTGTTTTTTCAGATTGTCGATACCGTTGTCGAGTTCGTGATTTCCAATTGTGGTGGCCTCGATTCCGGCTGCAACAGCGATTCTATGGCATGCCTCGCCTTTGAATACACTGTAAAATGGCGTTCCCTGAAAAATGTCGCCCGCATCGAGATAGAGGGCGCCAGGGGCCTCCTGCCTGATTCGGCGCACAAGTTCGGCGCGTCTGGCCACGCCGCCGACGTTTTCCCCATGCGTTTTGCTGTCAAAAGGCAGTACGCGCGAATGCGTGTCATTGCTGTGAATTATCGTCACCGGCCGGTCGGCGGCGAATGCCGGCAGAAAAGCCGAGAAGACCAGCAGCATGACTGCTGCCAGTCTTAAATTCTGTGATCTCATGGTTTGCCTCACAATTCGGCCAGTATCTGGGTAAGCAGGCTGTAGACCTTGTTCAGAGATGGCAGATACATGCGTTCATCTGGTGAATGCGGGTTCTTGATGGTCGGACCGAGAGACAGCATCTGCATGCCAGGGTGCAGGTTGCCGATCAGACCGCATTCAAGGCCGGCGTGAATGGCTTCAACCTTTGGCTCGCCGCCGAAAAGTGATTTGTAAATCTTTTTGCAGGATGCGAGCAGCTGCGAATTGAAGTCAGGTCGCCATGAGGGGTAGCCACTGCCGCTTTGCACGCGCGCGCCTGCGAGGCGGGCAATAGCTTCGATGCGGAAGGTGATGGCATCGAGCCTGGTCATCACAGAACTGCGCTGGCTCGAATGAATATAGAGTTTGCCGCTGTCGATCCAGGCCTTGGCCAGATTCGAAGAAGTTTCGACCAGATGTGGCATGTCGGTTGAGCGTGCGACGACGCCATGCGGCATTGCATAAAGAAGATCAAGAGCCTTCATGGTGATGTAGCTCATCATGGCGCGCCGGTCTGGAGTAACTGCCATTTCGGCGAGATACACGCTGAGTTCGGGGTCGGTGCGCGCAAATTCAGATTTGAGATATTCTTCAGCCTTCTCGACATGCTGTTTGATATCTGCCAGGCGGTCGATCGGAACGAAGAAGGTAGCCTCGGCATCGCGTGGAATGGCATTGTGAGCGGTTCCGCCCTTGATCCAGGTCAGGCGCAGATCGCTGATGTCGCGAATGCTGTGCAGGATGCGGGTGAGAAGGCGAATGGCGTTGGCACGTTCGTCGATGATATTCTCGCCTGAATGACCGCCAGTGAGGCCACTGACCTTGATATGCATGCCGCGATAATCATAGGGAACTTCTTCATATCCGAGGTCGAGTTCGATATGAGTATCCTTGCCGCCGGCGCAGCCGACGGTGAATACATCGTCTTTTTCAGAATCGATGTTGATAAGATATTTTGCATTGATGATGCCGGTCTCAAGGCCGCGGGCACCAGTCAGGCCGGTTTCTTCCTCGACGGTGAACAGCAGTTCAAGCGGGCCGTGCTTGACTTTGTCGTCGGTGGCGAGACACATTGCCATGGCGATGGCGATGCCGTTGTCGGCGCCGAGAGTGGTTTTATCTGCTTTAAGCCATTCGCCGTCATAAACGAAGCGGATCGGATCTTTCTTGAAATCGTGCGCTGAATCAGGGGTTTTTTCGCATACCATATCAAGATGACCCTGCAGGACGATTGGCGCGTGCTTTTCCATGCCCTTGCTTGCGGCGATTTTGATGATCAGATTGCCGACACGGTCGGTAATGTAGAGAAACTTGTTGCTGCGGGCCCAGTCGATCAAAAAGTGTCTGATCTGCTCTTCATTGCCAGAGCCGCGCGGAATAGCGCTTATCTGTTCGAAGGTGTCGAGAATACGTTGTGCAGTTGCATCGAGCTTAAAAGAAGACTTGGCGGCCGCCGGTTTTTCGGCTTTTGCCTGTTTAGCGGGTCTGGTAGTATCAGCTTTTTTAGGGGCAGCTGTTTTAACCGGTTTAGCGGCAGTTACGGGCTTTTTGATTTCCTTTGCCATTTAAGATCTCCTTGTCGGTCTTTTCGGTCAAACTTAATACACTTAGGCTATCTTTTCAACTAATCACGAAAAAATGATGCGTTTGTTGGAAGAGCATGTTAATTTATCTGCGTAAGTTCAGGAGCAAACTTTATGGGTATCGAGCAGCGACCGGTTATCGCAATTTCATTATTGAGCGAAATCGCTCAGGCAATTTCTCATCTCAATGCTGACCGGGCTCTGCTTTTTTTAACCGAAAGCGCGGTTTCGGTGACCGAGTCGGCTGGTGCTCTGCTGCTTACTCCGCACGAAAAAAGCAGCACGATGATTCCCCTGGTCAAGAGTTTTCAGGAATCGATACCTGAACCTGAAATGACGGTAGATTTTCTCAGTGACTGCTTTGCTGTCTTCATGCGCCTGCGCGCCAACGCTCCCGGCACACCTGCGAACGAATACGAAATCTCAGAAAAATATCCGATAAAAAGTATGTCTGCCTGGCCGGTAATGCTTTCGGGCAAGCCGGTTGCTCTTCTGATCATGTTCAAGCCGGCAGATCGCCCTGAATTTTCGTTCGAACAGCGCAGCGTCATCGAGATCATCACCCCGTTCATGGGTTCGCTGTTCGAAAATCTCAGGCTGAACAACGAAATGATACATAAAAATTCGCGTCTGTCAGCTCTTTACGAGATATCGCAGCAGGCCGAGTCTCTCATCGACTTTCGTGATATCTACGACGCTCTTGGCAAGGTTGCACGCAGTTTCATCAATTTCGACGTCTACCTGCTGTATTTCGTCTCAGCTGATGGCAAAACCCTCGAGGCGCGTCTTGACCAGAATGTGTCTGAATCCTTTCCGCGTTCGATTCCGGTTGGCGAAGGCCCGGTCGGCCTGGCCGCCAAAGAATTGAAGCCTTATCTGACCTACACGCGTGAATTCAATTCGGTGCTGATTCTGCCGATCGAAGTTTCCGGCCGTCTGATTGGAGTTCTCACCATCGGAAGCCGCAAGCCATACGCCTACCGCGACGAAGACATCATCGGTCTGCGCATCATTGCCACCCAGATCGCTTCGATCGATCACATGTTCAAAGATCTGATACGTCTTAAAGGCTTTACCGAGCGCATTCTTGAAAGCATGACTTCTGGCGTGCTGATTTTCAACCCGGAAGGCCGTGTTACTTACGCCAACCCCGAAATCAGAAACATCATGAGCCGCCAGTTTCCCGAGGGCTGGAGTCCTTTTGACAGCAGCGACAAGTTGCCGGGCCGCCTCAATGAGCTGATGATCGAAGCTCTGACCACAAACATCACTCTCGAGAGCGAAAGGGTAAAAATCAGAAACAGTAATCCGGCGCGCATTGTCGAAGTTAACGCTTTTCCCTTTCGTAACGAAACCGGCGGTATGCTTGGTACTGCAGTGTTCATCAAAGACGTCACTCAGCTCAGCGCGCTCGAAGAACAGCTCAAACGCGCCGACAAGTTGTCGGCTCTCGGTGTGCTGGCAGCCGGTATTGCTCATGAAATCAGAAATCCGCTCACCGGCATGAAAATGATCGTGCAGCTGCTGCAGAGTGAATTTGGTATAAAAGATCCGCGCAGTGAGCCTCTGCACATAATACAGAGCGAAATCGACCGCCTCGAGAGTATTATCGGTAATCTGCTCGATTTTGCGCGGCCGAGCAAACCGAAGGCGATCGATGTCGAACCCGAACGTGTGGTCGAAGACTGTTTTCTGCTGATCAAGAACCAGCTCAAAAAACAGAGCATCAGGTTCAGCAAGACTGTCGTGCCGAACTGTCCGAAAATCGTGGGCGACCCTGACCAGCTCAAGCAGGTATTCATCAATATTCTCACCAATGCCGTGCAGGCTCTGCAGCCAGAAGGTGAGTTGCGTATCAATATCGATCTTCGCGACGATTTTGTAACTGTCGCTTTTGAAGATACCGGCAGTGGCATTCCGGCCAGCCGACTGCCCGATATTTTCAACCCGTTCATGACCACCAAGGAAGACGGTACCGGTCTTGGGCTTTCCATGGCTCTGCGCATAGTCGAAGAGCATGGCGGCAAGATCGATGTTCAGAGTGTGGTTGACGAAGGCTCGACTTTTACCGTCTATCTGCCAAGAAAGCAGGAATAACATGCTGGTAGTTGGAATATCAGGACAAACTGGCGCCGGAAAATCGACGCTGGCCAATCTGTTGTCACAGCGCGGACTCGGCCAGAACGTCGAAGTCGACGCAATCGGCCATGAACTGCTGAGACAGCCGGCCATGCAGCATATTCTGGTCAAGACCTTCGGTGACTCGATCATGGTTGCCGGTGCCATCTGCCGGCGCACTCTTGGCCGTGTTGTATTCGCCAGTGAAGAAAAGATCGATGCTCTCAACAGCATCATGCACCCGGCGATGGTCAATGAAGTCAGGCACAAGATCGAGCTGGCTGATGCTGCCGGTGAAAAAGCGATAATCATCAATGCGGCGCTGCTGTTCAAAATGGGCCTCGACCGTCTCTGCAGCCGCATCATCTACGTGCGGGCCAACTCTGACCTGCGAATGCAGCGCCTGGTGGATTACCGCAAATGGAGCCAGGAAAGTGCGCGTGAAAGGTTGCATGCTCAGGATGAGCTGCCCGAAAACGCGCAGGTGATCATCGTTGACAACGATGGAACGGAGCAGGCGCTGGCTGAAACCGCGAGCAATCTGGCAGCGATGCTGCTGGCAAATGTCGGCGAAAGCAAACTTGCGGCAAGATACCCTTACACAGACGTTGAAATCGAGGAAGGCGAGCAGATGATATTTTCTTCACCTGACCCGGAAGTCCCGGCCGCGTTTCTTGAGTTTCTCGGCACCGTCTTTTCGCCGCTCGAAGAAATTGCCGCGGTTTATCTTTTTGATAGCTGCAAAGCTGGAGAACAGGAATCTACGCTGGTAATCGGGCTTGAACCCGCCCGCCCGCTTGCCGGTCTCGAGGTCGATCGCCTTTCTTTTCTGGTTCTCGAAGGAGTCGAAGCCCACATTCACGACCGTGAGGTTCTCGATTTCATGGTTATAGAGAACGAGGAACTACGTCAGATTGTGGCCTCGGTGAGTCCGAAGATAAGCCTCAACCGCTAATTCACAGCATAAATAAAGGATCGCGCATGGGACACCACGAACACGAAAAACTTGCGGGCGCCAGCTTGAGAGTCGGCGTCATGACCTTCACTGATACCCGTGATGAAAGCACTGACAAGTCGGGTGGCATACTCAGAGAAATGCTTGTTACAGCTGGTCACCAGATTGCCGGCTATCGCATTGTCCGCGAAGATGCTGGTCTGATGCGGCAGGCTCTCGAAGAATGGCTGCTCAGCACTCAATTCGATGCGGTGGTAAGCAACGGCGGAACCGGGCTGACCGCCCGTGATGGCACGGTAGAGGTTGCCCGCTCACTCTTTAACAAGGAAATGGAAGGCTTTGGTGAGCTGTTTCGTCTGATCTCATATCACCAGATCGGGCCGGCCGCCATGCTGAGCCGTGCCTGTGCCGGAGTTGTCGGTGACAAGATGCTGATCTGTCTGCCAGGCAGCAGCAAGGCAGTCAGGCTGGCAACCGCACGGCTTATCGTGCCGCAGCTTCCCCACATGATCTGGGAAGTCAGAAGGCAATAAAAAACGCGGGGTTGTGCAACCCCGCGCCAGTAAAGCCGTTGAACTGTTACTTGCCTTTTTCCTTGCCGCCGAACCAGCCCTTGAGGGTACCCATCAGGCCGCTCTTTTTGGCTTCTTCAGTGATCTTTTCGCCGGTCAGGCCGGTGATGAGGTGAACGAAGTCATTGCGATAGGCCGATTCAGTGGTGGTGTCGAAGATCGTTTTCTGCTCGTTGACCATGCTGAGAGCATTTTTCCAGTCATCGTGCAGGCTGTAGTCAAATTTGCGCTTGAGGCTCGCTTCGATTTCGGCCCTCGAGATCGCGTACATGCATTCCTCGCGATTGAGGATCATTCTGATCTTCTCGGGCGGGTATTTGAGGGTTTCGACAACCTTCATGCACTGCATCATGCTCTTGATATGAGTGAGTTCAGGAGCTATGATCAGGCAGATGTAGTCGGAGATGTCGAGAGAGTTGATGGTGAGATCCTGGAACAGTGAGTGGGTATCGACGATGATATAGTCAAAAACGGTTCTGGCGATCTTGATCAGCTTGCGCAGATGGTTAGATGTGACCATTTCTGACTGCTCAGGTTTGAAGGGTGAGGGAAGCACTGAAAACCCGTGTGGATGCTCGCTCAGGAACTTTTTGAGATCTTCGGCGGTCTCAGGTTCGGATTCAACGAGGTCAGCGATGCTGCGTTTGGGCTTGAGGCCGAGCATGAATGCGAGGTCGCCGAATTGCAGATCGAGGTCGATCAGCAGCGCCTTTTTGCCGGTAAGTTTGGCGATACCTGCGCTCAGGTTGGCTGCAGTTACGCTCTTGCCAGCGCCACCTTTGGGGCTGAACAGGGTGATCAGCTTGCCGCACTTTTCTTCTTCGATGGTGATCGCCTTCATGACGGCAGTGGTTTTGCGGATGCGCTGGGTCAGGGCGGTCATGATGCGCAGCGCAATGAATGAATTCAGGCGCAGCAGCATGTCGAAGTTGACCTTGTCGATTTCGAGAAGTGTGCATTCAACCTTGGTCTTGATGGTTGCATTGCGGGGTGCACCTTCTACCAGAGCCATTTCACCGAAAAAATTACTTTCATCGGTGCTTTTGATGTCGTTGATTGCCGGACTGTTCTCTTTATTAACCTCGACGATACCCTCTTTGAGAAGGTAAAACGCGTCGCCGACGTCGCCTTCTTTGAAGAGAGTTGTTCCGGCGGGGAGCACACGCTCCTTGACTACCTCAGCAATCTTTTTGAGATCGTGGTCTTCAAGGCCTGAAAAAAGCTTTATCTGTTTAATTGCTTCTATACTGATAATAGTAATCACACCCTCTTTCAGAAAATTTCAGGAACGGACGGTTCAATCTTTCTTGTTGCCCTCTGTTGCGTTGTCTGCTGTTTCTGCAGTGGTTTCGGCGATTCCCATCAGTTTGTTGTAAATCTTTTCGCCAACCTCGGGTTTCAGAATTTTCTCCCAGATTGTTTCCTTTTCTTTTAGCGAAATCAGTTTGACTTCCTTTTCGCTTATGGCAATGAAAGCCACCGCCAGAGCCGCCGCCAAAGCCGACGGAATCATTTTTTCCCTGGCCGCCGCCAGCGCCAAAGCCAAAAGAGACTCTGGTGACCGGTATTACAGTCCAGTTCTTGAAAGTGGTCGGTTCACCGATTACGGTCTTTGAGTTGATCGCCACTTTAAGCTCTGATAATACTGTTTTGATTAAGGTGTCAATTGCCATTTGCGCTGGAACCTCCTGAATTTCGAGAACATCTTACCAGAAACTGCGTCAGGTAGAAACAAATTTTTAATGCTGTTTTTTAGAGCGGTACCATTTGAACAACTGCCAGAGTTCGAGATAAATCTGCTTTTCAAATAAAAGCGCGCAGGTGGCGAAAAGCAGTCGGTACGGTCTGATTACAGCCGAGATGCAGGCGCGGCTGTACACCATGGGGGCTCCAAAATGAGGAATTGGCACGAAGTTTATGCCCCATTGCCCGGCCATGCCGCTTGCTACCGCCAGAGTGGCATGGCTCATGCCGGTCAGATATGGTTCATGCAGGGCATATCGGAGCAGAAGATCTGTGCGCGGCACTTGCGTCTGAACAGGCGCAGATAGCTTTTGATCTGGCTGAAACGCCGTGATGCATCGCGTTTGAATTTGCGCAGCAGCTGTCGCAAAGATGCGCCTTCTTTTGCAGAGGTTTTAGGCGCGTGCTCATCTTTGGCTGAGCGATCTCTGGCCGCCTGATAGTCAGCTTCGACTTCATGCAGCGGTTTAAGCGGGCGACTGTCGATATCAGCTGGCGGTGCTTCGCTGACGACCGCTTCGACGGTTTCGACTGTCTCAGCTGATTCAGTTACCGGTTTAACTTTGCCGGTTTCACCTGTTGTCTCGGATACC
>JAKJFO010000111.1 GCA_022704885.1 Candidatus Rifleibacteriota bacterium | reverse complement strand
CGCAGAATTACGCACAACAGCAGAAGATTCTTGAAGACGCCGGCATCAAGGTGTTTCCAACCAATGTGGCGATGGTCAGTTTTGCCCGGCATTGCCTGGAAAGGAACAAATAACCATGTTAAAAGATTTTTTCGGAAAAAAAGTCAAAGTGATAAACCTCGGCATTGCCAGTTTTGCCGAAGACCTGCGCAAACAGGGCGTCGAAACCATACATACCGACTGGCGCCCGCCGGCAGGTGGCAACAAAAAGATTCAGGCACTGCTCGACAAGGTTGCCAGCTGGCAGAGCAAAGTTAAAAGCGCGAAAGGAGCCAGATAATGCTGATCGACATTCAACAGGCCAACGCCAACGCCATTGCAGCTATTCAGGCTTCACAGCCAGTTCTCAAAGGCATCGGTACCGCTCTCGAAGTGGTTCCGGGCATGAAAAAGAATCTGATTCTGCATGCCGGGCCGCCAATTACCTGGGAAAGAATGTCTGGCCCATTGCGCGGCGCCGTTATGGGCGCGCTCATCTACGAAGGCCTGGCCAATACCCCGGAAGAAGCAGAAAAGCTTGCTGCCACTGACAAAATCGAATACTCGCCCTGGCACGAGCACGACGGCGTCGGCCCGATGGCCGGAGTCGGCACCGCCAGCATGCCCGTCTGGATTCTCGAAGAGCAGAAAGGCGGACGCAAAACCTTCTGCACGCTTAATGAAGGCCTCGGTAAAGTATTGCGCTACGGCGCCTACTCTGAAGAAGTCATCACCCGTTTGAAATGGATGGAAACGGTTCTGGCACCGGTTCTCAAGGCAGCCATTCCGCTGGCGCCCGAAATCAACCTCAAGAACATGATCGCCCAGGCGCTTCAGATGGGCGACGAGGTACACAACCGCAATAAGGCGGCGACTTCGCTGCTGATCAGAGAACTCGCACCAGCAATCGTCAAGACAAGCTTTCCCGAAGCCGACAAGGCTCGCGTGCTCGAGTTCATGCACTCGAACGATCACTTTTTCCTCAATCTCAGCATGCCGGCGGCAAAGATGATGTTGCAGGCGGCAGAATGGATAGAGGGTTCGACCATAGTCACCACCATGTGCCGCAATGGCACTGACTTCGGCATCAGAGTCGCCGGCCTCAAGGAACGCTGGTTCACCGGCCAGGCTCAAATTGTCAAAGGTCTGCTTTTTCCGGGATTCAGCGAAGAAGACTGCAACCCAGACATCGGCGACAGCGCAATCACAGAAACCTGTGGTCTGGGCGGTTTTTCGATGGCAGCTGCACCGGCGATCGTCAAATTCGTCGGCGGCACGGTCAACGATGCGATGAATTTTACCCGCAAGATGTATGAGATTACCGATGGCGAATCGCAGGCATTTCAGATTCCGAACATGGAATTCAGAGGCTCACCGCTGGGCATCAACCTGCTCAAGGTCTGCGAAAAGAATCTGCTGCCGCAGATCAATACCGGCATTGCCCACAAGAAGGCAGGGGTCGGCCAGGTCGGTGCCGGGCTGGTAAACCCGCCGCTGAAGTGTTTTGAGGACGCCCTCGAAGCTTATGTTGAAAAATACTGCAAGGATGAGTAATATTTTGACAGACAAAAAACAAGGAGACAATAAATGACCAAAGTAAAAATGTACGATCTCACTCAGAGACTCAGCATTCACACCCCGCCGTGGCCGAGCTACATGCCGCTGCAGGTGCAATATTTCAAGCGTATCGCCGGGGCCCACATGGGCCAGGGGGCCAACGGCCAGATCATCAAGACCAGCAACCACGTAGGCACCCACATCGACGGCGAGATTCACTTCTGCGCCAATGGACGCACCATCGGCGAAGTGCCGCTCGAAGAATGGTGCGGCGACGGCGTAATCGTCGACATCAGCGACGAAGTCAGCGATTTCTCGCTGTATTCACCTGACATGCTGATGAAAAAGGCCGATATTCGCAAAGGCGACATTCTCATCATCAACACCGGATATCATAAATACGGCTGGGATCAGCCACAGGCAGACGAAGTGCGCTACATGGTCAAGCACCCGGGCCCTGACGCTGACTTCCATAAATGGGCGCAAGAAATGAAGTTCAAGTGGATCGGCGTTGACTGCGGCTCAGCTGACCACCCGATGAACACCATTCTGCGTGACTGGCACCCGAAACTCTTTGCCAAGGCCGAAGCCAAGCTCAAAGAAACCCATGGCAAAGCCTGGGATGAATACTATCCGCCCGAAGAGTATTATCAGGTAATGCATCTCAAGATGTTCCCGCTCGGCATCGTTCACGCCGAAAACATTGGCGGTGATATCGACAAGCTCAACAACAAACGCACCTGGATCGGTCTGTTCCCGTGGCGCGCGATTGAACTTGAGTCGTGCATCAGCCGCATCGTTGCCTTCGAATTCGACAAATAAGCAAACACGACAAAGCCGGCGTTCGCTACTGCGAAACGCCGGCTTTTTATTTGCCTGCACTACTACTTGAGACTGGTTTTGAGCTTTACCTTTATAAAAACCTTTTCGAGATCACTTTTGGTAAAAGGTTTTTCGAGAAAGGCAGCGACGCCCATTTTTTCAAGTTCGCGCTTCTTGTCTTCGAAAAGCATGCCGGTACAAAGAATTACAGGTATTTCAGGGTTGAGCCAGCGGATCTCACGCACCAGTTCGGTGCCACTCATACCAGGCATAGTCAGATCAACTATGGCTACTGCCAGCGACTCGTTCATCGATTTGAACAGTTCGAGCCCTTTGGCGCCGCTCTCAGCCAGAGCTGTTTTGTATCCGAGATCCTGCAACAGTTCTGAGAGAATGTCACGAACACTTTCTTCGTCATCGACGATAAGGGCGGTGCCTTCACTGAATCGACCAGAAACCGGCACAACCCTGGGCTCTAAAACCTCGCTCACAGCATCTGCCGGAGTATCATAAGGTAAAAGCAGAGAAAATTTTGTTCCCTCGCCGGGAGAGCTCTCGACCAGAGCAGAACCACGATGACTTTTCAGCATTCCCAGCACGGAAGACAGTCCAAGACCGCGGCTGGCGAACTTGGTGGTAAAAAAGGGATCAAAGATGCGGGAAAGGTATGATGAATCCATGCCACAGCCGTCATCGGCAACCTGAATGGTAAGATAATTGCCGGCCACGACCGGCGGCCCGAAATAGCCGGGCTCATGCCCGTTATAGCTGATTCTACCCGGTCGCACGCTAATTTCAAGCAGGCCAGGAGTCGAAGCAGGAACTGATTCGACGGCATTTTGAACGATACAGAAAAGGGCCTGCTTCAGCATCGGTGTATCGACATTTATCGGCTGCCCATCCTCGGCAAAATCATATCTGAAGGTGACGCTTTCCGGAGCAATCGAAGTGAACTGCGACTGCATTTCTTTGATCAGCTGAGGGATAGAAGTTGTCTGGAACATGCTTGGCAGTTTGCCGGTATAAGACATCAGCTGATGAATGATTTCACCGGCACGGCGTGCCGCATCGATAATACGCCGCGCCTTTTCGCGCGCACCTCCATTAGCCTGGAGATCTCGCATCATCAGGTCAGCATAACCCATGATGCCGGTAAGCAGATTGTTGAAATCATTAGCGAGACCATTGGCCATCATGCCTAGGTTATCGAGCTTCTGAATCTGGAGCAGCTGCTTCTCGTAGCGCTGCCTGGCCGTCTCTGCCTCACGCCGGACCGAAATATCGCGAACAGTGACGAGAAAGCACTCGAGACCTTCAAGTTTAACTGGATTTATGGTTACTTCGGTGGGAAAAACGCCGCCATCTTTGCGAATGCCAAGAGCTTCGAGACAGATGCTGCGATCGTTGCCGCGCTTGGCTCTGAGTTCTGATTCGAGATTTTTGAGCATACTGGTAAGATCGCCGGGAACAAGATCTCGCGCCGATTTGCTCAGTAATTCGGCGCGTGTGTAGCCGTATATTCTTTCGCATGACGAATTGCAGTCAAAGATGCGGCCATCGACGGTCTCAATGAAAATGGCGTCAGAAGAAGCCTCGAAAAGAGCCCAGTAGCGTTTTTTCGTTTCGTCAAGACTGTCTATGGTCTGGTAGAGGCTGGTAACATCGGTTATAATGCATAAAACCGCCCTGGAACTGGCATAATGTATATACTGCAGTGAAACCAGTGCCCGCATCAGCGTGTGATCTTTCTTACACACGCTGACTTCACGCTCGACACGCCCGTTTTCGAGCAATTCATTTTCGAGACTGACAAGAAAATGGCCGGGATCGGAGAGATTGAAGATACTTGAGAAATCGAACTCTTCGCGCAGCATTTCGCTGGCTTCATAACCGAGAATACTGTTGGCATGCGAATTTGTGTAGAGAATGCGCCCATCTGCAATAATACAGATGACTCCGGGAAGGTTCTCAGCCAGAGTTCTGAACTTTTCTTCGGACTGGGCAAGCTCGAGCTCAACCGCTTTTCGTGCTGAGATATCTCGCAATATGACAAGACGGCAGCCACCCATTGCGTGCGCCCGGCTGATTTCTGCCACGCATACCTGCACCCAGCGGCATTGTGCGGTGGAATTAATCAGCTGAATGTCGGCTTCCTGGAGCCCTGAGGCAGCCTTCAGCAAAATTTCGTCGATCTGGCGTGCCAGAAAATCAGAAAGACGATGACCGATAATTTTTTCCGGGGCAAGACCAAGCATCGCGGCAGCTCGATCAGTACAGAGCTCGACAGTGCCTTCCCGGTCGACGACGACATAACTTACCAGCAGTGAATCAAGAAGAGTGTCACAGTGTGAAACTACCGCACGGCTTTTGTCGCGGTTCCAGCAGCTGAAGGCCAGGACACCGCCGCTGACCTGGTTGTTGTCTTCCAGTAATGGTCTGCCGATGACACGGTACAGTAAAAAGCTGCCGGCACTGTTCTTCAACCTGATCTCGGCACAAGCTGATGAACCATCGAGAACTCTGCCGACAACCTCGCGCAAAACCTGCTCATCATCGACATGTATTGCCGAAAGAAACCATTCGAACATCTGATCCTGGGTGGGGGGGCAACCGAACAGCTCCGGGTTGTTACAACAGAATTCGGGATAAAACCCCGACCCGTCGTTGTTGAAATAGCAGATGAGATCGGCCAGAAAACAGCCGGCACGAACAAATTCCGCTCTGAGTTTTTCTTTGACAGAGCGTTTGCAGACGGAAGGACCCGCTTTGTTGTTCATTGATTTTCCCCGCACTCTATATCTATTGTATCAGATAAATCTCGAACCTGTATACGTTGAACCAGGAAGACAGAAAAGTTAACAATTTCGGGTCTGAAGGCCTTGACAGGTTGGCAGATGATTCTTACAATTTAATGTACGGTTTTAATCGCGTTGCGGGAGGGTTTTATGTTTAAAAGTCTGCAGATGAAAGCCCTGTTTGGTCTGCTGTTGTTCGCGATATTATTTTCGGCACCGAGTGTAAAAGCTGGTGTAATCTCTGATATCAAGCTCTGGGTGTCGGAACAGGCAAACATCAGACAGCATTCGAAGGTCATTACCAGCGAAGTTAAAACCCTTTATCGTGAGCGCAAGTCCATTCAACGCTTTGCAGAGGGTGCCAGCAGTCTGATCAAAGTTTACCAGTCAATCAGAAACAAGAATCTCAAAAGCAATTTTCCGCAGCTGCTCGAAATCGCCAGATCGATCAGCACGGTTGTCAGTGAATTCAGCAATCTTGCACCCAAAGCGGAAGCCATGTATAAAAAGGCCCAGCCAAGCATGCAATATTTTTCTGAACTGGCTGATCAGACTCAGACGATCCAGACCGCTAAGAAAAAAATACTGGTCAGAACCTTTTCTGAAAACCGTCTGATGAGCCTGGCCGGTGCAAACGGCTGGAACCGGGTCTTTGATGCCGTAAAGGAGAACCCGATCAACATTTTCAAGTGGGGCCGACTGAGCGACGAATACAAATTAGGCAAGATCGAGGGGCAGTATCCATTAAAGTGCGCTCAGATCGCCTTTGAAGCTTCAGGATTCTACTTTGCCGCCAAAGAATCGATGCAGGATCTTCTCGGCATCCAGAGCGAGATTAAAGGCATCATTGGTGGCGATCTTAACTCGATTCTTAACATTGGCAACACGGTTAACAAGATACAGAATTCAGGCAATTCGATCGAGTCGATAGGCGAGCTCGCCGAACAGGGCACAAACAAACTCAGCATGCGCATGACAGAGCTGGTCAAGCTCCAGGAAGACTATGTCGCGGCCAGCAAACTCTACAACCAGAAATATAACAAGGGCGAGAATACTGCAGCATCGGCTCCTGGCGCGATCACGAGTTCTCCTGCCCGAGCGACGCCGTCGTCGTCTTCTTCCGCGTCATCATCTTCATCGGGTTCTACCGGCGTATATTCGCCGAACAGCAGGGCGCCTCGACCGACGACGACGAGCAGCAACGTTCCTGCTGTGACCCTGCAACAGGCAATGAAAAATTACCAACAGGCATATGAGGCTTACCTCAAGATTTCACAGGCTGGAACAGCCGGTCAGGCCGAAGTAAACGCTGCCATCGAGAAACTGTCGATCGCCAGAAAACAGGTTGAACAAGCAAAAGCGGCCGGCAGATAAAATTTCTCCGGCAGACAATCAGAAATACTGAGCAAAAGCCCGTCTTCACGGCGGGCTTTTTGACTTTGCGTAATGGTTGAAACTATTTGCGCTCTGAATTAGACTAGTAAATATGACAAAAGCGAGAGAGCAGCAAATGCACAACTTTTCGAGCTGGTATGCCCCGGCCAAAAGCCTTGTCTTCTTCTTTGTGCTCGTGCTTCTGCCGGCGTTGACCATCGGCCTGACCCTCAGCATGGTTCAAAACAACCTTGCCCAGGATCAGGAGCAACAGAATCTCGACGAGATGGCAGAAATGACAGCGCACATGGCCCGCCTCGCCAACCCCGACACTTACTACCAGGAATCTTTGCGAAGAATGTGCGATTCTTTTCGCTGGGCGTCTTCGACCGAAGAAATCGAGAGGCCAGCCGAAAAGGAAATTATCGAGCTGTTTCTTTTCGATTCTTCAGGAGTACGTCTGGCATGGCCCGAGGGCGAAAGCAGCAAGCGCAAGATGTCGGAAGACTACATACAGATACTTCTGCGTCTGCGCAAAGACCCCAACAGCTCGTTGACCCGACGTGAACAGAATATCGCAGCCACCTTTTCCGGCAACCAGGCAACCGTTCACAGTCTGGCCCGAAGTCCCGAAACTCTGATAAGTTTTCAGGGCCTGGGAATGCGCAGATATGGAGCATGGTTCGAGCTTCGCCTGCCTGGAAACATGGGCGAAGGTCATCTTATCGCCTGGCTCAACACCGAGAAGATTTCGAGATACCAGCTGGCAGACAATGCGATCAGAAAAATCAGCCAGCTCGCTGGCAACAAATACATCTTTGCCTGGATGGACCTCAACAACCCTGATTTGAACGTGGTTACCGGGGGGCTAAAAATTCGCCCCGAGAGCAAAAAGCTCCTGGCCACCGAGGGGCTTAAATCAGGCTTTCGCCTGAATGATGAGCTGGTAGCCATCAGCGATACCCCCGAAGGAATTCGCCTGATAGGCTCACGGATGATTAGCCCACCGCCGCCACTTTTGAGCAATTACTTCAATCTGCTGCGCATGACGATTCCGGTTTTTCTTCTGTTCATGCTCTGGAAAACCGTATTTCTGGTGCGACTCGACCTTTCAGCGGGTCTGCAGTTTTCCCTTATCTTCGGGTTTACCGCTCTGGCTGGCATACTTATTCTTTTTACCGGCACACTTGCTTACCAGTATGAAAAACAGAACTCGCTGGTTGGTGATTACAAGCAGCGCGCAGTCGAAATTCTCGAAAAAATCGATCGCAATTTCACTGCTTCTTATGGCGATCTGATCAGACAATATCGTCATCTTAACCATTTGCTCAAAGATTCCAACGAGACTCCGGCAAAAATTCTTGAGCCGCTGGCAATAGCTCAGGCAGACGATAACATCGCTTTTGCGAGTTATTCCGACACTGCCGGCAATTTTCTGTTCAAGGCACCAGATGCTTTTTCCAGCGGTGGTGCAAGCACCATTGAGAGCAAGTATGCCAATCTTATCGGCGGCGTATCGTCGCAGCTGATCAAAACCTTCAATTCATCACGCAATACCACCTACAGATATACCGATGACCCGCTTGGAGTAACTTCGGTGACTGCCAGACCGGTCGAGGGCCTTCTCGCCAACCGCTCTACCCTGCAGCAGATTTCTTTCGACGGCGACGAAACCCTGACCTTTCTCGAACTGACCATCGATGATAACGATACGGCCTCTGGCTGTCTGTTTATCGTGCATGAACCAAGAAAAATGCAGCTGAGCTATCTCGCCGTTTCTGCCAGCAAACTGGCAGCCTCGACCGGGTTCTCTCTCGTTGCCTTTCCCAAAAAGCATGCCGACCGCAATGCATATTACCCGAGATTTTCTCTTACCTCTGAGCTCCCGCTCTGGAAGCTTCAGGATCTCATCAACCAGACTCAGGTCAGCTCCTTCAAGCAGGGAAGAATCGAAGATACCGAGGTGCTGGTAGCGGCCATTCCCGGACACAATCTACGCAACTACAACCTCTTTCTGATAATGCCGCTCGAACCAATTCGGCAGGAAGCCGGCAAACTCTCCGGGATCTTCGTTCTTGGTTCGCTTCTTGCGCTAATTTTCATAACATTCCTGGGAATTATTCTGACAGATACCCTTATTCAGCCGATATCGATGCTGGCCGCCAACGCAACCGCCCTGCAGCGCCGCGAGTCGCTGCGAAGTGAAGAAATGGCCTTTTCTGAATCTAACGAGCTTGAAAGCATTTCGACTGGTTTGACCGATCTCATACTCAAGGTCAGAGAATTCAACGAAGGGCGCTCGATAAAACGGCACCTGCTGCCGCCAGAGCCAATGGTTTCAGGCAAACTCACGCTCGATGGCTTTCAAATCAGCAAAAGCAGTGATGAAAAAGAGATATATCATTTTGCCAGACTCGACGAGAATCTTACTCTCGCCTTTCTTATGCGCACCGATCAGTCGGGAATCGAGGCTTCGCTGACCCTTTCCATGGCAAGAATGGCTGTAAGACTGATTTCTGAAGAGCTTAACGTCCGCTCGCCCTTCCAGATCCTCAAGGATCTCGAAGAATATTTCAGAATCAACCTGAGACGCCGCTTAACCGGTGATTTTTTCATCGTTCTGTTCGACGGCCTGGAAAACAAACTCAGCTACTGTGGCTGCGGCTGCATAAAACTCGCTCTTTGTGATACCAGAGAGCGAAGCGTCGAAGTAGTCGATCTGCCACCCTGTGAAATCGGTAGTTCAGAGTTTTACAATCTCGGCAAACAGGAAGCCGATATGACGGAAAATTCGATGATCGTCGTTCTGTCGCCAATATTTGCCGGTAATTGTCAGGAAAAACTCAAAACGATGCTCCCAAGTCTGGCAATGCGGTTGCGCGAAGGCAGACCAGTTCGCCCGGCCTTGCAGAAAGAGGCTGAACTCAGTTGTGGCAAGGAGTTCACCGAAACCGCCAGTCTTATCGTTGCCCACATTACACCGGAAAGAAAGGCAAATGGATGAACAGCCCAATCAGAAGCTCAGGAATGCGCTGGTTGCTCATAGTTGCCCTGGTCTGGGGCATTCCGACCGCAATTCTATGGACCGGTATCAAACTATTTCTCGATGACAGAATAACGCGCAGCAGCGCGATCATTCTCGATACCATCGAGCAGCGACTCGACAATTTCGCCTACGACAGTTCGCCGACCCGCTTTTTCCAGCCAAGGCTGAACGGCCTTTTTAGACAGCTTAAAGGGCTGTCTCCCAATCACGAAGTTCTTGAAAAGATCATTGTAGATTTCGACCGGCAGTGGCCAAAACAGATGATGGAAGTCTATCTGTTCAATGGCGAAGGCTCGGTTTTTCCGATCAGAGGTGCACGAGAAGAGCATGAAGTTTTCTTCAAACTTATCAACGCAGGCTATGCCAACACTACCATTTCACCAGAACAACTGAGTCTGGCTGGCAAGCTGTTTCCGGCCCCGGATCTGATGCTGACCAGAGCCAGAGAGCAGCGGGACCGCGTGATCGAACTCGGCAACCCTGACCGCTATTCACTGTGCTATTTTGACTTCGACCGTGCCATTCGCAGCAGATTCGTAGCCGGTATTCTCGTTTTCATTCATTACAATAAAATGGATGTCGGCAATATTCTCGACACGACTGTCAATGCCGCCGATCCCGTACATTTTGGCTACATCGGCGAACAAACTGCCAATTTGCCTGAAATACTGGCCGACCTCGACCAGGAAAGACTGATCGACTATTACCTGCAATATCCCACCAGCTCTTTTTCGCTTGCCGGCAAGCTTATTTCACTCAGGCGACTCAACCCGACCACTTTGCTGGTCGGCGCATATGATGAACCTGAACACCCCTGGGCATTGATCTCAGTGCTTCTGCTGACCTTTTTTGTCTGCAGCTTTTTCTTTATCAGGTTGACTTACCGCGTCGTCGTGCTGCAGATTCGCTTTCAACATAACATGCGACAGCGCCTGATCGGCCTGTTCGCTCTCTGCTATGCTCTGCCAATTGTAGGTTCGAGTTTTCTCATCGTACAATATCTTCGCGAGCTTAAACATTCGATGATCTCGAGCGAAAAACAGGCGAATTATCGAAGGCTCGCTGATATCGATGCCGGCTTTTCAAGATTCATAACGGCAAGACTGCTGGCTTTTCGCAGTTTCAGCGAAGACCTGAAGAGCAATGTCACTGACAGTAAAAAGCTGATTGGCAAGCTCAAGGCAAAATATGATGCTTTTGAAGCAGACAGTATCCATATGGTGTCTTCAGCCTCTGAATTGATTTATTCGAATGACCTCATGACCGCAGAAGTCAGAAGGCATTACAAGCAGTCGAACCAGCAGCGCCAGAAAATTTTCGACAGCTGGAAATACCGGCAGGCTGCGATATCTGAGCGCCATGTCAAAGCTCTTTTCAGCAGCGGGACCAGCGAAGGACTGGCCGAAGAACCGGAACAGGGTGAAGGGCACACTGCCTTCGTAAAACTTTTCACCAGCACCGCACTGGCAGCAATGGACTACTACAACCAGTCCAACAACATAATCCAGCCGTTATCGAGAACCAGCTCAAGCCTTGTAGTAGATACGATTATCGAGTCGAACACACAATCACTTTTTCAGTCGGCCCGCACCAACATCGGCAGGTTCACCAACATCCAGGGCATGTCCGAGATTTTCCTCGGCTACCTCGATGTTCTGCCCGGCCCGGGCGGTGAAGCCTGGTATGCCTTTGCCATGCTGGTCGACCTCGTCAATTTTCAACGGCAGTATTTTGAAAACCTTTTTGGCGACCTGAGAGCCCGTCGCGACATTCTCAACCGCATCTTCCCGGAAGAAGACATCAGAGCTGTTTCGACCCACCAGTATGCCGCGAACTTTCCCTCCATACTCGAATTCAAAAATTTTGAAGCCATCATCCGCCGCAGCGACAACGATTTCAAGACCTTCACGCAGCAGATGACAGTTGACGGGCGCGAGAGTCTGGTAAGCGTTCTACGCGGTTCATACCTCAAGCACTATCTGCTCATCAAGGTATCGCCGCTCGATAAACTCAATGAAATTTATCACCGGCGCCTCAACATCATTGTCATCATCTTTGCCGTAATACTGATCATGGGCCTGGCCCTCGCCAGACTGCTTACCCGGCTTTTGATTCTGCCGATCAGCGATATCATGACAGGCGTAAAAGCCCTTGCCCGAAGAAATTACGATCATCGCATTCCGGTTCGTTCAGAAAATGAGTTTGGGGTACTCGCCCGCGCCTTCAACGAATCCGCCGAAATCCTGAAAAAGCTCACCATCTCAGAAAAAATACGCAAACAGCTGTATCCCGAAGTCGAATTTCGCTGTGGCAGTTATCTTATTACTACTGCCAACTCCAATTCGCGCATCATCCTCAGCGACTTTTTCGACTATTTTCCGCTGAAACAGGGAGCTTACGCAGTCGTGCTCGCAGAAGTCTCCGGCAACGATATCTCGGCTGCCTATCTGACAGCCATGCTTAAAACATCGTTTACTCTGCTTGCTCCAAGTTTTCCTTTCGGGCCAGATACCATCCTGAAAAAACTCAACGAAATTTTCATGCCGTATTATCAAAAAGGCCACATGACAACATGTCTGATCGGCATGATCGACTCGACCAACGATCAGATGCTGTGTTCAAATGCCGGCCAGTCGTATCCGATAAGTGTTGCGCTGCATGCAAACGAAAAGTCTTTCGTCAGCATGCCCTCTTCCCCTCTCGGAATCAGCGCAGAAAGCAAGTTCGGCAAAAGCGTCATCAGCCTCGACAAACGTACGACCATCCTCTACTCAGATGGTGCAATCAATCTGCTCGATCAGAATGGTGAGAAACTTGGCCAGGAAAGATTTCTCGAAATAGTTGGCGAAAGCCTCAAAGCTGACCCGCGCAATCCCGCCGAAGAAATTCTCAAGCGCCTTGAAGCACTCGCGATGAGCGTACCGTGGCGCGACGACATAACCATTATCTGCATTCAAAACCGCATTTAATGGCTATTTCTTGCGGGTAACGAAGCCCTGCAGGTATACGATAGCCTTGCGGGCCAGAGTTTTGTCGCGGTCTGCCGCTATTCTGAAAAACTCGCGCAGAGCGTCAAGGTAAACGGGATTCTTCTGATATGACATGGCAAGAATAACATCGCATCTGATGTCAAGTGAATCGTCATTGAGCATCTGCTTGAGCAGCTCTTCAACCTGAGCCCCTTTCATGCGTGAAAGCACGAAAACGCCGGCAGAGCGTATACGCTCATCACTGTTCTGCGGCAGATTATGGAAGGCCTGCATGATTTTTACCGGGCCAAAATTGTTGAGTGCCGTGCGGGCTGCCTGCGCCAGCAGCGGAATCTCAGAGCGCAGAAACGGGCAGAGATGCTGAATAGCAGGAACCTTTTTCGTCTGCTCCAGACCCTGTATTGCAGCAAGAGCCACCCGCTGATCTTCGTTGTATAACAGGCCGGCCAGCACATCGATGACGGCGGGGTCATCATAATGACCAAGTTCTCTTGCGACAAAAGCCAGACGAACTGGCTCAGGTTTGGTCAGGACATACTCGATGAGGTGCGGAATATGTCGTGGATTCTTCTGGGCAAACATATCGCGCAATTCACCATCAGTTATCGCCATCATCTTGAGTTTGACGGTCAAATCATCTTTCAGAGCTTCTTCTGAAAGATCCATGCTGACATTGAAATCGACATCAGGTGTCATTGGCTCAGGATACGACGCACCAGAACCAGCGGCCGACGGCCGCGACGGGGCGCCAGAACGATATCCACCGGCAACCGGCTCTTCACGGCGAAACTGCGGCGCAATTTTACCCTGCATGGCCTTGCGGCTGAGCTCGCCCCAGAGAGAGTCGAGCTCGGGGTCAGCCTGCACCGGAGCACGGCGACCAGGTCTGATCAGCTCACGCAACTGTTCGATTTCGGCCTGATGTTTGGCGGTAATGGTCTGATAAGTGGCTGCAGCCGGGGGG
>JAKJFO010000110.1 GCA_022704885.1 Candidatus Rifleibacteriota bacterium | reverse complement strand
GCAGACCACCGGCCGGCGAAATGTAGCTGCCAATCCAGATTCCGCCGGCTGAATCGGCAACGATGGCACGCACGAGCTCGCCGGGCAGACCATCGTCTACTCCGTAATGCCGCCACTCGCCTTGAGGCGAGCGCGCCGCCACCCCGCGCCAGGTGCCGACCCACAGTTCGCCCTGCTTCGACCAGCACAGCGCCATGACTTTGGGGTCGGGCATGGCAGAGGTGTGATCATGCCAGACACCGGCACCATCGAGACATGCCAGGCCACGTTCGTGCGCGACCCAGAGATTGCCGGCCGGGTCGTTCAGAAGTGCTTCAATTCTGACCAGTTCTATTGGTGCGGTAGCAATGCTGGCGCTGGTATCGACACAGCTGTGCCAGTCGAAACGTTTCAGGCCGAACAGGCCACCAACCCAGAGCTGGTCGCCAACAAGCGCGAGACCTCTGACCTGATCACCATGGCAGAAATGCCGCCAGCCGGCCGGCAGAATTCGGGCCGGCGTTGATTTTGGCGAAAACGGCCACAGCCACCATGCGAAAAATAGCAGCAGCAGCCAGGCCAGCGGACTTTTCCAACGACCGGGCGGCTTCTCATCAACTTTAATATACTGTTCTTCGATCATATTTTGAGCTGGCCAAGTATATGCCATATCCTGTCGTAATGAAAAGGTATCGTGCAGAAAAGGCAGATAGACAAAACAGTTCGGCAGGACTAAAGTGAAAGGTATACTGACTGCCGAATTCAAGGCCGGCAATGTTTTACGGGCATGGTACCGAAAGGGGAGCGAACGATGAGAAAAAGTTTTATGGTGTCGATTCTGGTTGCTGTCATCCTGCTGTCAAGTCAGGGAGCGGTTTTAGCGAGCTTTGGCCTCAATGTTATCGAGAACGAAAGTATCGGCGTAATCTATTTCAACCTGGGCAAAGCCTACAATGTAGTGAGAGAGCAGGTCAGAAATTTCGATAAGACGGCTGACCCCAATACCAAACAACAGGTAGAACAGATGCTGGGCACCATAGCCGCCGAGAGCCCGTTTGGCAAAGATCTGTCGATCGCAAAACTCAACGAAGCCATCGAGAAGTGGCACAACGATGGGGTTTTCATTCCGACCGGCGGCGTCTGGGTTTCGGTCTCGAAAGACCTGCAGCCCAAAGTTGTCATCGAAGCCAGCATCAAGCCAGACAAAATCGCTGAATTCCTCAAATCTTCGCCCAACACGCAGGGAGTCGACTTTACCCCCAAAGACAATGTTATCAGGTTTGACGTGCCTGGCATGGCTCTGCCCGTCGAGATCAACAGCGAGCGCATCGTCATCGGGAAGGTTGCAGCAGCGCCGGCAAAGCTCGGCGAAAGCTGGCAGGCCTACCACAAACGCGTTACCTCGCCCGATCAGCATCTGGCAATCGAAGTTGACGTGCAGTCGGTGATCGAGAGCGTTCTCACTCTACATCAGCAGCGATCGACATCGACCAGCGAAAAAACCTGTGCAGCCAATATGCGGGTGATGCTGGCCGCCACCGAGATGTATAACATGGACAACGCAAAGGGACTGTCTGATCTGAACGTAAGCGAACTGGTTAAGGGACAGTATCTCAAAGAGCCGATGACATGCCCGGACGGCGGCACTTATTCGGCGCGCGGCGACCTGATGCAGGACGGCGAAATCTGCTGTTCCATTCATAACACGGTCAACGATCTCAAAAAGCATGATGGTCCGGCAAAGCCATTGCCTAAAGTCGATGTAGCAAGTCAGTTGCCTGACCCTCGCCTGCAGCACATTACACGTGCGCGTATTTTTGCCGACACGGAAGGTATGCTTCTGGCAGTTGCAGTCAAAGATGAGCCAACCAGGCAGCAATTCAAGGAAATGCTGCAGGACAACCTAAAAATGCTTGAACAGCAGCTGTCACAAAACAAAGGCGACGCCCGCATCGAAACCGTTAAAAAACTGTTTGCGGCTCTCACTAACGTCGACCGCGCACCATGGCTCGGTGTTTCTGTTAAACAGACCGAAAACGAGCAGATACTGGTTGGCACCGCTGTGGTCGGAGTTCTTGCCGCCATTGCGATTCCCAATTTCAAGAAGGCACGCGATAACGCCCGCAAAAATGCATGTCTGGCCAACCAGCGCGTATTGCTTGGTGCAACCGAAATGTATAACATGGACAACGAGAAGATGCTGCACGAATTAAACATCCAGGCGCTTCTCGACGGAAAGTATCTGAAATCAGCGCCGGTTTGCCCTGATGGCGGCACATACAGCGCCGACGGCGATCTTGCCGAAAACGGCAGAATCAAATGCAATGTTCACGGCTCAGTAGACTGGTAACTGCTGTTTAAGACGACAGGCCACGGCGGATTCGCTGTGGCCTGTCTTTTTTAGCGACCAAAGATCAGGCGAGCGGCAGATGCATGCTGCTGCAGCAGACACGGTCATGGAATTCAACTATCGGATTCTCGTCGAAACTGGTTCCCAGAGTATCGAGCAGTCGACAGACTGCGTAGTTCTTCGACTGCCGCTCGTATTCTTTCAGCCATTGCGCGTATTTTCCCTCGATATCCTCGGGAAGCGGGCAGAGAAATTTGAGGCGTTCGAGATGCAGACGATGCGGTTTTGGCGTCAGACGCGCCCGATAGCAGTTCTGTTTTGTGCATAAAAGCGTATAGAGTGCGTCAGCGTTGATTTCACGGCTGAACCGTTCGAAAACCGGCGATTTCGGGTCGAGATACTGACCGACTACGATCAGCCTGATGCCTTTGCAGGTCTCATAAATGCGCCAGCTGGTATTGTCCTGACGGCGAGTTTCAAACAGCTTACGCAGATTTTCGACAATAACGGCTTTTTTGTCTCTTTTGCCGCCGAAGCCGATGGCTTCCCAGAACGAGCGCTTGTAATCATCGATATCGAATATGTTCAGCGAACAGCTGTTGAGAACCAGCGCGCCATAGCGATTACGAGTCACGATGTTGCGTTCGTCGATCTCGTGAGTGATCTCTTCTCTTACCGGCTTTTCATAAGAGCTGTCACGTTCACAATTGCCATCGATAAGGCCCTGCACGAGATTGGCCTTTGCCACACATTGCGCTTCAGCATCCTGCTGCGAAATATTAGAGCCGGCTGCACAGGTTATCGTTACCGGCTTTGCATCGATGAAAACCTCAAACTCTCCAGAATGCCAGTATCTGAACAGATGCATTCGAGCCAGACCTTCTGAAGTGGCGACGCGATCATTCATGTCTTACCTCCGATAACCCTCGTTTCATGCTCTTTCCGATGCCTCGGCATAGGCGACCAGAGTTGCCTCGCCGGCAGCCAGGTGATAGAACCAGATGGCTACGGCAATAATGCCGACAGACTGCACCAGGCAGAGCCGGTCAGGAGTCATCAGGTCGCCGAGATAGCCGAACACCAGATAAGCAACTGGAAATGAAAAGCCGATAATCGCCTGCATGGCAGCAAAAAAGCGGCCCTTAACCTGCTCTGGAACCACTTTTTGAAAGAGAGTCACGAACTTAACGTTGGTAATACCAAGTGAAGCACCAGCCAGAATCAGAGCCAGCCCAAATCCCCACTGGTTTATCAGCAGACCCGGCAGAATCATGCTGCCACCGTAGATCAGCATACTGAAAGCTCCCAAGCGGATCGTTCTACCCTGGCTCCTGATAAGGGCTGCCGAAAAAGTGCCAAGAAGAATGCCGACCCACAGGGAAGCTTCAAGCAGCCCCATCAGCGAAGCGCTTCCATGCAGACTCTTCTGCACGTAGAGCGGTACTATTACCAGAGTCGGCGTAGCAAAAAAGTTAACCAGGCCAAAGCCGGCAAGCAACTGCTTCAACAGAGGAAACTTCTGCCACACAGCCTTGTCATCAGCCACCGCCACAGTATCGGACGAATTCCGCCCGGCAGCCGCATCAGACGGGGCGTTGTCGACGGCAGTTTCGGCAGCCGCAGACGATTCGGGAAACACCAGAGTCATCTCGATGAGGGCCGAAAAGACATAAGTGATGGCATTGAGCAGCACCAGCAGAGGAATTCCGAGCCAGGCGATGAGCATGGCACCAAGTACCGACCCGCCAAAACTGGCAAGATACTGGCTGGAAGCCTGATACGCGACTGCCTGTTCGAGATCTTCAGCCGAAACCAGGCTGGGCAGACATTTGGTGATGGCCGGGTTGAAAAAGCCTTCGGCAACGGCAATGAGAAAGCCGAACAGGTAAGCTGCCCCAAGGGTCAGCGTACCGTTGCTGAGACACCAGGCAACATAGCCCATCAGTGCTGCCGATGTCAGATCGCAGGATACCAGCATGAATTTTGCCGGCATGCGATCGACTACTCTGCCGATGAGTCTGAAGAATAGAAGTGACGGCAAGGCTCCGGCAACCATGAAAGTACCAAGAGCAAAACCGCTGTGTTCAGCGCTGATTGAGAGAATCCACCAGACTATGGCTATCTGATAAACTCTGGTGCCGGCCTGACTGGTTACCTGCCCGAGCCAGAGCCTGAAAAACTGCTGATGTGCGAACAGAAAGGGTCTTTTGCTGTGCATTAACTGGTCCGCCAATTCGTAAACTCAAAAAACGCGCCATTTCAGGCCCGCTCTATCTTATTGAAAAAGCCCGTCAATTTCAACCGCCATTATTCAGCGACCTTTTTCGAGAACTTTGCGCATGATCAGCCAGGTTACCGGCAGAATGATCAGCACCGGTGAAAAAATCAGCAGTTCCACAAAATCAAAAGCTGTAAAGAAAGGCTTTTCGGCGACAAATCTGTGCTCATACTTTCGATATACAGCTGAATCGTTCACTGGCCCGTGGTAAACGCAATATACCATGCCCTCACCAGCAAGGTCACCAGCAGACTTATAAATACAGCGCGTAGTCGGCGGTACCGGCATCGGCCTGAGAAATTCTTCAAGTGGCGACTCTGCATTGAAAAGCAGGTTGTCGTCGAGCTGCCGCAGAACAGGCTGTTTTCCGGCAGCCTGATAACGCTCCAATGCCCGCACGATTCTTTTCTGCATTTTGAAACAGTTCATGTAACGAGCTTCAGGACGCAACCCGGCAAAGAATTCCATGCGAAATCTGATTTCCTGCCTGAGATTGCGCAAAGTCAGACCGTCAGTTTCGCGAAAATACGGCGGATAAAAAAAATCGGCAGACATCGATGCTATCGGCGACCCGGACGCTTCGTAAGGAGCCGTGTCAAAGGCGGCAAAGCCCGTGAGACACAGGCTGAGCATCATCAACAACAGAGCATGGCGTTTCATGATCATCGTCCCGCAAACCGGCTAAACTTCTGACAACAATGTATCAGATTCCGCCCTGGCTTGCAGTTTTTTTGTGGCCCGCCATGCAGATGTTCTGTTAAATTATAGCAAACATACTGTGACGGGAGAACCAGCATGAAACATAGCAGTCCCGCCCTGCCGGGCCGGTGTTACTGGGTAATTCCAGGTCGTTTTCTGGCCGGAGGCTTTCCCTACAACCCCGGCATCGACAACCCGCACGAATTCCTGCACAGCCTGCTCGACAACGGTATCGACGCTTTCATCGATCTGACAGAAGAAGACGAACTCGTTCATTATCAGCCGGTTCTGGCAAAAATTACCAGTAAAGATATTGAATATTACCGATTCGCCATTATCGATTACTCGATCCCTTCGCTGGCAGAGATGCAGCAACTGACAGACTGCATCAATCAACTGCTGGAAAGAGGTCGGCGTCTATATCTGCATTGCCGGGGCGGGATTGGCCGAACTGGCACCGTTGTTGGCTGCTGGCTGAAAACGCAGGGCTATGACAGCGAAGCGGCTTTGACTGAACTGGCGAAGCTTTTCCGCGCAAGTAATGCGGCGCGTTTTTCCAGCAGCCCCGAAACAGATGAACAGCGGGAATTCGTCAAAGCTTTTGTCAGCGCCTCGAATAAACCTTGAGCAGCTGAGTGAAAATCTGGTTTATGCGGCTGCGACTTTGCTTTATGGCGGTTATGTCGTAGTTCTGCAGACCGCCAATGAGTGCTTCGACTTCCAGCGTCAGAATATTGAACGAGTGAGCGATCGAAGCATGCCTGACCCGCTCTGCCAGATCGGCCATTTCGTCAATCAGTATCGCATTGTCGCTGTGCATGAATCCGCTCATGAACTCTTTTGCCACAATTTCGCAGAGTTTCCACGGGTTTGACAGCTGTTCAAAAGCTTCAGGAGGCAGCTTGAATTCAGTATCCCTTAATATTTCCGGGGCAGCGGCATGTTTGAGAAACCGACCAGCTTCAGAAAAAAGTCTGAGCAGACTGACGGGCTTGATGATGAAACCGTCGAAAAGTCCTTTAAGCTCCTCCAGTTCAGCAAAACTGTTGGTTGCCGTCACCGCAATAATTGGAACTGACGCCAGACCGGTTATACAGCGCAATTCCTTCGCCGCACAGACACCGTCTTTCTGTGGCATACGCAGATCCATGAAAATCAGCTCAGGCTGTTCTTTTTTTGCCAGTTCAACCGCTTCATTTCCGTCCGAAGCGCATATCACGTTCAATCCGGCATTTTTCATGGCCTCTGCAATGAGTTCACGATTAGAAGCAGTATCATCCGCTACCATGATTTTCTGACCGGCAAAGCGCATGATCCCCTTGCGCGAGGCATCAGCTGCCGTCTGCTTTTTCGCGCGTTCTGGAATCTTGATTTCACGCAGAATGATGTCGAACCTTGTTCCACGGCCTGGCTCGGTCTTGACCTTGACAGTTCCGTTAAGAAGTTCGACGAGGCGGCGGCAGATAGCCAGTCCAAGGCCTGTGCCACCAAACCGGTTCTGGAATTTGCGACGATAGAGAGGATCGAAAATCTGCTCAGGATCATCGCAGTCAATGCCAACACCGGTGTCTTCAACTGTGATCAGAAGATTGATCAGATTCTGATGCGATGAATGGCCCAGAGCAACCCGCACTCCGACAGAACCCTGGTTGGTAAACTTGATGGCATTACTTACCAGATTGATCAATATCTCGCGAATGCGCGCTTCATCAGACAGAATGACCGCTGGAACTTCCGAGTCAACCTGAGTCCAGAATTCGAGACCCTTGCGTTCAGCTTCTTCACTGAACATCGAGTCAACTTCAGCAACCAGATCCATTGGGTTGAGCGGGCCTTCTATCAGCTCCACGCGCCCAGACTCAAGACGCACCAGATCACTGATACTGTTGATGATGTTGATCAGGCTTCTTCCGGCAGCAATGATCGAGCTGGCATATTGCTGCGCCCTGGCATTTTCGGTAATAGGTGCCAGCAGTTCACTATAGCCGATGATAGCGCTCAACGGCGTTCTGATCTCATGACTCATGCTGGTAAAAAGTTCTGCTGTGTTCATGCCTTCTACCCGCAGTTCTTCACCAGATTTACGCATCTGTTCAGCTTTGATCAGATCGCTGATATCGACCAGCACACCGCGAACCACCTTCTGTGTACCTGACAGCAGACTTTCGGCAGAAGAAAGAATACGCAACCCACGAACTTCCGTCTTCTTTTCAGGATTGAGAAGGCAGATTCTAAAATCGAGAGACCATGGTCCTTTAGAAATATCGCCGCGTCTTGACCGGTCAAAATAAGCCTTGAAAGCCTGCATGTCGTCAGGATGAAGAATCTTGCAGAAATCCCTGAAGCTGGTATCGGCAATAAGACTTTCACCAAGCAGTCGTTTAACTGCCCCAAGCAGCAGGAATTTTTCGCCAACCGGCTCAAACTGCCAGACAACGATATCGCCCGATTCTATACTCTGGCGAAGAATTTCCTCGTTCATTCGCAGTTTATCTTCTGCCAGCCGCTTGTCGGTTATATCGATAAAACAGCCTTCGCAGTATTCGCGACCATTTTCGTAAAAGACCCGGCCATAAACCGCAGCCCAGAACAATTCGCCATTGGCGCGTCGGAACTTCATTTCGAGACTTCGCATCTGATCACGTTTGCGCAATTCGTCAAAAAAGAATGACCGGTCGACTGGAGTTATATAAAGCTGGTGGCCAATACTTTGCACCATTTCGATGGCTTCTGCCGGTGAAGTATAGCCGAGAATCTGAGCCATTGCCTGATTCATGCTGATAAAACGGTCGTTGTAACTGCGCCAGAGGCCCACCGGCAGATTCATGTATATACTGCGAAACTTTTCCAATTCTACCTGAAGAACAGTTTCTGACATTTTTTTGTCGGTGGCATCGGTTATTACACCATACACAAAAGCGTCGTCACCGCCTCGCCAGCTTAATACAACCCTGATCCAATTTTCGCCGGCATCGCGGTCGGCATTGATTCCTCTGAGGTTTCGTAGTTGCCAGGAAGAATCACTTTGTCCAGCAGCTCTCTGGCCTGAGAGTAATGCAGTTCGCAGAGAAAACCATTTCTGGCGCAGACGGGCTTCTTCAGATGCTGGCATAAGTTCGATAAGATCGTTTACTTTGGCAAGTCTGGCCGGTTCGACACCCAGCAGTTTTTTGCTGTCGCCGACCATAATGACCGACTCATCGGTCAGATTAACGGTAAAACATACCATATCAGCTGTTTCAGCGAAGATACTCAGCCTTGCCTGCTGCTGTCTGGCGACCTGAACAAGCTTGTTCACCTGTCCGTCGATCTCTGAAAATTCATCTTGTAGACCCTCTGCTGAAGATATTACAGTATCAGTCCCGGCAGCATTCTGCAGACTGTCATTAAGCGATCTGATTCGTTTACCAATAGTGATTTCCAGTGCAAAAGCGATGCCGACGACCGCTGCAGCCGACATGATGAAGATGACGAGCAGCTGATACAGCATAAAATTGTCAACAAGACCAGACAAGGCATTCGGCCTGATTCGAACCCTGATCAGCCATTTCCCGGTTTTACCATCTTTATCGGTAACCTGGAATTCATGGCGGTAAGAAACCGATGGCATTCTGTATTCCCGGTTGCTGCCGCTGTAAGCGGATATAACCACACCTGACTCGTCCATCAATCTCAGGCTGTCGGCATCCAGCGCTCCCGCGATTTTTGCCAGCAGTGCATCGAGATTCTCTGATTGTCCAGAAAGAATTACCATGCGCAATTCTTCGACATGTTCTGAAACCAGCTGACTGACATGCTTCTGATAATGCTGTTCAAAACTGCTGTGCGCATAGCTGGTAGTCAAAAATGTAACGATACCGGCGCCAAGAAGCATTGCGGTTATAGAATAGATGATGAACCTCAGCTTCAAAGAACGAAAAGAATTCAGGCGACTCAATTTCACGCCTGATTCAGTTTTGATACTTGATTGATCTTGCTGGCTGTCGGTAAACACCAGAAATCCCCTCTGCTCAGCTGATTCCTCAAAATATGTATTTATCTGCGAATGGCTGTATTATACAGACTTCAGAAGTCACGAGTCAATCAGGTCGCATAATCCGGCGAGAACAAGACTTGCTGCACTAAATAATTGCAGCAGCTCTATCAAGGCAGTTCAATTTTTCGCGGCTTGTCAGAGAATGGCTTGTAAAGAACGATCACCCGACCGATTACGCGTACAAGAACGGCATCTGCCGCCCGGCATATCTCTTCGGCGGCTTCGCCTGCTTCCACCGGCGAAGAATCGAGCAGCTTGATCTTGATAAGCTCATGCGTATTGAATGCTTCAACCACGCTGAGAACGATCTTTGACTCGAGGCCCTGCTTGCCGATGCGCACGATCGGTTCGAGATGATGGGCAAGAGATTCGAGATGTTTGCGTTGTTGGGAGCTGAGTTTCACGGGTTTTCTCCAGAAGTTTTGATAAGCATTTATACAACAGGCGGCGGCCTTTTGCAATCACCGCGAGTTAAGGCAGTCTGGCAACGATTTCTTTGATCTGAGCCGGACGGTTGACCAGGTAAGCATTGAGACCGGCATGCTGCGCGGCCTCGACATTAGCCAGGCTGTCGTCAAAAAAATGAATCTGCTGCGGCTCTCTGCGCAGCAGGCGGCAGACCTCTTCGTAAATCTCGCGATCGGGCTTAACCATGCCCATCTCGTATGAGAAAAAAAGATGTTTGAACGGCTTGAAAACCCCGGTGGTTCGCCGCAACAGTTCGACATGGACAGGATTGGTATTCGAGAGCATCGCCAGTTCATCGTAGCCGGAAAGTTCTTCGAGAATGGCAAGGCAGTCAGGTTTGAGCGGGCCAATAATGCCGGCAAATTCGCGTTCAAAATCGTTAAGATTAAGACAGCTGCCGGTTTCTGCAGCAAATGCGCGGTAGAACCCGGTAAAATCTGTTTTGCCGGCCTCATATAACCTGGTCGACTGCAGCTGCAGCCATCTGCGTTTGAGCGCTTCGCTGTCGCATTCCTGCCCAAACAGGGCGCGGGCATGTTGTTCCCAGTGGAGGTCTATGAGAACTCCGCCAAGGTCGCAGAGAATGATTCTCTCAGTCATTTTTGAGATGCTGACAATGGTCAGGAATCTTGAAACCCTGAGTACTGATCAGCTTCTGTTCGGCCAGGCGACGTTGGCGCTCAGCCTCGATCTGCTTGAAAGCAAGCCAGATCAAAAAAGGCACGATAATAAGATCATCGAGATAACCGATAACTGGTATGAAATCAGGTATCAGATCGAACGGCCACAAAAAATAAGCTACCGCGGCGAACAGCAGCAGTTTTGCTGAAAGTGGCGTTTCATCGCTTTTAACAATATCAAGGTAGCCATGCACCTTATTGGTAAATTCGCCGGTTTTGCTCATATTTTTCTCCATTCATGCTGATGAAAATCATATCACAAAACCGGCGAATTATAAATTACCTCGAAGCGATCAGAGAATCTGTATCCCTTCGGCTTCACAGCGGGTCACTTCGTCGGCAGGCCAGACGCTGACCTGAACTTCACCGATATGGCGTTTCTGCAAAAGCAGCATGCTCAGGCGCGACTGGCCGATACCACCACCGATCGTCTGCGGCAGTTTTCCCGCCAGCAGCATTTTATGCCAGGGAAGCCGGGCGCGATCTTCGCTGCTTCTGATCTTAAGCTGCTCAGTCAGCACTTTCGGACTGACCCTGATGCCCATCGACGAGACTTCGAAAGCCATATCGAGAATCGGGTTGAAAACGAGAATGTCGCCGTTGAGGCCCCTTCGGCCAGGCAAAGCTTCGGTTGTCCAGTCGTCATAGTCGGGCGCGCGACCGTCGTGGGCAGTACCATCGCTCAACAGACCGCCAATACCGATTATGAATACTGCGCCATGTTCGCGGCAGATCGCGTTTTCGCGCTCTTTCGGAGTCATGCCGGGGAAGCGTGCGAGCAGGTCTTCACTGTGAATGAAGTGGATTTTCTGCGGCAGAAACTTTTTGAGATCGTAGCGGCTGCAGATATGATGTTCGGTTGCGAGAATCGCGTTATAGATCGTTTCAACTGTTGCCTTGAGGAAGTCGAGGTTGCGCTGCTGCGGCAACATGATGCGTTCCCAGTCCCACTGGTCGACGTAAACCGAGTGAATGGCCGAAGTAATAGTCGGCTCATCGGGGCGCAGTGCGTTCATGTCAGTATACAGGCCTTCGCCGGCTGGAATCCCGTAGCGGGCCAGCGCCAGTCTTTTCCACTTTGCCAGCGAGTGTACGATCTCAAAGCGGGTATCGCCGATAGCCGGCACTTTGAAAGATACCGGACGCTCGATGCCGTTGAGGTTGTCCTGCAGGCCTGAATCAGCATCGACAAACATCGGAGCCGACACACGATGCAGTCTCAGGCTGCTGGTAAGAGTGTCTTCGAAATGTCTCTTGAGATCGAGAATGGCGCGTTCTGTCTGAATCAGCGTAAGCCGTGAAGCGGTCATCATAAAACTCCTGTTTTAAACTTTTTCATTATTCACATCGCAAAATAATTACACATTATTTAATATATTTACAATATAATTTATTTTTGTTATCATTATGTTAAATAATGCACTAAAATATTAAATTATTTTTAATTTTAAGCGCCAAAAATGAGCAAAAAATTCGAAATTGACAAAATCGACCGCCAGATACTTGATGAATTAAGGCTTGACTCGCGCTGCTCGTTCCAGGACATTGCCAGAAAGCTTAAAGTATCAGGCGGCACCATACATGTACGCGTAAATAAACTGCGGGAAGCCGGGGTAATAAAAGGAACGCGACTCATTCTCGACCCGGCAGGCCTTGGCTACGACATCTGTGCCTTTATAGGTATCAATCTACACCAGGCCGGCGATCATATCAGCGTGGTAGCCAAACTTAAAAACATGCCTGAAGTGGTTGAAGCACACTTCACTACCGGCTCATACAGCCTGTTCATCAAGGTATTTGTCTCCAGCACAGCCGGGCTGCATAAATTTCTCGTCGAAAAATTACAGCCGATACCCGAAGTGCAGTCTACCGAGACCCTGATTTCACTTGATATGCCTATCGACAGAGCCCTTGCGATTTAACTCCTGATGCGGGAAACGATCGAGGCACGCACCATTTTGGCGAAATAGGCCATCACGCGGGTGTCGTCGGTCAGTTCAGGATGAAAGGCACAGCCGAGCAGGCAGCCCTGGCGAGCCATCACGATTCTTCCGTCGTGCTCGCACAACACCTCGACGCCTTCGTCAACACTGACAATATGCGGAGCGCGAATGAAAACACCGGGAAAATCGTTGCCGACATCTTTGATCGCAAGACTGGTTTCGAAGCTGTTGACCTGCCTGCCGTAAGAATTGCGCCGCACGACTATATCCATCATGCCAATATGGTTGCCGTCGCTACCTTCGATCTTACGCGCCAGCAGTATCAGGCCGGCGCAGGTTCCGAACACTGGCTTGTCAACGCTGATAAAGCGTTTGAGCGGCTTCATCATGTCGTAGGTATCGATAAGCCGCCGCATGGTCGTGCTTTCACCACCAGGCAGAATCAGGCCGTCGATCTTCTGCAGATCATCGGCTGACTTGACTTCGAGCGCCTTCGCGCCACACTTTTCGATGGCGCGGGCGTGTTCGCGCACCGCGCCCTGTAGAGCAAGAACGCCTATGGTGGTCATATCTGCGCTTTACCAGCCGCGATCCTGCATACGGTCGGCAGGGGTCAGCGAAGACATTTCGAGACCGGTCATCGGCGTGCCGATGTTCTTCGAAATCTCGGCCAGCAGCTTGTAATCTTTATAATTCGTCGTGGCTTCGACAATAGCTTTGGCAAAAGCAGCCGGGTTCTCTGACTTGAAAATGCCAGATCCGACGAATACGCCATCAGCGCCAAGTTCCATCATCAACGCTGCGTCAGCCGGTGTCGCGACGCCGCCGGCGGCAAAATTGACGACCGGCAGACGGCCGTTCTTCTTGATCTGCAGCAGAATTTCATAGGGAGCGCCGAGCAGCTTGGCCTCAGTCATCAGCTCGTCTTCGTTCATGGCCACGACGCGCCGCACCTGAGCATTGACCTTGCGCATGTGACGTACGGCTTCGACGATGTTGCCGGTGCCCGGCTCGCCCTTGGTGCGCAGCATGGCCGCGCCTTCGCCGATGCGTCGGGCGGCTTCGCCGAGATCACGGCAACCACAGACAAATGGCACGGTGAACGAGCTTTTGAGAATATGGTATTCTTCGTCAGCCGGCGTCAGCACTTCGCTTTCGTCGATGTAATCGACACCCATCGCTTCGAGAATACGGGCTTCGACGATGTGACCGATGCGGGCTTTCGCCATGACCGGTATCGACACGGCTTTCATGACTTCTTCAACGATGGTCGGGTCGGCCATGCGCGCAACG
>JAKJFO010000010.1:3738-48152 GCA_022704885.1 Candidatus Rifleibacteriota bacterium | reverse complement strand
CAATAAAACCTAAGAGATCTCTGAGGTGCACCTGTGAGCTGCAAATGAGCTGGAATAGAGGAGTGTGGCTGTGGCCGACAAAAAGACAAAGGGTTCTGATGAAATCAAAGTAATTGAGGAAATAGTAGAAGGTTACTGGATCTGCCCCAATTGTAATGCCAAAAATCGTGGTGCTGAGCAGCAATGCGATGCCTGTGGTGCAATTCGTGGCGAAGATGTGCAGTTTCATTGTGATGGCGATGCGCCTGTAATAACTGACGAAGCTGAACTGGCCAAAGCCAAGGCCGGCCCAGACTGGATCTGCCAGTTTTGTGGCAATACCAGCCCGGCGGCATCAGAAAAGTGCACCGGATGCGGATCAGCCAGAGGATCCGGCAAACAGCGGGCAGTAAAAGAAATCCCGCCGGGTGGCGCTCAGCCACAATCAGGTCCGGCAAAGACCAATGTGCCGCCGCAGCCAATGCCGGCTGCTTTCAAGATCGGTTGTGGTGTCATTGCCCTGCTGTTCTTTGTGCTGATGTTTCTGAGCAGTCGTGAAACCCCTGAAAAGATTGAGATTATCGACAACCAGTGGACGCGCATCATCGAACGTCAGGAGTATAAGACAGTCGAAGAGAAAGCCTGGGAAAACGAAGTTCCGCAGGCCGCCGTCAAGTTGTCGAGCAGTCGCGAAATTCGCGATTATAAAAAGATTCCCGATGGTTTTGAAGAAGTCGAAGAAACCTATACCGAAAAGGTGAAGATCGGCGAAGACAAGGTCGAAGACGGCAAAATCGATCTTGGTAACGGGCGCTTTCAGGTCAAATATAAGATGGTGCCAAAATACAAGGAAGAACAACGTACCCGCATGGTCAGAAGAGAAAAATTCCGGAAAGAGCCGATTTATGCTGAAAAAGTCACATACAACATCGACCGCTGGATCGACATTGCGCCGGTTGAGCTCAAAGGCACCCAGGATGAGCCGAAATGGCCTGATTCCGGTGCAGAAAAGAACACTCCGCCAAAAGTCGGCGATGTCTCTGAAAAGGCCCGCAAAGAGACTTATCTGGTTAAGGTCAGGCGCCTCAGCGACGGCAAGGAATACGAGGTCAAGGAGATGCGCAACAAGGAACTGACGTTTGAGCAGTTCATGAAACTGCGCAAAGGCACCCAGTGGGAGGCCATCTTCAGCGGTCTCGGCGATCTGCGCGAAATCAAGCTCGACCCGGCAGCGAAGTAAGAAAATCGCCTTTTCCATGTCATGCTGCGTGCAGGATGACGACTTGATACAGATTTCACAGAAGATTCAGGCAGGCCAATGGCCTGCCTGAATCTTTTTGAGGGTTGTTTTTGTCTGGAAATTGCCGGGCCGGTTTCAGTTTTGCTGCACCAGAAAGCTATTTATGCTATAATCTTGCCTGTTCAGAAGACTATGTATGACATTCGGCAGGTTACCGGCGTCTGTTCGGTGCTGCATGAAACAAATCAGGAGACAAAAATGAAGCTGCTCAAACTGACTCTGGTAATGATCCTATCGCTCGCCATGCTGACCGGTTGCGGCGGTGGCGGCGGCAGCAGCAATCCCGCTGCCCCTGCATACGACCAGTTGTTACAGAATGACTATCCAGCGGTTTATAATTCGTATGTTGAGATGCAGTCAGCACTTGAAAACAATACTACAGACATAACCACTCGTATGGCTTCTTTTTCTTCATATATCGCAACTCCGTTTTACGATTTAAAGGGAGACAGCAATCGCACCAGTCTTTTAGATACTACTAAAAGCCGGCTTGAAAGATATGAAGTTAAAGCCTGGACGCTCGTACCATTCAATCATGAAAAAGTAGATGACAATACCGTAAAGGTTCATACTCGAATGGTTATTTCAGTCGAACTGAAGCCCGGCGAAACATCCGGCAATCCAGGAACCTACTATTTTGGCGATACATCGAAGAATGAGCCGGCCATTGTATTTACCTGGGTCAAAGAGAACGATAACAAATGGAGAATTCAAAGCGGCTTACCTTATCGAAGTGATGAAATGTTTTAATCATCACGATCTCGTATCAGATTTAGCAGAACCGATGCAAATGCTGCATCGGTTTTTGTTTTTTGTTGCGGGGAAGGACGTAATTGCTTTAAGCTTGGGGCAGACTATTCTGCTGCAGGGGTGATCAGATGGGTATGATATCGCGATATCGGGCGATTCCGATTCTTTATCGAATGTTGGGCGCGTTTATTATTGGTGCGGTTATCGGTATTGTCTGCTGGTATGCCGAAGTGCAGCATGGCGTGGCGCTCAAGGGGCCGCTCGACACCTGGCTGTCACCTCTTGGCATGGTTCTCGTAAAGATGCTCAAAATGATCGTCGTGCCGCTGATTTTCTTTTCGCTGTTTCAGGGTGCGGCCAGTCTGCCACTCAAAAAATTTGGCCGCATCGGGGTGCGCGTCATCGTTCTTTACCTGATTACCTCTTTGCTGGCAGCGGTTATCGGAACGATCTTCGCGCTGGTAATCAATCCCGGCAAAGAAGGCATGACTCTCGACAGCGCCGACGCTGCGACAGCAGGCGCATCAGCCGCGGCCAACAGCGGGGCGGCATCTCTTACTGCAGTTTTCATGAGCATGTTCGAGAATCCTTTCAAGGCGCTGGCCGACGGCAACTTTCTGGCGGTGATCGTGTTTGCAATACTGGCTGGGCTGGCATTGCGCGTGATTCTCGACGACAGCTCAGATAAGGATTCGGCACCGTTAGAGCGTCTGCTCGAACTTTCCACAAATTTCAACCGTATTCTTTTCGTTATGGTCGGCTGGATCATGGACTATGCTCCGGTCGGCATTCTTGCGCTGACCATAGTCAACTTCACTCAGCACGGCCCGGCTCTCGCCGGCCCCTATTTCAATATCGCCATTGGTATCATTATCGGAATCGGCCTGATGATCGGCGTTGTCTATTCGGGCATGATCTTATTTCTGGCGCGCAGCAGCCCGCTGAAGTTCTTTAAATTTGCCCAGGAAGCGATGATCACCGCTTTTGTTACCCGCTCATCCGGCGCGACGCTGCCGATAACTCTCAAAACCGCGATCGACGACCTCAAGATCCGCCGCGAACTCGCTGATTTCGCGCTGCCGCTTGGCGCAACCGTTAACATGGATGGCGTCTGCATACATCTGCCGATGTTTGCGATTCTTGCTGCTAACATATTTGGCGTCGACCTTGGCTTTTCGGCGCTTTTTGTGCTGGTCATCACCACAGTTCTGGCGGCCATTGGTGCTGGTGGCATTCCCGGCGGCTCGCTGATGCTGCTTTTCATCATTCTCAGCAACATGGGTCTCAACGAAATGCAGATCTCGCAGATCGTCGCCTTCGCGCTCGGCATCAACCCGATTCTCGACATGTTCGAGACCATGAACAACGTCACCGGTGACCTCACCTGTACATATATCGTCGCCTGCCAGGAAGGCATGATTTCGCAGGAAGCGTAAACTTTTTGCAAAAAGATCAGTATTCTTTTCTGCGTGGAAAAATTCTGCGTGGTCTGGTTGCGCTGATCGTTTTCCAGACCGGTTCGTCGGCCTCTTCCGTTCAGAGGCATTCTCTGTTATCATTAAAATACTGTTGTTGTCAGCGGTACATTTTGTGTAATTGCTGCTCTTCATAAGGAGGAGATCATGAAGATAAAAGCGCGGTACAGGTGGTTTGTCGTTCTGTTCTGTGTCTGGTTCGCGGTTCAGCCGTTGGCGGTCGCTTATGCCAATGATGATTTGCCGCAGCCAATCCTCGACACCGAAGGGATCGACGGTATCGTCGACCTCAACGAAATAGAGGCTCCGGCTGATTACCTTGAGTATGTCCTTGCTCTGCAGGGGCGATCGAAAGATGGTAACCCCAAGGAAGATGCCGAAGCTTATGCCTGGGGCGAATGGATGATGACCATCTCAGGCGCCTATGCGATGATGGACGACGGCTGTTCCGACGTTTTCAGCTTTTACAGCACGCTCAGCGACATGTCGCCTCACTTCACCAACACGCCTTATTATTTCAAGGCGGTTGCCATGGCTTCGAGCAAAGCCGCGCTGGCATTTTCATTCATCGCTAATTCGGGTCCGGTTGTAACCGGTATCAAACTGGCCGGCGATGCGGCCACCAAAACCGGCCTGACCCGCGGCGCTGCCTGGGCTGCCAACAAGGTCTCGACCATCGGCAGATGGACCGGCAGTCAGATCGCCAATTCCCGTCTCTATCAGAAGGGCGTCGGCTTCATTCAGCGCAAAGCCAACCTGATGAACGGTTTTCAGCGCATGGGCAAGATGGCCTCGAATGTGCAGAAAACCTTCAGTGCCAAGAATGTGTCGACCTTTTTGAGCCATTGTGCTCCTCCGTGCGGCTATAAAGCCGGCCCCGGCGAAGGCTTTTATTCATACTGGCGCTGGGTAGCCCGCAAAACCGGCCTCGAAAATCAGGAGACCTACAAAGCAGTTGCCAAAAAAGCCGGTATCAATACCAACAAGGGTGCTGCTGTAATCGGCGACGCCAAGGGCTGGGGCCATACCGTCGGTATCGGTCTGTGCGTGCTCGGCATCGCGCTCGACACCTATGGTATCGTCACTTCAGAAGACCGCAAGGGTGGCCGCTACGGATCTTACTCGCTGGTCAAGAACTATGTCGGTCTCGCACTCGGCTCAGCGGCACTGGTTGCAATGTTCTGTATTCCAATCGTCGGTCAGGTAATCGGCGCTCTTGCCCTTATCTGGACTGCGCTCACCATTATCGGCAACGTGCTCGGTGATTACAATAAACGCTGGAAATCAGCCTACAAAGGCTCATACTGGTATCTCTACGAGAACGATCCTGAATTCAGGTCTTTCTACGATAACCGGGCTCAGCTCGACCCCAACGAAAAAGCGGTCGCACTGCTGGTAACCGAAGCCAACTACGGCGATTTCGTCAGGAGCCAGGCTCCTGAAGACGAAGAGCAGCAGAAGATACACGAAAAGAACCTGCGTGTTTATGAAGAACTCGAAAAACAGGGCGTGCTCGTCAGCTATTACAGCCGTAAAGGCTTCTCGCTGCCGGATTTCGGCATGGAACGCCTGCAGGAACTCTGGGAAATGAAAGCCGACTACATGTCGTGGAAGCCGACTGAAGCCGAAAAGGAAAAGGCTGCCAAACGTGGCTTCTGGGGCAAGGTTGGCCATGCCATCAACCCGATGACCTATGTAAGCTGGGCTGGCGACAAGATTCAGTCGCGCGATTACAAGAAAACCATCGAAGAATACAACATTCTCAAGGTGTTCTTCAACCCGGATTACGTGCTGATCAAGAAATACCAGAACTGGATCACCGCCAACAATTATCGCGGTGGCATCTTTGATGTTGTCGGTCTGCGCATGGAACAGTCACCGTTCAACTATATTCCGCTGGTTGGCATCGACACTGCTGCCTGGAATGAAGATCTGCTGATTCAGGCATTCAACGGCGATGCTTTCCAGGTTGGTGTCAAAGAAATGATGTATTTCAAGGAACAGATCAAAGCTGCCCGCGAACAGGTCAAGCAGGGCATCAAAGATGGCGACAAAATGGTCGACTTTATCCGCAAGGAGCACCTGAAATACTATAAAAACACCCGTGAGGCTCTTGAAAAGCTGGTAGAGTGCTATAATATCGATCCTGATCGTGAGCATGGTGAACTTGAAAGCAAGCTCAAAAAAGGCTTTGGCTGGCGCTGGAACAAGAGTAACGGAAAAGCCACTCCGAAGAACATCATCAAGGTTTATCAGGGTGATATCGAACAGGCGTTGATCTATGATCCGCTGTCAATCGCTCAGAAAGCCGCCGATACCGTTCTGATGGTTGCCACCATCAAGAAGAACCTCGACATGGCAGTCATGATGAAAGAACTGGGGGAAGAAAAGCGACTGGTTCTGCAGGATTTCAGCAGTGAATTCACGAATTACGACATTGCTAAATACCTCAAAGAGGGCACTTTCCTGAACGTCAAGGGTAAAACCTTCTGGGACTGGCTTGCCGATATCTACCCGGCCTACGAAGAGCTCGAAAAGCACACCAATCTCTATATGCGCGAAGTCGAAGACTTTACCGAAGTTGCCGACAAATCTAACTCAGATTCGCGCCGGGTTTTCCTGTTGTTCAGCAAAGACGGCTATCACCCGAAGAAACTGCTCGACGATCTCAACAAAGAACTCGAGGCTTACAAGAAGCTGGTAGACAGCTTTGCCAAAATCAAGAATGAAACCGGTCTCTACATGGCTCTCACCGACAGCACACTCTATGATGGCGTATTCTCTGACACCTTTACCGCCGAAGAACCGGTGGCGCTGGATCTCGACTTCGCTGTTTCGGCTGTAGTGCCGGCAGGTGACTGACGAACAGAATCTCTGACCTTCTGAACAGGCTGTTACGCAAATAGCGTGGCAGCCTGTTCTGCTGTAACACATATTTTGTTTGGTTAAAGCCGGCCGTGGGCTATATAATCAGAAAAACATTACTGGATGAGGCAGACCTATGCTTGATATCGGAAAGCTTGTCAAATGGCTGTCAGGAACTTCTGCCAAAAAAGAGGAGGTCGCGACAACCGCGGCCGAACGTCGGCGATTTCAGCGACTGCAGCTTGAAGATTGTGAAGTCTCCTTTTTTGGTGGCGGCCCTTTTCCGGTAAGCAATCTGAGCTATGGCGGTTTTCGCGTAGATTTTGCGGGCTGGCCCGGGCTGGCGGCTGTCGAAAAGGGTGTCGTCTATGATTGTCAGCTGCGAATGCAAGGCGTTCAGCTGACCTGCCGGGTCGTCGTCAAAAATCTGTTTGACACGCTCGTGGGCTGTGCTTTTGCCGATATGACACCGGCACAGTCGGCAGTGGTAAGTGATTTTATCAAGCCGCGTATCATTGGCTGCTCTCTGCGCGAAATCAATGCTGCCAAACTTAAAAACGACAGTCCCGAACTGAAAATGCGCTGGTTTCAGGGCGAGAATGGTGCGCAGGTCTTCTTATGGCAGACTGTCGATGGCGAGAGCATTAAGCAGGAATTTTACTTTTTTGACTACTGTATGACATGGGATAAAGCGGGCGAAGGACTGCGAACTGGTAAGGTCAAGGCCGAAGGACGCAGCAATTTCGGGCGTATATCGCCGGACTCAGTGGTGTTTTTCCGGATTCCGCCATATCGCGCCTTGAAACTGGGTCGCACCGTGCTGGAGTGTTCGACTCTGCCAGAAGAGGCACGTGAGAACATTTTGCAGGAAATTGCCAATGAAGAAAAGCGTCTGTTTCATCGCTACATAGTTAAAGATGGTGTAGTGGCCTTCGTTGTCGATAATCCAGCCGGACAGCGGCTGACTGTGCTCAATATCAGTATGAAAGGTGTCGCTCTCTATAATTCTCCAGAATCGCCGGTCAGCAGCGAACGTTCTCTTTCGGGTACTCTTTATGTTGGCGATCACTCACTGCGCGCCATTTTTAAGCCGGCTTATACGCATGCCAACATTCTGGGTGGTCGACTCATGATCGAAGACGCTGCCGGTCAGCAGAGTTTCGAGCAATTTCTCGCTCCGCGTCTGCTGGCGCAATATCTCGAAGAAGTGCCGTCGCCGACCGAGCGCCCACCTTATGCGCCACCCAGCGCGCGCTGTTATCTCTATACCGGCCTGCATAATACTCATGTTCTCAGTCTGGTCGAAACCGGCGGCAGCCTGTATAGTGGCCGCATAGCGTTTATGGATCGCGCTTTGAAATGGCATGGCAAATCTTTGACAGAATATCGCTGCCCGGAAGGACTTATTTTTCCAGGAGACTGGGAGCTGGAATCGGCGATCGTCAGCCCGATTGCTGTTATTGATGAGATGACTGTACAGATAAGTCGTGAAATGATTGAAAATGCCGAGCAGATTGCTTCCGAAGTTAAAACGGCCTGGCTGGCCGCCCTGGTGGTTGAGTATTAAGAGTGCTTATTGCAGCTCGCCGAGCGCTTTTTCGATTTCTTCGACGACTGTCGGGTCGGGATCTTCCATGGCATCTTCGAGCATGGTTTTAACCCGCTGTTTGTATGCCTTGAACTCGACGACCGTTCTGATGCCAATGATGCGGGCTTCAGGATCAGGATCGTAGAGGAGTTCTTCGACTTCGGTCAGGCCCTTGTCTTCAAGTTTTAAAAAGAAACTGGTCGCTGCCTTTTTTTCTTCGAGTGAACCGGCCAGCAGTTTGTCGAGCTGGTCGTTTATTTCTGAAACGCTGGCTGTCGGGGCAGCAGTGGCAGACTGCGTCTCTGTTGCGGCCGAGACGGTTGCAGGCTCTGGCGCTGGTGTCTGCGCCGGGGTAGCCGTAGCCGCCGGCGCAGGTTGAGCGGTCGGAGTCGGACGCGGAGCGGTCGGCTGAGCAGTTTCCGGGGTCTTAGTGGTCTGGGCTGGTAATGGCAATGGTGTCATATTATCAGGAATGGCGCCACTTTCGTCAGAACTCGAGACTTCTTCGAATTCTTCACTGTCTGCTTCGCCTTCTGCTATTTCAGTTTCGCTTTCTTCTTCATCAGCTTCTTCATCGTCGCCAGGAGCAGTGGCGGAAGCTTCGACCGGAGCAGGCGTCGGCGCCACCACAATTGTTGCTGCCGGCTGCGGGCGAGGTGCTGGCGTAACTGTGGTTGCTGCCGGTGTGGCGGCCTGAGTTTTCTGCGGTGGCAGCGGTTCAGCTTTTTTGGCAAGTTCGCGTCGGTCTACTGTTGCTTCCTGCGGGCGTTCGCCGTATTTGGCAACGACTTCGCCAAGTTTTTCGCGGGCTGGCTGGTAATCGGGGTCGAATTCGAGCGCCTTTTTATAGGCTTTGATCGCGTCGGCAATACGGTTGTTGGCAAGATAAATATCGCCGAGAATCTTGCGCGGCATCGGGTTCTTTGGTGATGCTTCGGCGGCCTTGATCAGGGTTTTGTTAGCCTGGCCGGTCTGGTTGAGTGCGAGGTGTGCTGTGGTCAGAATGCAGAAGTAATAGCAGATCGTATCTTTGTCCATTTCACGCTGTGCCATGGTCAACCCGGGTTCGAGCAGCTCGATGGCGCGGTCGTAGATGCGCAGTTCGACGTAAATTTCGCCGAGTTCGAGATAAGCAAAGGTTTCCTGCGGGTCGATTTCGAGGATTTTCCAGTAGTTGTCGAGCGCGACCTGCACCTTGCCGTTGTCGTAATTTTTGCGGGCGGCCTTGAGCATGCTGGCGATCTTGCGGTTGATCTTGCGCTCAGTGACGCTGCCGGCGAGAACTCTCGCTTCCAGTTGCTGTGGCAGCAACAGTGTTGCGCAAAAAGCTACTGCAATCAGTAATTTATATATTATCGAACCGGTTCTGAAAATCGGTGCCATTGTCCTTCTCCTAGCTTTGAAAACCTGGCATTCAGCCAAACTGTAAGATTGCCTCGCTGCGCTCGCGATGACACGTTGACCATAAGCAGGCGCAGTACTTCTATTCTAATGCAATTCCCGACAAAATCAAATCTATCTCTGATCTTGTCAGTTGCAGGGCATCGAAAATTACCGCATCGATTGCCTGGGCGACCGACTCGCCTTTGATGGCGCGATCGGCAAGCGCAACCAGCTGGCGCAGCACTTCTTCCGAAAAAAGCGGCAGTGGCAGCTGCTCGAGATTGCCGCGCAGCACTTTGTGGGTATCGAATTTTCTGGCAAAAATAAACTGCAGCAGTGATGAATTGAGAAGGCACAATAAAGCCTTTACCGGATAGTCAGAGAGTCTGGGAATCAATAGGTTGGCGCTGTTGAGCGTCAGAGATTGCCGGTCATCATAAGCGAATTTCAGCCGATTTGTGATGAATCTGTAGATGAGTTTTTCGGGGGCGCGATACTTTGCGGGCGGCGCAACCTGCTGAAAAACCGCTGAATCAAAGCGGATATACGAAGATGCCGGTCGCAGCCGATATAGCATGACATCGTTGCCGCGATAGATGGGTTCCAGACCAGGTCCGGCGACATTGGCAACATGCCGGCGATTATCGCCGGTGACTATGCCGAGTGCCCAGTCAGCCTGGTCGAGCAGTGTCTGGTGAGGCATGGCGTAGATTTTATCGATAATGCGGTATTCGTCATCAGAGGTTGCGATCGTGAATATACTGTCTCTGCTGGCGGCAAATCTCGCTGGCGCTACTTTCTTTTCCTGACCGTTGCAGTTTTTCAGGCAGATAGATCTGTTTGCATCGGGTTCTGCCTGACGCAGATCGACGCGAATTACCGGTGTAAAAACCGATTTGAACGGGCGATCGAGTGAGTGAATTGCTAGAATCTGCGCATTTGCGAGAAGATGGCGGCGAATGTCAGAATGCGCTCTGATATTGAGAAACGATTCAGGCAGAATGAATGAGATGACCGCGCCGGGTGCGGCCAGTTCAAGGCTTCTCGCCAGAAAAAACGAAAAGGATTCACGTGACTTAAGTGATGGAAACCGCTGGTGCAGCCGTTTCAAGTCGTTGCTGGTAAAACTGGCGCCCCAGGGCGGGTTGCTGGCGATCAATGTAAACTCTTCGTTGATATCATGCAGCAGAGTATCGGCATGAATAATGCGCGGCGAAAAGTCGATGTCAGGAAATGCCAGCAGCAGATTGATGCGTGCGATTCTTACAGCGAGCAGGTCTGAGTCTATGCCATAAAGCCGACCCGGGTCGTAACCATGTCGCGCGGCGCGCAGCAGAAACTGACCGGTGCCGCAGCAGGGGTCGAGAAAAGCGCCGTCCGGGCGGGCATACTCCTTCAAAATAGCATCGATCAAAGCCGGCGGCGTGTAAAACGAGCCTTTATGAGCCTTGCAACCGGTTTGCATGAGCGATTGATAGATGATGCCGAGGGTGTCGTCGTGCGATGCATCGATAAGGGTATCGAACAGCCTTGAACAGACATTTTGCCCAGCAGTCGTAAATGACGAAAGTTCGTGTCGCCAGGCGGCAAGTTCTTCTGCCAGAGGCTTGCGGCGACTTTCGCAGCAGCAGACGGCTGTGAACGACTGAGCGCCGGCGTCGGCCAGTTCTCCGCGCAGAACCAGCTGTTTAAGCGCCAATGCATACATGGCATTGCTTATATCGATCTTTTCTTCAATAACGATTTTTTGTATCTTGGCGATTTCGCCGCTGAATGACGGGTTTTCAAGATATTCTGCCGGAATGCACGAGCTGCCGGACCGTTTTTTGTTGGCGCGGCGCCGCAACCGGTCGAGGTCGCCGACGGTGATGCGCTGTTTGAGCATTTCGACTCCGGTTGCCGAAAATCGGCTGGCACTGCCTGCGACCGGCGCGATATAGCCATGCCTGACCCAGTTTCTGACGGTAGCTTCAGAAACTTCGAGTAGACCGGCCGCCTGTCTTGTGTTTAGCAACTGCATGGCGCAAGCTTAACATTTTCCGCTGTCATGAAAAAGCCTCGCGAAAATTTTCAGCCATTGCCAGCTGCCCCTGCTCTGATTATCATCATAAATGAATTGCATCGACAGGAGCATGAATTGAAAATCAATATTATTCTCTATGTAGCTGACCAGCAGGCCAGCACCGGTTTTTATCAGGCTGTTCTGGCAAGGCAGCCGGATCTGAATGTTCCGGGAATGACCGAGTTCAGGCTGTCTGAGACATGCGTGCTTGGCTTGATGCCCGAGGCTGGAATCAGGCGCCTGCTGGGTGAGAGCCTGCCCGATCCTGCGCAGGCGAAAGGTGTTCCGCGCGCTGAAGTCTATCTTACCGTTGACGACCCGGCTGCCTGGCATGCCCGGGCACTGGCCAACGGAGCCCGCGAGCTGAGCCCTCTGACTCTGCGTAACTGGGGCGACGAAGTTGCTTACAGTCTCGACCCTGACGGTCATGTGCTGTGTTTCGCTACAGCTGCAGGTTCGCAGGCCTGAATGATCTTCGCTATTCTGTCGGTGGGGCGTAATCGACTATCATGTTGTCGGCGATTTTTGGCTGATGTTCAGCCGCTTCACCGGTAAAGTCGTAGTTGTCGTCTGACTCTGGTATATCAAAGCCAACCGAGCATTTCCAGCCGGCGCGCAGCTGATCGAGTCTGCCGGCATAGAGATGGTCGCTGAGGCTTTTTACCAGAATCAGCGTGTATTTATGGACAATGAACTGGCGCAGACTGCCATCGGTCTGTCGCACGGTCATCATGCCCTGAACATCGGGCTCAGCGCCTTCTCCGGCGAGAATGATTTCATCAATGTGACCTTCAGAAACATCTCTGGTGGCCGGTGCAACTTCAAAGTTCAGGCAGTTGAAAGACGACTCTGAAGGCTCTGCGTTGATTTTGAGTATCTCGCCTGTGCGAATGGCCTGCACAACATTGCTCTCGAAACTCGCAAAAGGCATCTTCACAGCGAATCGAGCCGGCAGATGGTCTGAAGCCGAAAGATTTTCGACCTGAAGACTTGCCTGCAGGCTGTCGGTTTCTATCGACAAAACCCTGACCACGCAGGAACCTGCCAGCAGCGAATTTGCCATCAGCATCAGGGTTAAGATCAAACATATGGTGTTCTTGTTCATCAGGCTTCTCACGTTAAGTTGTTTTATGCATTGTGACCATATTATAAGTCATCTCATTGCACTTTACAATTTGTCTGTGCGAAGTTCACTGTGTTGACTGAAACAGATTGTGATAAACTACAGATATAAGGCAGCAATCATCGCATTTTTCCAGGAGTCATCGTATTTATGCTTCTCACCGAAGTCATGCCGCAGATCAAGCAGGCCTTCAAGGCCAACCTCAAGCCTGGCGCCATTCTCTGGGCTCTGATGCTGATTTTCTTTGCTGCTTACGCCACGAGTACCACCTTCAGCAGCGGTCTTGGCAAGGTGTCGGAGTTGAAGACCTCTGTAGGTTACCCCTTTTCCTTTGGCGTTTACGTGCTGTTTGCGGCAGTCATGCCCGAGATGTTCAAAATCATGTTTTTTCAGAAGCGGCGACCGACCGTGCAGAACCTGCGCAATCTGATCTTTGTTGGTCTGCTGTTTGGCTGTATTGGAATCGTCACCGATATTTTCTACGTTTATCAGGCCCGCTGGTTCGGCGAAGCCGGTGATCTGCGTACGCTGCTGCTCAAAGCCTTTGTCGATCAGGCGCTTTACAGCCCGGTCGCGAATTTTATTCTGGTCTCGATCTTTTTTATGCGCGAAAACGGCATCAGGCGCGAAGTGGCCAGAAAACTCGTCTCGCCGCGCTTTGTGTTCACCAAAGTATTGCCGGTCGTCGTCGCCGGCTGGTGTATCTGGATTCCCGGAGTAATGCTTGTCTACTCGATGCCAACTGCGCTGCAGCTGCCGGTCGCCTCGCTGATTCTCTGCTTCTGGGTCTTGATTTTCACCTTCGTTACCGCCTCCCGAACCGAACTGATAAAATAATACCCCCGACCGGGCGGTGTGCCGGGTCGGGGGTGATCAGTCTGAAGGAGAACTACTTCTTTTTCGCATCCTTTTTGGCGGGAGCTGCTTTCGCGGGTTTAGCCGCTTTGCCTGGCTTCGCTGCCTTTTTGGGGGCTACTTTGGCTGTGGCCGCGGCCTTCTTTGCTGCCGGCTTAGCGGCTTTGGCGGCTGATTTAGCCAATTTTACCACGGCTTTGACGGTAGTGTCTTTTTTGCCGGCTTTCAGCTCTTTGAGGGCCTTGAGAACCTTTTCAGCGGTGAATGGCGGGTGAGTCAGGCGAACGCCGACAGCATTCTTGATCGCGTTGCCGATCGCCGGCAGCGCTCTTGGCGCCGTAGGGGCCGGTTTTTTCGTAGGTCGGCACCAGGAAGGTTTCGAGTTCGGGCAGGTCGCGGGTGCCCCAGATCTTGTAGTTGCCGAAGTTCGGGTTGAGCATGCGGCCGTTTTCGTCGAAGATGTATTCTTCGGTCAGCGCGAAACTGATCGAATTCATCACCGCACCCTGGGTCTGACCGTCGGCCAGAGTCGGGTTGATGGCAGTGCCGCAGTCAACGCCGGCAACGTATTTTAGCAGCTTGACTTCACCGGTTTCGGTATCGACTTCGACTTCGGCGAAGTGAGCCGAGAATGGCGGCGGCGAGGCATGACTGATGTGGCTGCCGAGCGCGCCAATCTGAAACTGTTTGTGTTCGTAGAGAGCGTAACGGCAGACCTGGCCGAAGGTGACCTTATTCTTGCGGCCTTTGCCGTAGCAGACGCCGTTTTCGATGGTGATATCAGTCATCTTTTCGCCCATCATGCTGGCGGCGACCGCTTCGATCTGTTCGCGCACTTTTTTGGCACAGTTGATGACCGCGCCACCGGTAAGATAGGTGGTCGAGCTTGCGTAAGCACCGACGTCGAAAGGAGTCATGTCGGTATCTGAGCTGTAAACCAGCATATCAGTCAGCTGGCAGCCGATAGTTTCGGCGGCGATCTGGCCAAGAACCGTGTCAGAACCGGTGCCGAGGTCGGTGGCGCCGAGCAGCATGTTGAAAGAGCCGTCATCATTCATTTTGATAAAGACTGCGCCCATATCGATTTCGGGAATCGAACTGCCCTGCATCAGGCAGCACATGCCGAGACCGCGGCGTTTAGTACCATTGCCCTGTTTGCCATACTTTCTGGCCCAGTCGATGCGTTTCATGCCTTCAGTGATGCACTTGTCGAGGCCACATGAGCCGATGCTCATGTCAACGCCTTCGCGCCCTTCACCGAGTGCCTTGAAGATCGGCGAAGATTCGCCTTCTTTGATGTGATTTTTCTGGCGGAACTTGATCGGGTCCATGCCGATTGCTTCGGCCATTTCGTCCATCTGGCATTCCATGGCATAGGCTGCCTGAGTAGCACCATAGCCGCGGTAAGCGCCGCCGACCGGCAGGTTGGTATAAACCGTGTCGCCGATGAATTCGATGTTATCGGCACGATACAGCGGCAGAACCTTCGAACCGCAGTTGCTCAGAACTGTCAGCGCATGCGAACCGTAGGCGCCGGTATTGCTGAGAACGCGCATCGAAATGGCGGTGATGGTGCCGTCCTTTTTGACGCCGCTTTTGATGGTAACAACCATTGGGTGGCGGGTGCGTGCCGACATGAATTCTTCGGCGCGGGTCAGCGCCCATACGCATGGCCGGCGGGTGCGCAAGGTAACCAGGCCGCAGACGTCTTCGAGCAGGACTTCCTGTTTAGTGCCGAAACCGCCGCCAATTCTGGGTTTGATGACTCTGATTTTCTTGACCGGAATGCCGAGAGTCTGAGCGGTGATGCGGCGGGAATGGAAGGGAACCTGCGTCGAGGTGCGCAGAACCAGTCGATCGTTCTCGTCGAGATAGGCGATACAGATATGTGGTTCGATCGGAGTGTGCTGCGCGTAATGCGGATAATACTTGCGTTCGAGCACGTAGTCGGCATTTTCGTAACCCTTGTTGACGTCGCCGACGGCTGTCTGCACGTGTGAGCAGTGATTGTGTTTGGGATCGTAGAATATTGGAATCGGCACGCGACAGTCTTTTTCGTCGTGAATGACCGGTGCGTCTTTATCCATGGCCTTTTCGCAGTCAAAAACCGCTTTGAGCACCTTATAGTCGACCTTGATCTTTTTGCAGGCCTCATCGGCTGCTTCAGCCGTTTCAGCGGCGACGATGGCGACGCGGTCACCGACGAAGCGCACCTTGCTGTCGAGCAGATAGGTGTCGTAAGGCGAGGGTTCAGGGTAGCCCTGACCGGCAGTTGTTCTCGGTACGCGCGGCACGTCTTTCCAGGTGTAGATGGCGACGACGCCGGGCACTTTCATGGCGACCGAGGTGTCGATGCTCTTGATTTCGGCGTGTGCGTAAATGCTGCCGAGAACCTTTACGTAAAGCATGCCTGGCAGATCGATGTCGTCGACATATTTCTGCTGGCCGCAGACCAGGCCCATTGCATCGATCTTGGTGAGGCTGTGGTTGACCTGGTTGAATTTGTCGGGGCGCTCAAAAAACAGCGGTGATTCAGGAATCGGAGAAATTTCGACAGCTGCCGGTTTTGCTGCAGATTTTGCTTTTTTAACGGTATCTTTTGTCGTGGTCTTAGCCATTATTTTTTGCCTCCTGCGCGTTTGGCGGGCTTTTGGTCAGCTTTCTTGCCGGCTTTGGCCGCTTCGAGAACGGCATCTATGCGCTTGATATAGCCGGTGCAGCGGCAGAGATTGCCGTCGAGTGCGTCTTTGACGTCGTCGGCGGTCGGGTTCGGGTTATGGTCGAGCAATGCCTTGGCGGCGATCAGCGCGCCGGGGTTGCAGTAACCGCATTGGGTCGAACCTGAGTCGACAAAAGCCTGCTGTAGAACATGCGGGTTTTCGGGGTTTCCCATGCCTTCGACTGTGAGAATCTCACTTCCTTCGGCCATGGCGGCAGGAAGAATGCAGGAATTGCGCGGACGGCCGTCGATCATGACAGCGCAGGCGCCGCAGCTGCCTTCGCCGCAGCCGATTTTAACGCCTTTGTAACCGGCTTTGCGCAGGGCTTCGGCCAGCATGATATTCGGATTCACTTCAAGGCTGACGGCCTTGCCATTGATTGTGGTATTGATTTTCACAGGCTGTCTCCTTATTTTTTCGCCTTGTCAAAGGCTTCCTGCAGGCCGCGGCGAACCATGACCCCGAGAACTTCTTTGCGGTAGTCGCTGCTGGCGCGATAATCGCGGCGTATGGTCAGGCCGGCGGTGGCCTTTTTTGCAGCTTCAGCAAAAAGTTCGGCGCTGCCTTTCTTTCCAAGCAGAGCGTTTTCGACTTCATGACAGCGGGCAGGCACAGCAGTGATCGCATTTACGGCGACGCGTGCCGATTCGATGACTCCGCCCTTCTGGGTCAGCCTGATGGCCAGACTGATCATGGCGTAGTCATTCGAAGTTTTGGCGAATTTGGCGAAATGCACACCGGTGCCTTTGCCGTATACTGGCACCATGATTTCAGATATGATTTCTGCTTCAGCCAGGAACTTGTCGGCGCGGTTGTCGATCAGGCGCTGAACCGGAACGGTGCGCTTGGGTTTGCCCTTGCGGCAGACAACTTCGGCGTCGAGCGCCATGTATACTGGTGGCAGATCAGACCAGGGGAAAAGGCCAGCCAGGTTGCCGGCAGCAGTTATCGAATTGCGCAGAAGTGTCGAGCCGATCTTCCCGGCAGCTGTCTTGAGCAGCTCGCCAGACGGACCCTTTAAATCTTTGCTTTTATAAATATCCTGAACCGGGGTGCCGGCACCGATGTGAATGTAGGTTGAATCCTGCCTGATGTAGCAGAGTTCTTTGACCTTCGACAGGTCGACCAGCGCCTCGATACTGTTGTCGCTGCGCAGAACTTCCGAGGTTCCGCCGGCGATCAGAGCTGTTTTGTGTTCCTTGTTGCCAAGGTGCAGACAGGCTTCCTCGATGGTTTTCGGGTAATAAAACCGGGTGAGCTTTTTGAGCATTCTCGCCCTCCTTTTCCTTGTGTTGCGGGTGTAATTATTCAACTCAGCTTAGAATTATACTGACACCCCGACCAATATGCCAGTACAGACTGAAAAAATCAGCAATTTTGTTTGCAGCTGCCTGTTCTGCTCATTCCGGTCGCCAGCTGCAGAATCATCCCTGCGCAGACTACAGCGCTGGCGCAGATGTAAAGTTCTTTGCTGCGGCGGGTTTGCCGGTCATAAATGTCACCCGGCTATGACAGACATGTCGCAGTTGTCGCCATTTGACTTGCTAAAACCAGCGCTGTTGGCTGACTGAACTGGCTGGCATGGCAATTGCTCTATTCATCGTCACCATTATTTTTTATTATTTATTATTATCTGGAGGGGTTTTATGATTAGCGAAAGGCGCAGATACGGGTTTACGCTTCTTGAGTTCATCATCGTCGTCATGATTGTTGGTGTTTTAGCGGCCATTGCGACTCCGAACTTCAGAAAAGCGCGTATGCAGGCGCGCCGCCCAACTCTTGGTTTCGCCGTCGGCGGGGCCATGGATGCAATGAACTTTCGCGAAAACATCGAACAGGGCTATCTGCCGTTGCCAAGTGCGATTACCACCGAGGGTATTTATAACGAATACTATTTCGATACCGGCATGAAAGAAGGGGAAGAAGCCAAACAGCTTTTCTACCCGACCTATACTGCTGCTGTATCGCGTAACCCCTTAACCGGTGAACTCGAGAACTACATCTCGGTAGGCCTCAATTCTAACCTCGAAGTGACCGAATTCAAACGTCGCAAACTCAATCTGGTAGTGGTTCTCGATATTTCAGGCTCGATGGGCTCGCAGTTCAACCAGTATTACTACGGCGGGCAGTCCCCCAGAGCCGGAGAACAGCAGAAAATAGCCAGCAATCGCAGTATGCTCGAAATCGCCGGCGAAAACATTATCAACATGCTTGCTCACCTCAACGAAGACGACAATTTTGGCCTGGTTCTCTTCGACGACAGCGTTCAGGTTCCTTTCAAACTTAGCAAAGCCGATGATAATTACAAAAACAGATTGCGCAATTACATTAAGGGCCTGCAGCCGCGTGGCAGCACCAACATGGAATTGGGCATCAAGGAAGGCATAAAGCAATACGCCAGCTTCAAGAACGAACAGAAGGGCGATTACGAAAACCGCATCATTTTTCTCACCGATGCCATGCCGAATACGGGCTCTATCAACAGCGAAGATCTGATGGGTCTGGCGGCCGCTGCCGCAAAAAACCGCATTCATACCACCTTCATCGGTATCGGTCTTGCCTTCAACTCAGACCTGATCAATCGCGTGGCTACGATCAGCGGCGCCAACTATTACTCCGTTCAGTCAGCCGAAGAATTCAGAGAGCGCCTCGATGAAAACTTCAATTACATGGTCTGCCCGCTCGTCTATAATCTCAGTCTCAGACTCGAATCTACCGGTTATCAGATCGAAAAAGTTTACGGTTCGCCCGATTCGAGTGCGGCGACTGGTGAGCTTATGAAGGTCAGCAGTCTGTTTCCCTCACCGACCAATGAAGAGGGCGAAACCCGCGGCGGTCTGATTCTGCTGCGCCTCAAGAAGACTGGTCATACCGGCGATCTCAAACTTGTCGTCAATTACGAAATGAACGATGGTTACCCCTGCAGCGCCGAAACCAAGGTGGCCTTCGAAGGCGCCGAAGCCGAATATTACGAGAATACCGGTATCCGCAAAGGCATTCTGCTCGCCCGCTATGCTGAACTGATGCAGGGCTGGATCTGCAGCGAGCGTCGCGCCGGTGGCGAAATGTATTCACGCCACCGCGAAGTCTGGGAAAATGAATCGGTAAAACTCGTCGCTTCGGCTGAAAACCGCAAACTCATACAGACTTTTAAAAGCTACATGCTTGGCGAAATCCAGCAGATCAACGATCAGACGCTCAATCGCGAAATCACTCTGATCGACAGAATCCTTGGCAATTCTGGCTTCATCGCTCAGTTCAAGGAAGAATACGAAAGATCCCAGGCCAATCTATGATCAGGAAAAGGTTTTGCCGATGTCGAACAGAGGCAGAAACATCGAGAGCGCCAGCACGAGCACGACGACACCCATGACGACCGTCATGATCGGCTCGATGGCCGACAAGATCGCCGAAATAGCGTCCTGTACCTCGGCTTCGAAATAACTGCCGACTTTTTCGAGCATGGTGTCGATCGTACCGGTGCTTTCGCCGACGCTGATCATCAGAATGACCATGTTAGGAAACAGCAGCGGATAATTGCGCATTTCTGCAGTCATTGCACCGCCGCGTTCAACACATGATGAAATGACGCGAAGCGCATCGGTGACGATGACGTTCGGTATGGTTTCACCGGTGGTGTGAATGGCGCGCAACGTTGGCACACCGCTTTTGATTAACGCCCCGAGAGTCTGAGCGAAACGGGCGAGATAAACTTTTCTGAAGAGTACGCCGAAAAGCGGCATGCGCAGCTGAATGATACAGAATACCTTCCAGCCGAGCTTCGTCTGCAGGGTCATGTATATTGCCATTCCCAGCGAGAACAGCGCAGCGAATATCCAGTGGTAGCTGAATCTCAATATATCGGAAACCTTGATGACGAACTTGGTTGGCGCTGGCAACAGATGCTCCTTGCCGGCAAACATCTGCATGAAGGTCGGAAAAACGTAGGTCAGCAGACCGATAACAACCCCGACGGCAACGATAGAAATGATGCCGGGCAGTACCATTGCGCCGCGTATGCGGCTTTTGATCTTTTCCTGATTTTCGATATACATCGAGTAGCGCATCAGAATCTGATCGAGCATGCCGCCTTCTTCGCCCGATTTGACCAGAGTTATGAACAGCTGGTTGAATACGCGCGGGTGTTTGGCAAGAGAGTCTGACAGAGCCTTACCACTGGTGATATCCTTGTCGATCTCGAACAACACCTTCTGAAAATACTTGTTGTCGCTCTGTTCAGAGAGCGCTGCTATACTGGTTTTGAGAGTACACCCGGCGTTGATCAGCGTTGCCAGATTGACGTAAAAATATTTCAGCTCTTTACCCGAGACGCGCTGAAAGAGCGAACCGATCTTGCTGAAACTGAAGCTCGACAGCTGCTTTTTCGGTTTGATTTCGATCACCGAAAGACGCATGCCGGCAAGCTTTTTTACCAGACTTTCGGCCGAATCACCATTTTCTTCAGCCTCGACAATCTGGCCGGTATGATCGATCGCTTTATAGCTGAAGGTCGGCATCAGATTTCCTCATTCGAAGTTACGCGCAGCAGCTCTTCTATCGTGGTGATACCTTTGCCGGCTTTAACAATGCCGCATTTGCGCAATGGCATCATGCCGCGCTCGATTGCCACGCGGCGAATTTCAGCGGCCGAAGCCTTGCCGACGATGAGACGGCGCATGGCGTCATCGAGCGTCATCATCTCGTGAATCGCCGTTCTGCCGCGATAACCCAGGCGGTTGCAGCTGCCGCAACCCTTGCCTTTGAAAAACTTCGGTGATTCGGTGAAGCCGAACTTGTCGATCTGCAGGTCAGACAACTGTTCAGGCGTCGGCGTGATTTCCTGCAGGCAATTCTTGCAGATCTTTCTGACGAGACGCTGGGCAACTGCCGCCAGCAGCGTCGATGCGATCAGATAAGGTTCGACACCGAGATCGATAAGACGCCCAACGGTGCCGGGGGCGTCGTTGGTATGCAGGGTCGAAAGCACCAGGTGCCCGGTCATCGAAGCTTCAACCGCAATCTGCGCGGTTTCAGAGTCGCGAATTTCACCGACCATGATGACGTTCGGGTCCTGACGCATGAGCGCGCGCAGGGTGCGCGCAAAAGTCAGGCCGATATCGGCTTTGACATGCACCTGATTGATGCCTCTTACCTGCATTTCAACCGGGTCTTCTGCTGTCGAAATATTGGTCTTTGGGCTGATGATAAAATTCAACGCGGCATAAAGAGTCGAGGTCTTGCCGCTGCCGGTAGGCCCATTCAGCAATATGATGCCGTTCGGCTGCTTGATCGCGGTCTTGAACTTCTCCTGCAGCTCTTCTTCAAAGCCGACATCTTTGAGCGACAGGCTCAATGCACTCGAATCGAGAACGCGCAGAACGATTTTCTCGCCCCAGACTGTTGGCAGCGTGCTGACACGCAGATCGACATTCTTGCCGCCGATTTTGACGCGTATTCTGCCGTCCTGCGGCAGGCGCTTTTCCGAGATATCCATTTCAGCCATGATCTTCATGCGCGACACGATTTCTGACTGGTTGGCCTTGGGAACCTTGACCACCTCTGCGAGAACGCCGTCGATTCTGAACCTTACCCGCAATGCGTCTTCTTCGGGTTCAAAGTGAAGGTCGGAAGCCTTTTCGTTAATCGCCTGCAGAATCAGCTGGCTGACGAAATTGACGACGCCGGCATCACCTGATTCGAGAAGGTCGAACGAGGCAACGGTGCTGGCACCCGGCGTACTGCTGCTGCCGGTATGTTCTGATGCAATGGTTTTGAGCGCCTGCGCCACGTCTTCTGAGGCAAAATAACGCCTGATTGCGTTGAGAATGACCGATTCCGGGGCAATGCCTTCTTCAACCTCGAGATTGGTCTGATAGCGTATTTCGTCGACGACGAAGGCATCGAGAGGGTCGGCCATCGCCACCGTGAGCACGTTTCCATTAAGCGAAACCGGAAGCAGACTGTGGTTGCGAATGATCGTTTCAGGAATCAGCTGCAGTATGTCCATCGGAATATACTGCTTGTCAAGCTCGATATAAGGTATAGAGCCCGGGCGATCTGCTCGTCAGTACACATGCCGATCTCTTCAAGCACCTTGCCGAGTCGCTTGCCGAGTTCTTTCTGCTTGCCAAGAGCTTCAGTCAGCTGCTCAGCGGTGATCAGGCCTGAGTCGACCAGTGCGTCTCCGAGTCGTTTACGGATCATGACAGCGGCTCCCCGTCGTCTTCCCAGTGCCAGTAATAGTGCCTGGCCAGATGCAGGTTGGGATTTATCTGCAATGCTTTTTTGTAGCAGGCCATCGCGTCTTCCTTGCGGCCCATCTTGCGATACGCCATGCCGAGCTTGAAATGAATGTCGGCATAGCCGGGCTCGGCGCGCAGAATCGCTTCCATTTGTCTGATCGCTTCTTTCAGCAGCAGGCCGTCATCGAAAAGTATGTCGATATCATATGGAAAAGGGTTTTTGGTGCGCTTGACCGTCGGCGGCAAAGCGATGATCTGCTTGAGACAGGTATTGGCAGCTGCCAGATCGCCGAGTGCCTCGAAAATCTGCGACTGCAGATAAATCGCATCTTTGAACGCCGGGTTTTTGTCGAGGGCAGTTTTGACCAGGTCGCGGGCCGCTGCCAGATCCTGTTTGGCAAAATAGATCTTTGCCTTCCAGAAGTAGACGTCAGGCCATTCGGGCTTTTCGATGCGGGCTGCTTCAAAGGCTTCCAGGGCAGCATCGTAGTCCTGTAGCAGTTCACAGCACCGGCCCGTAGCCAGATAGGCACCTGCATCGTGTTCCGACAGCTCGACGACTTTCTCGTACATTGCCCGTGCCTCGCGATATGCTTCCTTTTTGAAGTAAGCATGGCCGAGATTCCGGTAACAGACGGGATCATTTGGTTTGCTTTCGACGAGTTTACGGCATTTGTCGATTACCTCGTCAACCATTTCCGGGCTGAAGTAAGATATGAAACTTTCTGGCATGGCACCCCTCGCTTTCACCCGAATTATCAACCAGCTGATTTCTATTGTCAACTTAATGCTCCGGCATCAGGTTCGATAAAAAAATCCGATGATGGTTATGAATTTTCAATAAACTGCCGATCAGCCGTTACGGGCTGACTGTCTCTGAATTGATGGATGTCGGTGTTCGTCTGGCTTTGGCGGTTTTCGCATCACTTAAATCGAAGGAGTAGAGATGAAAAAGGGAAAAAAGCAGTTTATTGCCGGTGCCATGGCCGGGAGTCTGTTATTCTCGATAGCCTTTGATTTGAAGCGTCTCGATGCGATTCAGGATACCGATGCCTGGCATCGCATGGCTCCCGAACTGCGCCTTGGTTACGACCTCGGATTTCTGCCGCCGCAGGCCTTCGATCCACGCAACTGGACTTCTGCCATCACCAGACAGGATTTCGAACTTGCCTTTGACAAGGCCATGCAGATGCTCGGCATCTCGAGTGGCTATGATATCGAAGCCATGGCTCAGGCCAGACTGCTCAAGCAGAAGAGTCAGCGCCGTCGCATCAAACGCGGTGAAGCTCTCAACAAGGTAATTCAGACCCTGATACTGCTCGAAACCTATGGTCACATCAAACTGCCTGATTCAGAATCACGACTGGTCAGCTTTGCCGACTACAAAACTCCGCCCGAATACGAGCGGGCTATGACTTATCTGGTAAATCGCGGTATAGTCAAAGGCTATTCTGATGGGCGACTGCATACCACCAGATATCTTAGCAACCGCGACTGTGTCTTTCTGATAACCAGGTTTTATGAAGCTCTGGCTGCCGAAAAGAAGACCGAGTCGGCCGGTCACGCTCTCACCTTTGTCGATCTTCCGCTCGATCACTGGATTTATAAACAGCTGGAAGGACTCGCTTCGGTGGGCGGTCTCTCGCTTGTGCAATTTGGCTCTTCGTTCGACGGTGACGCATGGCTCAGTATCGGCGAATTTGCCGGTATGGCTGCAGGCGTTCTTGTACATTTCAACCGTTCAGAAGCGCTTGCCGAAATTAACGAACTCTGCGAAAAAACCGGCCCCAACCGCAGTTTCGATCGAAAAACACTGGCCAGAGTGCTGGCGGTAATGTTGCGTAATCTCACGCACCTCTATCCGTCGGTAGAGCAACCCCATCAGATTGTCTATTCAGATGTCAGCGAAGGTTCTGATCTGGCGTATGACCTGGCTGCAATCAGCAACTATGGAATTCAGCTTGGCTATGTTGGCGGTCGATTTGCCGGCTCAGAGAGCATAACCCGCCATGAGGCCGTCGGCACCCTTTATGCCGCTCTCGCCCCCCTGCTGACAACGCGGTCTGAACTTCTTACCCCGATAATGGCGAGTTCAGACAGTCTGAATAGCAATGTCAGCCCTGATTCGAGTTCTTCGCGCCCGTTCGACCCGAACCGGCAGGTTGATATCGATGAGTTCGTCGCCCGTATTCAGGAAAAGCAGCGCATGATCAGAGGTATTCTTGAGAGAAAGCGATAGGCAGCAGTGAGATAAATTATGGCCAGAGAACAGATAGATAGAGTAATAGCAATAGATATTGGTTCATCCGCAGCCAAGGCGGTAGCCATGAGCAGGCAGGGCGACCAGTCGAGTTGTCTGGGCATCAAGGTCATCAAATTTCCGCATGGCGTTGAGCAGACCGAAGATGCTCTGCTTGAAACCCTTAAGCAGATTATCGATACTTTCCGCGAGATTACGACGAATGTGGCTCTTATCGCTTCCGATCGCGATCTGCAACTGCGTTTTCTGACCAAACCGGCTATGGACCGCAAGACCCTCGATATGGTAATGCGCACCGAAATGAAAATTTCTGATGCTGACGACGCAGTCGAGCAGTCGGGCACCGCCAAGTATTACTCGGTGGTTGGCGAGCAGCAGAACGAAAACAACCGGGAATATCACATATTGTCGCTGACCTGCCCGGTCACCGAACTTCATAAACGCGAAGCCCTGATTAAAAAAGCCGGAGGTCGGCTGGTTGGTATGTACCCATCATCGGTTGCCCTGCGCGAGTGTATGATGGCCAATTATGAAGACGAAATTGCCGGCCAGCCGCTGCCGTATCTCATTGCCATGCTCAATTTCGGCGCCGACCAGAACCAGATTGTCGTCTGTGATGGCGGCGTTCTCAAACTCGCCCGCAGCTTTCCGATGGCCGGCGAAGATCTCACCCGGTCAATTATCGGCAATTACAATACACCTGACGGCGCGGTCGAGCTTGACCGCAGTGCGGCTGAAGACTACAAAACCGCCGTCGGCATGCTTTCTCCGCAGGAAGCTCTGTCGTATCCCGAAGGCGCTCTCGAAGTCAAAATTTCGCAGATGATCGAGCGTAACTTCGAACGAATGACGCAAAAAATGCGGCTTTCTCTCGATTATTTCAAGGGTCAGATGAAAGTTCAGGTTGCCCGCGCCTTCATTCTTGGCGGTGGTGCCAACATGCACGGCATCAGCGAAAAGCTGCATGACGCCATCATGGTCGAAAATATTTCAGAATTTACGCCATTCAGAAACATCAGATATTCACCGGCCGCAGGGCAGCAGGACCCGCCGGCAGAAATCATGTGCGCCCTGCCGGGTGCTGTCGGCTGTGGCATCTGCGCATTTGCTGCCGATCAATCTCTCAATCTGATCAATGCCATCAAAAAAGACTATGGCAAAATGGCCCGTAAGATGATGGTAGCAGCCATTCCTTTCGTCTTTGCCTTTCTGGCGGCACTGGTACTGCCCGCTATTTATGCCTGGCAGTTCATTTATCCTGAAAAAATCAGGATTGCGCAGCTGAAGCAGGAACAGAGCCAGTTAACAGGAGAATTCGCGCAAATCGAAACTTTCAAAAAGCAGCATGACCAGCTGCTGAAGACCAAGGCTGACTGGAACATCAGATCAGCCTTCATCACCAGAATCATCAACCGTCGCATGTTCTGGTCAGATCTGCTGGTTAAACTCGAAGAAATTCTGCCGGCCGAAATCTGGATCACCCAGATGACAACCGGCAGTATGACGGTTACCGATAAACCGGGTGCCCGCAACGCCGCGCCGGCATCGACGACTTCTTCCACTAAAGTGGTGCTCAAGGGGCGCAGTTACTCACATCAGGCGGTTTCCCAACTGGTCAAATCACTCGAAGCCTCCAGCATTTTCCGCAATATCAGCTGGGAAGGCAATGTCAAAGATTCTGACGCCGATGTCGAAGAGATCCAGTTCTCGCTGACCTTTACGGTTCATCGCCCGTCACTGCGCAAGGAAAGAGAGGCGAAGTCATGAATCGGCTGATTGCATTAGCTACCATTGTTGCGCTGATACTGGTGGGATACGACTATTTCAAGGTCAGACCGGCCAGAAACCAGTCGATCGTCGAGCTGCAGAGTGCCAATGAAAAGCTGAATTCCGACCTTGCAACCGCTAAAAAGTGCCGAAGCGAAATTGCCTCAGTTACCTCTGAGATCGAAGAGCTCAAAACTCAGACCGCGCAGTTGCTGACTAAACTGCCGCAAAAGCAGGAAGCCGGGGCTTTGCTCGAACAGATTACCAAAGTCAGTACCGGCAGGGGCTTTTCCATGGAAAAGGTCACGCCTGGTGCTATCCGCGCGGCTGAAGTAAATATCAAGGCCGGCGAAGACAGTGGCAAGGTGACTTATACCGAAATCGAAATTAACATCGAGCTGCTTTCGACGTTCAAAGAACTCGGCAAGTATCTCGAAAGCATCGAGAGTCTGTCGCGCCTCGTTGAGGTTACCGGTTTCACGACCACCCCGCTCGACGAAGGTAACCGGCTGGTTTCGTCGATGAATATCAAGACCTACGTCTACGGAGGCGAATGATGCAGGAAAAAGTGCAATACCGGCTTCTCGCTTTCGCCTGCCTGCTGATGGTGCTGGTGCTCGGCGTCCAGAATATGTCAGCCCAGGATTTCAGGTCGAAAAACAGGTCGATCCAGGGCCGCAGCAAAGATGATCAGCCGGTTTTCATTGAAGATGAACCAGGCGATACCAGCCGCTGGGCCGCGATCAGAGACATTTTCATGTCGCCGGCCGATCGCAAGAAATCGAGTGCGCCCGGCCTCATTCCACCTTCTGCAACTGCTGAAGGTGAAGAGCCAGATGTCGCTGTCGAAGCCGGTTCGCAGGAGAATCTGCCGCGTCTGCGCGGAATTCTGCTTGCCGGAAAACGAGACTTTACCGCGCTGTTTACCGAAAAACTGCGCGATATGGCAGTGAAAAAAGGTGATGTCATCAACGACTACACAGTGACAGAGATTACCAGAAATTCGGTTACCCTTGAAAAAAACGGTAAGGAGATCGTCCTTTATGTTCAGGAATAGATATTCGAGACAGTTCTTGTATCTGCTGGCGGCGCTGGTGTTGCTGCCGATCTGCATAAATGCAGCCGGCGACCGAAACGTCAGCTTTCATCGTCGGGTGCTCGATCGTATTTCGGTGCTCTATCTCATGAACAACGAAATGGAACGGTCGATCGAAGTGCAGCGGCGCGCCATGCAGCCGCAGTATCAGGATGACAAGGCACCTGATCTCGCTGCCGATGTCACTGAACTGGTCAGATTGCTCGAAGCCGACCGTCAGAGTGATGAAGTGGTAAGCTGGCAGAGCGAGTACAGCAACCTTACCGGTAAAAAAGTTGTTTCGCCAAAACCGGCTTCTGCTAAAAAAACAGTCGCAGAGCCAGCTGAAGAAGTTATCAAAATTGAAAATGCTGCCTGGTCGAGGGGAGCGCACAGAGTTCCTGACGAATTCAACCTGAATCTGAATTCAGGCAGAAAAGTCATGGTCAGAGGCAAAGCGCCGTCTGCACCCAAAACCCAGACTGTCACTCAAAAGCCGGCCGCAGGAAAGCCGGTAGCAAGACCTGTTGTGGCAGCAGCGCCCGCTGCAAATCCGGCGCCGGTTAAGGCGCAAAAGGCCAGCCCATCTCAGCCTCCGGTTAAGCAGCCGGTAGTCCTGCCTCCTGTTGTAGCGCCTGACAGCGTAATCGAAGAGAGTGTCTCGGCCGATGCCGACACAGCAAGTGCCAAAGAGCTGCTTGACGCCCGGAAGGACCAGGCCAAAGAGCGTTTCGAAGAGCAGAAGGCCAGACTCGAAGCTGAACGCCTGGCCGAGAAAAAGGCGAGAAAAAACAAGGTTGCGCCGGTTTCTGCACCGCTCGCAGCTACACCTCAGGCAGAGCCGGCAACAGTTGCAGCCGACAACAAAGAGCCTGACGACAAGTTTCCGTATCTCAAGAAAAAACTCGATGAAACCAGGGGAGAATCACGCCCCGAGATGATCGAGTCGCCAGAACCTTCTCAGCCGGTTGAAGAAGCACCGGAACCCGTGAAAACTCCGGCAGCCCCGGCGCCAGAAGTCGCGGCCGCAACGGTTGCAGACCCTGTCAGTCAGGCTGAAGTCGAAGCGCGCCTCAAAGATCTCCGCCAGAAAATCGCAGAATCTGAATCAGAAGCCCGGGCTAAGCTCGAGGCCGAAGTCAGAGCGAAACTCGAAGCCGAAATGAAGGCCCGCGCTGAAGCAGAAGCAAAAGAAGAAGCTGAAGCCAGAGCCAGACTTGAGGCCGAAGCAAAAGCCCGCGCTGAAGCTGAGGCAGAAGTCAAAGCCAGACTTGAAGCCGAAGCAAAAGCTCGCGCCGAAGCAGAAGCCAGAGCAGAAGCCGAGGCTCTCGCCCGCGCTGAGGCTGAGGCCCGCGCCCGGGCTGAAACAGAAGCCCGTCTGGCGGCCGAAGCAAAGGCGAGACTCGAAGCCGAAGCCCAGGCTAAGGCTGAAGCCGCAGAAAAAGCACGTGCCGAAGCTGCCGAAAAAGCCAGGCTCGAAGCCGAAGCTGAAGCAAAGGCACTCGCCGAAGCTGCCGAAAAAGGCAGACTTGAAGCAGAAGCTCAGGCAAAAGCAGCACTGAAAGAAAAACTCGAAGCCGAAGAACGCGCCCGCGTCGAGGCTGAAGCCAGAGCCGCCGCTGAAGCAAAAGCACGTGCCGAAGCTGAAGAAAAAGCGCGCCTGGAAGCGCAGGCCCGTGCTGAAGCTGAGGCTCGCGCCGAAGCCGAGGCCAAAGCCCGCGCCGAAATCGAAAATCGCGCCCGTCTGGTTGCCGAACTGAAGGCCCGCACTGAAGCCCGTGCCAAAGCCGAAGCTGAAGAAAAGGCGAGACTCGAAGCCGAAGCTCTTGCCAAAGCTCAGGCTGATGCTGAAGCTGCCGCAAAGGCAAAAGCTGAAGCCGAAGCCAAAGCCCGCGCCGAAGCCGAAGCGAAAGCGAAACTCGAAGCCGAAGAAAAGGCCAGAGCCGAAGCTGAAGCGAAAGCCAAAGCCGAAGTCGCCGAAAAACTCAGACTGGCTGCCGAAGCCAAAGCTCGTCTCGAAGCCGAAAGAACTGCCCGGGCAGAAGCAGAAGCCAAAGCAAAAGCCGAAGCTGAAGCTGCCGCCAAAGCGGCTGCTGCCGCTAAAGCAGAGGCAGAGGCAAAAGCCCGCGCCGAAGCAGAAGCTAAAGCAAAAGCTGACGCTGCCGCCAGAGCCGAAGCCGCCGTAAAGGCTAAAGCCGATGCCGAAGCACAAGCCAGAGCTGAAGCAGAAGCTGTCGCAAAGGCTAAAGCAGCGGCTGAAGCTAAAGCAAAAGCTGAGGCCGATTCTGAAGCTGACACTCGCGCCCGTCTGCTGGCCGCTTTGAAAGCTCGCACCGAAGCACGTGAGGTCGAACTGCAGGCCGCCGCTGCTCCGGCTCCAGCCGAAAAACCGGTGCTTTCTGCCGAAACCCCGGCCCGTCCGGTCACCGTCAGCGAAACGACAGCAGCGGTTGCACCAGCAGCCCGCCCGACCCGCCGCAGGGTCGAAAAGCCGAAGGCTCAGCCGGCGCGTGCCGCCGCTGCCCGCCCGGCTGCCGCCAGAACTGAAGAGCAGTGGCTGCCGGAATACCGCCTGAACAAGGAACAGCAGGCATCTGCCGCCAGATCAGCCAGACCTGAGGCAGATCAGTATCGCAATGCAAAACCGCTGTTTCCCGACTCGCCGCGCATCGTTGTGCTCAACCCGCAGCCGGCCAAACCGGTGATCGTCTCGACTGCTCCTGACGTCGAAAAACTCAAGGAACTCTCTGATATCAGGGTTTCAATGAACTTCAAAGAAGCCAACCTTGCTGAAGTAGTGCGCATGCTCGCTTCCAAGGGCAATCTCAACCTGGTCAGCCGCAACCCGATTCAGGGCAGCACCACGGTTAACTTCGAAAACATTCACGTTGGCGTGGCGCTCGATATAATTCTGCGCACCAATGATTACATGTATGAAATCAAAGACGGCGTTCTCTGGGTTTTCAGCCGCAATGAAGAACCCATGGAAACCCGGGTGTTCTTCGTGCGCAATGCCGTGGCGGCCGAACTGCTGCCGATGGTGCAGCAGTCGCTCGGGCAGCTGCCTGATACCTTGAACCGTCAGAATTCATCAGTATCAGCGCCTCAGCCCGAAGCCGGCTCAGAAGGCATGTCGGTTGCCGGCGTGGTGACTGGTGGTATTTCGGCGCTGGCTGGTGGTAACACTCAGCTGGCCGCTCCTTCTGCCGCTGCTCCAGCAGCTGCAACAGCCGGCAGCAGCCGTGGCAATGTCTATCTCGATGACCGCTCGAATTCTCTGATCGTAACCGCGCCGATGTCGAAGCTCAATGAGATTTCGCGCCTGATCGAGATCTACGATTCACGCAATACCGCCCGCTACGAAGAACGTGTGTTCAAGCTCATGCACATCGACAAGAAAACGCTCGAAGATGCGATAAAGATGATAATACCGAGTTTTGATCCGTCCAAGCAGATGTTTGAGGTGCAACGTTCGGCCCAGACATCGACCCAGGGCGCCGGCGGCGCTCAGCGGCGCTAGGAAGAGGATGACCATTGAAAGGGAAGACTATGATGCAGAAACAGATCAGGTTGAAAGCGAAAAATCATGTGTTCAGAGGGTTGTGTCTGCTGTTCCTCTGTCTCGTCACCATGGCGCCGGCATGGGGACAGGCACCGGGCGGCGGCGCCCCGCAGGGTCGTGGTCAGCAGGGGGGCGGCCCGTCGGTGGCTCCTGAAACTACTCTGGTCATCAGAGAAACCCCTGAGAACCTCGATCGCATCGAGCAGCTGATCAAAACGCTCGATATCGCACCGCGCCAGGTATTCATCGAAGCGCACATCTTCGACATTTCCCTCGACGATACCAACTCGACCGGCGTCGACTGGTCGGCGCTGATGACCCAGATCGGCCGCGACACACCGCTCTGGCAATACGACCACACCGTTCTCGGCGAAACCGCCGGTAACGGCACTTTTCGCCTGGGCAACCTCAACAGCGACCACTTCAGCATGCTGCTGCGCAGCCTCAAAACCAACAACAAGGCACGCTCACTGTCTAACCCGCGCATAACCGCTCTTAACGGTCAGGTTGCCAACATCATGATTTCGCAGAAGGTGCCTTACATCACTACCAATACCATTGATACAACCGGCGGTCAGCAGCGCACCGAGCGTATCGTAAATTTTGAAGAGATCCCGATAAGTCTTGACGTTACTCCTCTCATTTATGACAACCAGACGATCAGAATGAGTGTTACCCCCAACATTACCTCGCTGCGTTCATTCGTCGAAGGCGTGCCCTGGACCGAAGGGCGCAAGGCGACCACCGAACTCTACGTCAGAGACGGCGAAACCATCATTCTCGGCGGTCTGATCACCGAGAACCAGTCGGAAGAACGCAACAACACACCGCTGCTCGACAAGATACCGCTTGCCCGCAAGCTGTTTTCGCGCCGCGAAAAGAGCTCGAAACGCTCTGAACTGGTTGTTTTCATTACCCCGCATATCATAACCAGCGGCCGCACGCCGCCGTCGATGCGGCCGAAAGTTGCCGGAGGTGCCATGTGAAACAGTTAAGCCGGATATTCTTCGTTCTCATGATCTTCGTGCTGACCAATCTGGCCGGCTGCCAGAACTCGCCCGGTGGCATCATTTCACCGGCAACCGAAGTTTATGTATCGAAGGTCGTACCTTCGTTCATGCAGCCGGAGCTGTCAGAAGATACTTCCGGCACAAGTTCGAGTGAGAAGACCATATTGCTGCCGGCTCTGGCCGTTGATTTCAACATCAGCAACGGCGTGTCGTGCTTCATCAATTCTTATGTGATCAGGTATTACACAACCGGCGGCACTCCGCTGAACGATGGCAAGTTCAATCACTCAGGCGGAGTGTCATTGTTCGTTAAAGCTCCCGCCATAAACTGGGGCGCAGGCGGTGACGACGAAGAACTGCCTGATTCTGCGACTGTGGCCAACCAGACGCTTATGGAAGTATTTCTGCCCGCCGTCTACGCTTTCATGACCAAAGGAAACAGCGTGATCACCGACGACATCACTCCGGTTATCGCGCGCATCGAGTTCGCGGGCAAGGATGTCAACGACAAGGCCGTCAGCATTTCCGCCCAGGTCAACCTTGTCACCACCATAAAAGAAGAAGAAAATTAGGAGCAGCGATCATCATGACAGGAAACAGTCTTACCAGAAAAACCACGATTTTACTGTCTCTGTTCGCCGTGATCTGCATGGTCATCATCGGTTGCAGCTCAGGCAGCAACAGCAGCCTATCCGGCGGCAACTGGGTCGGTCTGACCGGTTCCTCGACATCAGTCAACTATGCAACTTTAACCGGCATTATCACTGACGAAAATGGTCAACCGCTCGAAAACGTTTTTGTTCGTATTCTCTCGGCATCGATGGTGACCGATTCGGCGATCACCGATTCGACCGGGCGCTACCAGATTACCCTGCCGCCAGGTGCCTATACGGTAACTGTTCAGCGCAATGGTTACGCCAGTATTATCGAAGAAGTAGTGCTGGCAGAATCTGAAGTGAAGGTATTCAGCCGGTCTACAACCATGGTTTCGGCGCCGACCGAACCGGTCAGCGCCAATATCATCGGAACTGTGCTGCTTAACGCCACTTCTGAGGTTCTTCCCAATATTACCGTTGCTCTCAGCAAAGATGGAAAAGCACTCGCAACCACTACCACCACGACCGAAGGCAAGTTTATATTTCAGGGCTGGTCGACAGGCATGTATGTGGTAGCTCTCAGCGATGCCGATAAAAAATACGTGCCGACAACCTATGTAATTCACATTCTCAATGACGGCAAGCTTTCGCCGGAACTGCCAGAACTTTATCTCTCGGTAAAGACTATTGAAGCAGAAGACGTAGAAGCTTTCTATGAAAAGGTTGAAGGAACTGTTTACGACGACTTCTCCAAAGCCCCTCTTCAGTATGTGAAATGCACGATCAATGGGATTGGTGACGCAGTCTCTGATTTGAACGGCAAATTCGTCTTTGACCGCAAGTTTCTGCCAGATACTTATGAGCTGACCTTTTCACGTAACGGCTGGACCAGCCTTACCACCAATTTTACCATCAGAGCACAGGAAGCCGATCCCACCAAAACAGAAATACTGCCGGCTTCTCTGACTTACTATCTGTCACAGAACCCTGAACAAGATAAAGGCGCAATTTCCGGCCGTATAGTCGATGAAACTACCGGTAAAGGTATTCCGGGATTAATTGTACGTTTATATCGTTTTGAATATTTAGAAGGGATCCCTGATAAGTCGGCAAGTCTTTTAGAAGGCGAAGTCGATAACACAGTATACAGATGGTCGTTTTCATCAGCGGCGCCATCCCCGCTAATCAGCACTAGAACTGGTTCTGGGAGCGAATCTATCAATGGATCTTTCAGAATCGAACATGTTGAACCTACTGACGAAAAAACAAGTTATGTTGTGTATGTTGGCAAGAATAGTTCGACTGTTAAGGCAAAAATTGAAAAAATACCTGTTGTTATCAAAGCAGACGATAAGTCTGAGCCTGCGACTTGTACATTTTACATTCCGGATTCAATCAATGTTGACCAGATTCATCTGTGGGAACGTATAACCATTGAGTCCAATACCACAACCTATCTGCACAACTTTGATCTGCCGAATTACGATCTGTAGTGAACGGTTAAGTTAACGGCGGGTGAAGAAGCGGCGGATGCCGAGGCCGCAGACGAACATCAGGGCTGCCTGTAAAATGGCGGCCCTTGCTTCTTTAAAGATGGGCCATTCGTTGCCGGTGTTGTGATGGTGCGGGCAGTCGTGCTCGGAGTGGTTGGTGTGCCCGCAGGTGTCGTCTTCTTCGTGTTTGTGCTGTTCATCGGTTGACTGGTCACTGATGCCGGCTTTACTGGTGGCAAAAGGGTTGAGTTCATCGACTTGGGCTGCGCTGCTGCGGTCGAGAATATTCGCGACCGCCTTGAAGGTGTCGGCCGGTTCAACGAATAACGTCTGATACCAGCCGTCGGGCAGCTGATAAGGTGGTTCTTTTTCGGTTTTTGTGCTGCTTTTCAGAATTTCGTCGAACATCTGTTCGGGGGTCGCCGGCACGTCGACACCCTGCTCGAGCAGCGAAAAGTAGGTGGCGAGCAGGCCGCTGCGGTTCTGCGCTGGCACCAGTCGCCAGGCGGCCAGAGCTTCTTCTCTTTTGCCGACATCTAGCAGAAAGCGGCTCTTGAGCAGGCGATAGTTGTCGATGTTGGCGAAGACATCGTAAGAATCGCTGGCAAGATACATGGCCTGCGCTTCATAGCTCTTTATGGCAGCTTCGAGATAGTTCAGCGCAACTTCCCGGTTGTTTTTGATCGGCTGCGAACTGCTGTAGGTGTAGCTCTCGGCGAAACCATGACAGTAGGCCCCGGCAGCGTAGAGTTTGTGCAGTTCAGGTGCCTGCTTGTTGGCGAGAATGCCCTGCTGCAGCAGTCTGATGCCTTCTTCAAAACGGTCGAGATACATGGCGAGGTTCTGACTCATGATCGTGTAGGTATCGATATGGGTCGGTTCGAGATAGAGCGCCAGCCGCAACAGAGTCATGATCTCGGTGTTGCCGGCGTAGCTGCCGGCGATGAAGTTCTGCCGCGCCTTTTTGTAGGGCCCGATGTGCATGTATTCATCTGCAGTCAGGCGCATCAGCCCGGCACTCATCCCTTTAACCTGGTCCGGCACCGATTGCAGCAGCAGATCGCTGTAATCGACGATTACCGTTTCGGGGTAATGCTGATCCCAGTATCTCGCTTTGATTGAAAATTGCGCCGAAACAGCAGTTATCAGTAACAGCAGGCGCAGCAGTATGCCGAAAGTCGTCAGTTTGCGGGGCTTATGCATCAGTTCTAGAGATCGCGGCGGTCGAGGGCGGCTCCACCCAGCGACAGATAAAAGAATACTGCCGCCATGGTATAGAGGCCGAGAAGCAGCAGAGCTGAGCCGCGGGCCGGGATTTCATGCATGACCATGACCCGGGTTTCATACAGCGAAAAATCGGGCAGAATGAAAATGAAAATATCGCTGAGCCAGGTCAGCAGCAGGTTTCCTTTGCGCTCGGCCAGCATTCTGAAAATGTCGAGACCGTGCCCGATCACGTAAAACAGCACGCTCAGGCTGACCGTGATGATCTTGGTCGAACAGGCGGCCAGCATCATGACGACCGAAACCAGCAGCAGCTGCTTCAAAAAAACCATGAACATGGCGACCGGTATTTCAAGCAGCCAGACGCCCGCCTGCATGCGCAGTATCGCAAAAAGCAGACTGCCGAGCAGAAGGTCGAGAAACAGCAGGGTCAGTGCGATGCCGCCAAAACGTCCGGCCATGTAGACATGCCGGCTCGGTGCCCGCGTGATGACGAAATAAATCGTGCGCTTTTCGATATCGGGAATGATCTGATCGAGCGAAAAGAACAGCACGACGAGCAGACCGATCAACGAAATCAGCGTCAATCCGGCATCAGTAACCAGGCGCACCTGAAAGCCGAGCTGGTAGGTGTCGAGCAGCCATGCTGCCGAAGACAGTGGTATCGCCAGCAGGATCATGCCAAGAAACAGCCGGTTGCGCAGTGCTTCGAGAAATGAATAATAAGCGATCGAGCCCGAAATCAGGCACGAAGACTTGAAGCCGCCAAATGTCATGGTTTTCTTTCTATGACCACTGTAAAAACAGTATTTCCGGCACGACAAAAATGCGAAAAACCGGACTGGTCAGGTTTGGGCAGGAGCCCTGAAATCACAGAAAACGGGCCGAAGCCCGTTTTCTGTGATGAGTAAGCGATTAGTCGGCGCTGATGTTGGTCTGTCAGGTGATGTGCAGAGTGTTTCTGGTGCGGTCCGGGCCGCCGGCGCCGCTGCTGAAGCTCGGGCTCGGAGCATTGCCGTTGATGCCATTCGGGGCTGCGCCCAGCTGACCTGCCGGGTTCAGACCATCGCTGAAGTTGTAGCCGAATGCCGGGCAAACGGTGGCTCTGGCGATACGGGTCGGCAGGAAGTCCTGAAAGCTGCTGGTAGTATCGTCAGGTGATACTTTGAAGAATATGTAGTTTACGAGTTCGTTATTGGGAATATTGCGCAGGTCGCCATAGCGATAAACCAGTTCGGGGCAGGCAAAACCGCGGCCGTCTTTGATGATGTCGAGAATGTTGTTGCCATTGGGCATGATGCCGGGATAGTTGTGGATATCGGTACCATAACCAGGATCAGCCTTGTAATAGATTCTAGTAGCGTCATTGATCGCGCCACTCTGTGAGAAGAAAGACATTTTGACAACGTCGCCGGCTGAGAAACCGATGTTGTTGGTTTCCCATACTGAAACGGCCTGGTCAATCGACTTGAGCTGCGAAGCGCAGCTTTTCTGGCGTGATTCCATCATAAAATTCTGGTATCTCGGAATACCGACGGCTGAAAGAATACCGATGACCAGTACGACGATCATCAGTTCGATAAGTGTAAAACCTTTTCTCTGCTTCATTGTAATCTCCTTTTTTAGACAGCAGGAACTGACCTGCCGGCTGTTCTTTCGATGTTACTCTTCGTCTTCTCCGCCAGCATCCGGGGCGGCTGGCTGAGCTGCGGCTGGAGCCTGTGGCGGGGTAGCCGGCATGATGGTTCCATCAGCCCCGACCTTGGAAAGAGGAGCATCGCCTTTTGGAGCGATAGGAGCCGGTTCTGAACCACAGCCGGTTGCGCCGATCACGGCAAAAGCCAGTAATACTACGACAAATAAACGCATAAGCTTCATAAATACCCTCCTGAATTTTTACTCTGATGGAACAATGTTAACCCCATTGCCCGTAACTGTCAAAATATTCGCTACTATTTACAATTTTGTTTATGTACATAGTGCAGAAATTCCTATCTGGCACCAGGACCCGGGTTCTTTGCAGATTGTTGTTGAGGCATCACTTTTTTTGTTCGTCCATCGCGTGTCGCGCCGAAGCGCCAGCGAAGGCGGGCGCAGTCGCAGGATCCAGAGAATCAATCAGGACATTTTGACTGGGAACTGCTGAATTCAGGGTCTGGTCCAGCAGCCTTTGTTGTAGCGGTGCCGTTCGACATCGAGGCAACGCCGGGCGGTTCGCGCCCCGATCGTTCTGCCGTTGCGGTCTAAAACGCATGAAGTGACGGTCACCAGCGCAGGTGTCTGCGAAGACATCTCGTAAGTCAGACTGGCAGCAGCGATCTGAGCGGAATCGATCAGCAGTTCATAGGTATTGGAAACTTCCTGCGGCGGCTGCCAGCGCTTGCCATCGTCAAGGACTGCGTTAGAATTATCTCTGCCGCCCCAGACGATCATTACGCTGCCGGTCCACACTGCTGCCATACTGTGGCGGGCGCCGGGTGCGCCGGTCTCGGTAATCAGACCCCAGTGCCCACATTCTGGCCGCAGTGCGCAGCCTGAATTAACTGCCTGATTTGGGCCGCCGCCAGCCGGTTTGCTCATGCCACCCCATAAAGCCATGGTTCCATCGATCCAGACGGCTGCATTGTCGCGCCGAGTTGGCACTTCAGCATCAGACGCTATTTGACGCCAGGGTTCAAACGACATGTCGTCAAGAACCGGGCTGTAAATGCCGCCGTCACCCAGAGCCTGCGGACTCGGGTTCTTGTAGCCGCCCCAGACGATCATTTCATTACCGGTCCAGATGGTTGAGCAGAATGCCCTTTGTGACGGCGCGTTGATCGTATTCATTGGTTGCCATGAATTTGAGACAGGATTATAGCGGGCGCCGGTGTTGACGGGTTGTGGTGGTTGCGCACCTTCTCCGCCCCAGACGATCATCTCGCTGCCAGTCCAGACTGCGCTGTGTGAAGCTCTTTTTGATGGAGCATTCAAAGAACTTATATTCGACCAGCTGTCGTTGGCGGGGTCGTAACGCTTGCCGTCGTCGAGTTTGTCGTTTGGGCCAGTGCCATCGCGCCCGCCCCAGATGATCATTTCGCTGCCGGTCCAGACTGCTTTGTGATCTGAGCGTCCGGCAGGAGCTCCACCGATTTTAGTATCTGACCAGGTTTGCGTAGTCAGATCGTAGACGCCGCCGGTATTGAGATAATCACTGCTGCCATCGAGGCCACCCCAGACGATGAGCTTGGTTCCGGCAAGTGTGACAGTGTGATTTGTGCGCGCAACCGGGGCTCCGGCCGCGTTAATTATTGCCCATGTGTCTGTTTGCGGGTCATAAATGCCGCCAAAATTTGTCAGGGTGCCAGTTTTGTCTCTGCCACCCCAGACGATCATCTTGTTGGAAGTCGCAGCATTGCCGGTGTTTCCGGTCCAGATTGCGATAGTGTCGGCTCGTGGAATATTCGGATTGCCAGGCGCGCTCATATTCAACCATTGGCCGGCGTTACTGGCTGTGTCGCGCAGAGCGTAGGCGAGGGCCGCGTCGGCGGCCTGCATGGCCTGGGCTTCGAACACGCGCAGGCGATAAGACTGGCTCTGGTCGATAGAACTGATCTGGGTGCCGGCGATATAAAAGCCGAGAATGACGACTATCATCAGCGCATAAAACGACAGCCAGCCGCGTCTGCGGTTCAGTTGTGCCTTTTGTGATCTCATAGTTCGAGCTCCGCGTTGCGCAAAAATACGGTAGGGTGCATGATCAGCCGAGCTTCGTTAACATCTGCCTCTTTGTTGTCGTCAGTTTCGCCATGCAGAAAGATGCTGAGCCTGACCAGAGACTTCGTTGCCGAAGCTGCTTCATCTGCCGCAAAATCATATGTGAAGCTGGAGACCATGATACGTTTCCTTGGCGGACTTTCCAGGCTTTCTCCCATCAGAACTCTCGGTTCTGCAGCGGTTGCCGGTTCGCATTCGCGCAGCAGCTGGCCATCTTCTGCCCAGACGGTGTATGAAAAACCATTTGCCTGATACTGCAGTGTGCCACTTGCTGTTTTTACGTTAGTCGCTTCGTAAAGACCGGCGTGAGGGGTGTCCGGATTGGCCGGGTCGCCTTCGAGAAGAAGGCGCATGCCGTCTTTGTAATGATGCAGGCAGTCGGAAAGGTCGATGGTGACGCGGTTGGCGATCATCAGCGCCTGAAAGGTCGATGCCAGACCGGTAAAAATTACCGCGAAAGCAGTCATCGCCACAAGTATCTCGACCAGCGACAGCCCGTCTTTATTACCGTTTCGAATGTGCGGCATGTTAAAACTCCACCGCAAACAGCGTGGTCAGCGTTGCGACCGTCGAAGTATCAGGACTGCCGGAAGCCGTATAGGCCCGCACTTCGACAACAAGCAGGTCTTCGATACCGACCGGAGCCGAACCGGGCGGTGTCCAGGCGCCAATGGGATACCAGTCTCCTGCCGGGCCGCCGCTTTCCTGCAGATGGGCGCGATAACCGACCATCGGCAGAGCAAAACTGCTGGTCGCGCAGGGAATGAAATCACCAGGGTTCAACGGCACAAAACTGCCATCATAAATGATAAAGGTATTGCTGGCAGCCGGGTTAAGCTGCCAGGCGCGATGAATCTCTTCGAGCGCCGATTCGCACTGCTGCAGTGCGATCTGCTTGAATTTTATCTCCTGAATATTGGCCTGCGAACTCTGCAGTGATGACATCAGCGAGGTGACTACCAGCGTCAGAATACCCATCGAGACGACAACTTCGAGCAGAAAATAACCGTTATCTCTGCGCTTTTTCATGGCGCGATCCTTCGCAGCGTCGGCCGTCCGCTGCCGGAAGCGATAATGATTTCCCAGCCGCCAAGATCATCATACGGGCGCATGGCGACAAGATTCAGCGGCCTGATAATAAACAAGCTTTCGCCGGTTGTCATGGTCGCAATCTCATCAGGCCCGCCAGAAATCGGACGATAAAGGCAGTTGCCATGACGGTCGAACTTGATGAAGCGCGAGAGCGGCGCAGTTGTTGAAGCGCCCCAGACCGTGGCCGGCAGCGGTTCGATACAGGTAGAATCAGACGAAATGATCGCGCGCGGAACGGTTATCGCAGTATCCGATTCATCACAATATTTCATCAGCGCCGTTTTTACCGGGTTTCCCTCGTGGTCGAGCATGTCGTATGAAGTGATCGGGTTAGCTGCGTCATCATTGAAATGATAAAAGTTCATGACACTGAATTGGCCAGCGATTCCGGCGGCTATCGCAGTGTCTCTGGTCAGGCAGAGGTCTTCATAAATAGAACGCGCATGCTGCTCAAGCCTGATCTGATGAACGGTTTCGACCATTTTCGGGTAGCCGGCCGTGGCCATCACTCCGATGATCATCATCGCCACCAGCAGTTCAACCAGCGTGAAACCGCGCAATTCAGCAACCCCCTTCCTCTACATCTCTTCTCAAATTATATCAGCATTCAAAACCCAGCTAAAGCAAAACCTCAATTTCCCGGAAATACATGGCCAGAAAAGCAGAGGGCATGGATTCTGCGACTTCGCTCTGATTCTCGTAGAATGACGGGTATGCAAGTAATCGTAATCCTGCGCGCAGTCGCAGGATCTGGAAAAGCAATAAAGGCAGGGTTTGGGGTTTTGACTTTGGCGGGGTAGATAGGTGATAATGGAGGTGTAAGATTCGATTAAGACGATTACGACAACGAGAACGATTACAATTACGATTACGAAAAGATAGCGGGAGATACTGTAATGAAAAGATATAGATATGCGCTGCTGGCGCTTTTGCTGGTTGTTATGGCCGGTCTGCGCGCCGACGCGAAAAACGTTCTGCAGGATATTTTCAAGGCTTACCAGAAATACCAGGAAATCAACATGACGCTCTGGCTGGTCGGTGATATTGGTGCCGAAAAGCGTTTCGGCAAAGAACTGCAGATGTGGATGGGGCTGATGTACAAAGAAGAAAAAGACCCCAAGATCAAATCTTACGTTTCGAGCATCTTCGAACGTCTAAAGCCACAGTTCAACAATCGCGGCATGAACTTCACCGTCAGGGTCATCCGCGACAACACCGCCAATGCTTTCGTCATTCCGGGCGGACATGTTTATGTATTCACCGGACTGCTTGATATGGTGAGCTCTGATGACGAACTGGCAGCGGTCATTTCGCACGAACTGGCGCATGCCGAGCGTCGTCACTCTCTCAAGAATTTTCGTGCTTCGACCGCGGCCGTAGCGGTTCTCAATGCTGCGGTCAAGAATAAGAAAGATCGCGCGACCTGGGGTAATCTGATCGGCTACCTCACTCTGATGCAGTTTTCGCGTCAGCAGGAAGACGAAGCCGACGATCTCGGTCAGTTCAAAATGGCGGCCGCCGGCTTCAACCCGGCTGCGCAGGTTTCGCTCTGGGAAAAGTTCCTCAAAAAGCATGGTGACACCAAAGGCCTGGCGCAGTATCTGAGCACGCATCCGCCTTCCAGCCAGCGTGTAGAAAACGCCCGCAAGAATCTGCAGAAAATGAATGTTGTCGAACAGACCGTATTCAACAATACCAGACTGATTCTTTCAGCTGACAGAGTTAACCTGATTACCAATGCCAGTTTCGAGGCTGATCCGGCTGCCGGCGGTCAGCTCACAGGCTGGGAAGTCAGCAGCGGCAAAGCCAGTTTGAATGAGCAGCAGTCGGTTACCGGTCGGCGTTCACTCGAACTGCTGGCAGAGCAGCGAATGGCAGCGGTCAGGGTGCTGTCTGATTATATTGCGGTCAATGAGGCTTCTGATCTTGTTTTTACCGGCTGGGCCCGTTCTGAAAACGGCCAGCAGAACGCAGCCATTGGTATCGAAATATACGATGCCAACAGGCGTCTGCGCGATCGTGCCTGGGCAGTCAGAGAATCTTCATCGCTGGCCGCCGGCTGGAATAAAATCGAGGCTCGTCTGGCAAACACGGCAGAGAAGAGACTTTTCGCGTCTGGTAATGTTTTTATGCGTCTGGTTTTGCAGACTGGCCCGATTTCGCAGGGTCGCGTCTGGTTCGATGATCTGCGCCTGCGCCCGAGTCAGACGGTCGACCCGGTCAATCACCTGGTCAACGGCGACTTCGAACGGCGGACTGCCGAGGGCTACCCCGAAGCACTTACTGTGCGCGGCGGTCAGATTGGCATCGATCTGTCAAAGGCTAACAGTGGCTACTCATCGCTACTGGTCAAGGGCGCTGCTTCAGGCGAGTCGGGCTTCTCGTTTCAGCCGGTTTCAGTCGCCGGCCTCAAATTCGGTCATGAATTTACCTGCTCATTCTTCTATCAGGGCGATCGTCAGCTCAAAGGCACGGTAATTGTCGAAATGCTCGACGAAAAAGGCAGCGTTCTTGCACGCCGCCTGGCAGAAGTGCCTTTCGAAGCGGTGGCCGGCAACTGGGTCGCCAACTCGTTTGCCTGCAAATTCGACCCGCAGGGCGCCGAAGTTGCTGCCGCAAAAAGTATTCAGCTCAGGGTTGCTACCAGTATGCCCGCCGATGCCAGCCTCTGGCTCGACACCTTCATCATGCGCTGAAAAGAAGATCTCGCACAAAGCCGCAGAGACACAAAGAACAGCCGTCGGAAGAGAAGAAGGCCGAATTCGAGGATCTCGCGCAAGGCCGCAGAGATCCAATACCTGTCATTCTGCGCGTAGCGAAGCGGAGTCGCAGAATCCATGCCATTGGTGACTCTCTGGATCCTGCGACTTCGCGCAGGATGACAGCCTTCGACGTGCTCGTGCTCGCCTGCCCTGCATAGCTTCAGCGGCGCAGGGTAATCGTAATCGTAATCGCAGAACGGTGTGTGTTTGCTCAGTCGGTCTGTTCGTTGATTTCGGTGGTTTGTGCAGGAGTCAGCAGCTCGGTTCTGATGCCGGGGCCGGTGAGGCTGATGACCTTAACCGGGCAGACAGTTTTGCATTCAAGACAGCGCAGACATTCGGCGTTGTCGAGCTGGCGTGGCACATCTAGACTGACCGGGCATTTTTTCGAGCAGGCGCCGCATTCGATGCAGGCGTCTTTGTCAATTTCGAGCTTATACAGGCTGACCCGGTTCAACGGGCCGTAAAAGGCTCCGAGCGGGCAGAGCCAGCGGCAGAACGGTCGCCGGAAAAACACCGACAGCACGACGATCAGTGCCAGCAGTGAGGCTTTCCAGGTGAACAACCAGCCGAGCTGACTGCGGATCTGTGGCTGCAGCCAGGCGATCGGCAGGCCGCCTTCGAGCGTGCCGGCCGGGCAGATATACTTGCAGAACGATGGTTCGCCCCCGTCGAATTCGTCGAGCCAGAAAGCCGGCAGCAGAAAGACGAAGACGATCAGAACGATATACTTGAGATACTTCAGAAATTGCGGACCGTTGAACTTGGGCGACGGAATCTTGTTGAGCAGTTCCTGAAACCAGCCGAACGGGCAGATCCAGCCACAGGCGGCGCGGCCGACAACGCCGCCGACCAGCATGAGAAAGCCGATGGTCAGCATCGGCAGCGAAGTCGATATCGCGACCAGCCTTGCCCACAGTCCCTGGGTCGCGGTGATGTCGAGCCCGCCGGCGCCGGCGACAGTGACCTGAATCGCGCCGATCGGGCACGAATACATGGCGGCCGGGCAGCTGTAGCAGTTGAGAGTCGGCACGCAGACATGTTTGAGCGTGCCGGTATAAAGCGTGCCGGCCTTGAAGCCCTTGAGATATGCGTTGGTGAGCAGGGTGGCAACGGCCTGCACCCAGAATCTGAAGTTCAACCAAGTCCTATGCATTGTGTACACACCATGACGGCTTTCTGAAAGTAACTGGCGTGTTCGCCGTTTCTGAACCCGGCAAACATCAGCAGCAGCGCGGCGATGATCACCAGCAGTGTCGACAGTCTAACCGGCTTTGTCTCAGTTGCAGGGTTCGACATCTTTTTTCACCAGTTCGATGAGGGTTTTGCCGACATGGGTAATGTCATAGATGCCACCGAATTGTTCGGCCCCGGGGCCAAAGGCGAACACCGGAACCATGGCAGCAGTGTGATTGTCAGACGAAAATTTGGCAGCGACTATTTTGTTGCCTTCGATAGAATTGTAGGGGAAGGTG
>JAKJFO010000010.1:0-3728 GCA_022704885.1 Candidatus Rifleibacteriota bacterium | reverse complement strand
CCGCCGGTCTCGTGATCGGCGGTTATCACTACGAGTGTGTTGCCGTCAGCTTCGGCGAAATCGAGAGCACTTTTAACGGCAGTATCAAAATCCAGGGTTTCGTCGATTACACGCTGCATGTCGTTGGCATGGGCGGCCAGGTCGATCTGCGAGCCTTCGACCATGAGAACGAAACCTTTCTGGTTCTGATTTAGAAGGCTGATCGCCTTGTCGGCGAGGTTGCCAAGCGTGTAATTTCGCTTTGAAGCATGTGGCAGATGTCCGGCATCGAGAATGGCGGCAATCTGCCGAATGCCGTTGGCCTGCGTCAGCGCTTCATACGTCGTTACTACCGGCATCTTTTTGCGCAGTTCGCGAACCAGGTTGCGGTCATCCTTGCGGCGGCTGCCGGTAAAGGTTTTCGGGTAGAAATTATCCCAGCCGCCACCGATCATCACGTCGAGGCCTGCTTCGAGCATCTGATCGGCAATGATATCATAATGGTAGCGAGCTTTGTGATGTGCATAAAAAGCGGCCGGGGTGGCATGGGTAAGTATTACCGTCACCGCGACACCGGTTGCTCTGCCGGTTTCGCGTGCGTATTCCATGAGATTCTTCAGCGGCTTGCCTTCGGGGCAGAGGCCGACAACGTCGTTGTTGGTTTTGTAGCCTGTGGCCAGAGCGGTGCCGGCGGCGGCTGAATCGGTAACCGGGTTGTCGGCAGATGCGGTCATGTGCATGCCCATGACTTTGCAGCGTTCCATGTCGATGCTGCCCTTGACTATCTTGGCGGCAGTGACATGCGCAACACCCATTCCATCACCGATCATGAAAATTATATTTTTCGGCTTCGCATCGGATTGTGCTGATGCGATGACTGTAATCGCAAGAAAAAGAACGATGAAAAATCGGAAATGCTTTGACCTGAATGACATGTTTGCTTCCTTTCAGTTCTCTATATGCAAAAGAATTTAACCCAATCAGCCCGCCAGTGCAAGCTGTAATTGAGTTGCTAAGATATTGGCCGGGGTTTGCCGATAGAATAGAAGTCGCTGTAGAAGACAGTCGGCAAACTTATCGACGGAGGGCCAAGATGGGTGTGCTCATCCCTTTGTTCAAGACGCGTGATCCTGAACCTGAGCTGCAGCTGAACAACGAAGAGAAGCTGCGCATGAAACTGATACAGAATTCGATCGAAGCGCTCAAGCGCGAAGAAAAGATCGTTGAAGAAGAGATTTCGGAAAAATGCCGCGAGGAAATCGACCGCCTCAACGCAATCGACCGCAAGCTGCGTGAACTCGAAGTCGATCTTGAAAACCTCTGCCGTGCGCACCGTGGTCCGCGCCCTGGCCTGAGGAGCAGCTGATGCTTAAACACTCATTATTTTCTGAATTCTATCTCAGTCGTCGTCACGCCAAAGCCCAGCCGGAAACCATGGTGCCGAGAATCGTCGGGGCACTGGCAGTATCGGTCAGGCCGCAGAGCAAGCCTGTCGTTCTCTGTCGCGCCAATTCGCGTACCTGGTGGGAAAGCGGCTGGCAGAATCGCCGCTGAAACAGTAACCAGCCAACCGGTTAAATAAAAAAAGCCGCCCGTTCGGGCGGCTTTTTCGCTGCAGAATCAGTTGGCCAGTTTGGCGATGTCTTCGGGCCAGAGGGCGAGAGACTGCTCTTTATACTGGGCGATGACATCGGCTTTGGTGTGATCATACGGAGCCAGGTTGAGAACTGAATTGTATTTGCTGAATCTTTCGTCGCCAACTACCTTTTTGATAGTGGTGACCGGGTTACCACCCTTGAAGAAGCCTTCTTTATCGCGGGCTTCAACCAGTTTTGCCGCATCAGCTTCGGCGAAACCGATCATTCTGAACATGTCGACAGTGGCGGTGTTGAGGTCGAGTCTGAATTCGTAGAACTTGTCTTTTTTGCCAAAAGCTCTGGCAATGAACTTTTTGGCTTCAGACGGTTCACGTTTGAGGGCGCTGAGGTTGATTTTGCCGGCAAACCACATCTGCGGGCCAACATTTGCGAAGATATTGCCGTTCTTCATGGCTTTGGCGAACAGGGCTTCGGTATAAGCTTTATACTCGCTTCTTACCTTGTCGAAATCAGCTTTGCTGACTTTCTTCTGAGTGTAAGCGACCTTGTTTTCGTAGAAATTTTTGTATCCCTGGGCTGCCTGGGCATCCATCGTCACATAGTGAGAATTTTCGAGAATGATGCGATAGATCACCTTTTTATCTTCTGGGAACAGTTTGACGTAGTTGTCGATGAATTCCATGAAGTTCATCGGCGAGGTCAGCATGGTCTGGACGATCTTTTCGAATGGAGCATTGATGGCGCGGCTGGTGAGAATATCGTAGATATGACCGGCGATGACACCTTCGGTCGACATCAGCTGCAGGCCGTTCTTGAGAACGCCGGTCTTTTTGCCGGTGTGGCTGGCCCAGACGTAGCGGTCGCGGCGAATCGGATCCTGGCGGCCGTAGAGGAATTCAGAGATGTTGTATTTCTTGCGGTCTTTTTCGGCAAGCTTCAGGTTGGCCGGACCATAAACCGCTTCGAATGCTTCTGCCCAGCCTTCGACATAGGCAAGACCAACGTCGGAAATGATCGGAGCGTCGTGCCCGTTCGAGCTGGTGCGCTGAATCTTTTGAAACAGCTTGCCATACATGTCGAACTGAATCGCATGCGCGGTTTCATGGGCAATGACGAGATCGAGGGTGTCATTACGCATGGCGTTATCGACCGAGAAAATAATTTCTTTGCCTTCGCCGATATCCATGATACAGATCATCGAAGTTTCGATACCAATGCGTTTACCGCTCTTGTTTTCGACCATTTCGGCACCCATCGGAATCATGCAGGGGCCGGGGGCCGGCATGAAACTTGGCAGCGGCGATTTGCCCATGACGATGACAGGTGAACCGACCGACTGCGACATGAAATTGTTGATGCCGGTTTTCTGTTCGGCGCTGATTTCTTTGGCTTTGTTGACCGTATCTTTCAGTGCCTGAAAGCGGATCTGGCGCGCAGTGCGGCGCAGCTTGAGAACGTCTTTCATTTCCTTGCTGTCGAGCAGGTATGGCAGAACTTTTTTGGCGGTGTCTGACTTGGCGTCAGCCGGAGTGACCTGCATCGCATCAGCCGAAAGACCGAAAAGCAGGAAGCCGGCGTCATCGAGTTTGACAGTTTTCGGCAGATTGAGAACCTTGCCGAGAAAGCCGCCGATGATATTGCCTTTGCCGGCGGTTATCGGTTCCATGACGGCAATGGGTTTATCACCGAGAGGATTGGAGTCGTTGGAAATTGTGGTGACTGGCGGTCTGGCAAAAGCGCTGCCCGAAAACAGCATACCGGTAACCAGAGCCAGAGAAAGCGCTCGCTTGTGAAAACTTATCACGTTATTGAGCCTCCTGTTCGAAATTATTTGTTAATTGTAATGAAATAAGCAGTACCCGTCAATGTACCTGCGCCTCAGGATCCAGTTAGACTACCGATTTTTCTTTTACGACGTCTTTGAGGTTGTAGAGGCGTTTTACGTTGAGACTGTCAGCTACTTCGCTCTTTCGTTTGTTGACGACCATGTCGGCGAGAATCTGGCTGACGGCCGGCGCGAGCATCAGGCCGTGACCTGAAAAGCCGGAAGCCTGGTAGAAGTTGTCGACTTCTTCGACCGGGCCGAGAATCGGCTGGGCGTCGGCGGTCATTTCGTAGAGACCGGCCCACTGTCTGACAATGCGCAGTTTA
>JAKJFO010000109.1 GCA_022704885.1 Candidatus Rifleibacteriota bacterium | reverse complement strand
GGTGATACTCGGGCGCATCAGGATAGAAGCGCCCGGGTGATTACGCCGATAGCGCAGATTTTTTTGAGAGTTAGCAGGCCTTGGTTTGCCATGTTTGAGCTGCGAAGTGAGCTGGCGCTTTGCGGTGAAGGAGGCCTGCTTAACCTTGACTGCAAATCTGCGGTAATTCGCGTAATCGGCGGTTAGACTTTCGGCGGTTAGGCTTCTGGCAGTTAAGGTTCTCGGTTGCATCTTTGTGGCTCTGTGGATTTGGTGCGATGTTTTGGTTGCAGGGCGAGCTGTTTGTGTGTATACTTAGTAATAACAAGTGAGGGCGAAAATGGCTGTGGTTAAGACCAGTTTGATAAAAATAGGTAATTCGATCGGGTTGCGGATTCCCAGAACGATTCTGCAGCAATTGAGGCTGACCAGAGAGGTTGAGCTCGAGATCAGGCAGAATCAGCTGGTGATCAAATCAGCCGTGAATCCACGTGCCGGCTGGGATGAAGATTTCCGCAGCGCCGGTGCCGAATCCGGCGAAACCTTCGCGGAATGGGATGTTTTGAGCCTCGCAGAAGACCGGAGCGACTGGCAATGGTAGTCGAAAGATTCGATATTTTCTGGGTTTCTCTCGATCCGACTATTGGCAGTGAGATTCGCAAGCGCCGCCCAGCCGTCGTCGTCTCGCCAGACGAAATGAATAACAACCTGAATACCGTTATCGTTGCGCCTCTTACCTCGACGTTCAAAAAATACCCGACCCGCGTCGAAATTGTTCTCGACGGCAGAAAAGGTCAGATTGCGCTCGACCAGATTAGAACCATAGACAAACTACGCCTCGAAGAAAAGGCCGGCCGGGTTGACGAAAGAATCTGCAGTAAAATCTGCGACCTGCTGCAGAAAATGTTCGCAAAATAGAAGAGAAGAGTAACCGCAGTCGCCCACAGGATGTGGGTGATACTCGGGCGCATCAGGATAGAGGCGCCCGGGTGATTACGCCGATAGCGCAGATTTTTTTGAGAGTTAGCAGACCGTGGTTTGCCATGTTTGAGGTGAGAAGTGAGCTGGTCTTTGCATGGTTGGCAGAAGATTTCGCACAAAGACGCTAAGACACGGAGAAGAAAGAGTAACCGCAGATTACACAGATGGGCGCAGATTATTTTAGGGTGAGTCCGCCTACGCTAAAGCTTCGGCGCGACGCGCAGACTGAGGTTTACAGTGTCTGAGCCGCAAAGTGAACTGGCGCTTTGCGGTGAAGGAGGCCTGCTTAACCTTGACTGCAAATCTGCGGTAATTCGCGTAATCTGCGGTTAGGCTTCCGGCTGTTAAGGTTTTGGCTGCTTCTTTGTGGTTCGGTGGCTTTGTGCGGGTCCTTCTTACATCGCGCCGGGAGTGACGCCGGCGGTGGAGCCACCAGTGACAACGCGGGCCATTCGGAAGATCGGCAGATACATCGCAAGAACGATGATGCCGACGATGACACCGATTACCACGATGAAGGCCGGTTCGACCAGGGCGGTAATCTGGTCGATCAGAAAGTTGATTTCGTCTTCGTAGAACTCGGCGACTTTTTCGAGCATTTCGTCGAGGTTACCGGATTCTTCACCGACCTCGATCATCTGCGTCGACAGCTCGGGCATGATGTCGATCTTGGCAAGAGCGCGCGCAATCGGAATGCCGCCCTCGACTTCCTTGACGACGTCTTCCAGAGAGTCTCTGATTATATAGTTGTCGACCGCTTCATTGCTGATTTTCATGGCAGTGATGATGTTGATACCAGACTCGAACAGCGTGGAGAGATTGCGCGCGTAGAGCGCGACGATATACTTCTGCGAAAGACCGCCGAAGACCGGAATGCGCAGTTTGATCCAGTCGAAGGCATAGTGTCCGCGCGTAGTCTGGCCGATCTGATACGTGATTACGACGAAAGCCAGGCCGGCCGCGAGAATGTTGAGAACGTTGTTGCCGAGAAAGCTCGAGGTATCGATGACGACCTGGGTTATCCAGGGCAGTTCCTGGCCGAACTGCGTAAACAAATTGGCGAACTGCGGAATGACGAACAGCATCAGAAACATCACGACGCCCAGAGCGACAAAAGAGATGATCAATGGGTAGGTCATGGCGCCGATAACTCGGCGGCGAATGGCAATCTGGCGTTCGAGCAGCGAGCTGAGGCGCTCGAGAACGTTGTAGAGACGGCCGGACTCTTCGCCGACCTTGATCAGGTTCGAATAAAGCAGTCCGAAAACATCTTCGTTGCGTTTGAAGCAGACGTGCAGCGGCATGCCGCCTTCGACATCGACCTTGGTATCCCAGATCATCTTGCGGAAACGCCAGGTTTTCATCTGGCGCGACAGTGTGCCCATCGAGCGCAGAACCGAGATGCCGGCGCGGGTCAGGGTGGCAAAATACTTGGTGAACAGAAGCTTTTCGCCGAGGCCGATATGACCGTAAAACGGGTTGACGTAAGAAAAAATCGAGCGGTTTTCATCGCCCGGCCCTTCGACTCTGACTTCTTCGGTGCGTTTTTCTGCCATTGCCTGCTCTCCCTGTCTACCAGTTCATTTCGGTGCCATTATATTTGATTTTTAAGCTTCTGATCTGTTTGCCTCCGGACCCGGTGCCGGTAAAATCATAGGTGATCCATTCGCAGTCAGCAGTTGGCGAAAGTTGAAAAATATTCGAACCGCGATTTGGATCGGCGATCGCGGCATCGGTCGGAACCTCGACCAGTAGTAATGCCTGACCCTGCAGCGGGGTTATCAGCAATTCGGGGATGGGTTGCTGAAGATACGGCCCCTGCAAAGATTCAAGCGTTGTCGGGTAGGCCATGTGGTCTTTAAAATAGCGCGAAATCGCATCGCGCACGATCTTGAGATTGGTTCTGGCGGTGGCGATGCGGGCGTCTTCGATATAGTCGACATAATAGTTCAAGCCGACCCCGGCGAGGACGGCTATAATCACGATCACTATCAGTATTTCCATCAGTGTAAAACCTGATGTTCTGCGACTCATCGGCTATTCACTCATCTTTCCTGTTTCACCATTTCGATCGTTCGGGTATCGGAATCCTTGTAATCAACCACCCGGCGCAGTGTCTGATAGCCGCGGCGGGTAAGTGTGATTTCGCCAAATTCTTTGCTGATCTGGGAAATCTTGAAGACGCCCTGGCGGTTGGCCTTGATTTTCATGCCTTCGAGGCTGACCTCGACATTTGAAATCGGGCGCCGGGTCGAAGCATCGATGACGGTAAAGGTAATGCTTTCGGCGGTCTGCACGCGCTTGAGATAGATGCGGCGGCTACCCTGCAGCAACTGACTGAGGCTGCCTGAAAGGGTCTGATAGCCATCGGCCATCATTACGGCATCGCCGGCAGCTTCTTCGATGATGATCTGGCCAAGGCGATTCGACTGGTAGACGCGGTTGCCCAGCATCATGGCGACACCACCAATGCCGGCTTTCGAAGTGTCATCGACGATTTCGATAAGCTGCTGGCGGGCAGGAACCGGTTCAGATGCCGGTGCTGGCTTGTCGATCGGCCTGGCGCTGACTTTTGTCGGCGCTTTGGCAGAAGCAGCTGCCTTGTTCTTGATCGTCACCTGCACCAGCGGATCGCGCAGAAAGCCGTCTTCCAGCATTCCCGAAATCAGGCGGGCAGCATCGACAGTTTTAAGGCCGTTGACCCCAACCGAACCGATAAGTGGAAGCAGCACGCTGCCGTCGTTGCCGACCTGGCGTTCGACCGACAGCTCAGGTTCGCCCTTGACCCAGATGCTGATGGAGTCACCAATACCTATGGTGGCGGGCGAAGCGTTGACAAAAGCAGTCGAGCCCAGCAGGCCGACAACTATCAACAGTAACCACTTAATTTTGCTCATAAAGTTCCATATTTATGTTAGGCTGCAGAGAATATCGGAAGCATTTTGCAAAACAATTAGCATTTTATCACTTTTTTTTTAATGTTGCTTGCGCGCCGACGAACTCGGAATGTTAAGCTCGATGCGATACTTCGCGACAGTGCGCCTTGCCAGCGTGATTCCTTCTTTTTTCAGCATATCGACGATGTGGCTGTCGGAAAGAGGCTTGCGCGGGTTTTCCTGCTTGACCAGGTCGTCGATGCGCTTTTTGACGGCGAGCGTCGAAACATCTTCGCCGCTGTGCGTACGGGCGGCCCCAGAGAAGAAGAACTTCAGCTCGAACAGGCCGCGCGGAGTCTGCACGTATTTGCCGCTGGTAGCGCGACTGACGGTCGACTCGTGCACTCCCGCCATCTGAGCGACGTCCTGCAGGGTCAGAGGTTTCAGGTGCAGGATGCCGAAATCGAGAAAGTCTTTCTGCACTTCGCAGATTGCACGAGTTACACTCAGAATCGTCTCTTTACGCTTGTCGACGTATTTGAGAAACGAGCGCGCTGCTTCGAGTTTGTTGCGGATGAATTCGTAAGTTTCTTTTTCGGTTTTGTCGCGGTGCTTGATTGCATCCTTGTAGAGATTGTTGATGCGCAACTGCGGCAGGTCGCGTTCATTCATGGTCACGATGTATTCATCATCGACCTTTTCGACGAAAACCTCGGGTGATACGTAGATCTCGTCGCCCGTAGACGGGAAGCTGGCTCCAGGCTTGGGGTTGAAGCTTTTGATGATCTCGACCGCAGCTTGAATCTCTTCGAGCTCGATGCCGGTTGCCTTGACTATATTGTGAATGCGGTTCTGCGCAAGATCTTCGAGATGGCTGCTGATAATAGTCGTTACCGCGTCGTCGCAGTAGCCGTCTTCGATTGCCTGCAGCAGCAGGCATTCGCGCAGATCGACGGCGCCGACGCCGACCGGATCCATGGTCTGAATGGCCTTGCGCACGCGGTCGATGACTTCGACATCGACTTTGAGCAGATCGGCGATCTGCTCGTTGGTGTGGCGCAGGTAGCCATTGCGGTCGATCAGCCCGATCAGGTATTCCCCGATCTTGATCTCGGTGGCGTTGAGCTTGACTTCATGCAGCTGCGCGCTCAGATGCTCGCGCAGGTTGCTTTTTTTCGAGACGAAACTTTCGAAAGAGGTTTCTTCTTCGCGATTGTAGCCGCCAGAAGAAATCTTGAATTCGGAATGCTCGGTATCTTCGATGTATTTGGCCCAGTCGACGCCGAAATCGTCGCGGCCGGTTTCTTTGAATTCGCGCGAGGGAACGGCGCCGCCGTCCGTCTGCTCGGCCAGCTTTTCGAGCGGCACCTCGGTGTTCTGCGCGCTCTTTTCATCGAGCTCGACGACCGGGTTGGTTTCGAGAATCTCGATGATCTGATTCTTCAGTTCAAGGCTGTTGAGCTGTAGAATTTTTATTGCCAGCTGCATCTCGGGGGTCATTTTGAGTGTCTGCGTGAGCTTTTGCGACAACCCGAGCTTGAGGGAATTATCCATGGTTTAGCGACCTGCCTGTAGCGTATCTGAATCTTTTCGAGCTCATTATAACGCATCGTCGAGCTTTACGACAATATTTAGTTGAAACCGAATCCATTTTTACTTGACCATTCCGATTGCAAACAGTAATTTACTACTGCTCGAACTAACGATTACCTGCAACTGTCGATCGAAGCACCTGATATAACCTGCAGGCAAAAATTGCAGCATAATAGGAGTCTTATGAAATTTGTCCTGATCTATCCAGAAATAAGGTCAAGCTTTCCAAATTACTCGGGTGGCTACAGTGAAGGTATCGCTTCTATTCTCACAACTCTACGGGAAGCCGGGCATCAGGTCAAACTTATCCATTTAACCCGGGTCGAGCAGATCGACAAAGATCATATTCTCGGTCAGATCAAGTCTTTCGACCCGGCGCTGGTCGGGTTTTCTTCGATGTCGCCAAATTACCGGCATGCACGGGCCATCAACAACTTCATCAAAAGTGAACTGAGGGTTAAAACCGCGATAGGAGGCTGTCATGCTCAGTTCTCGCCGGCAAAAGTGCTGAACGATGGTTTTGATTTTGTCTGCATTGGGGAAGGCGAAGCCATATTGCCGCCTCTATTCGCCGCTATCGAAGCAGGGCAGGAAAACGAGATACAGCTCCCCGGCATTCTTACCAGAAAATATCCCGATTTGATTTTTCCAGAAAAGTGCATTGTCAAAGACCTTGAGACTCTTCCCATGCCTGATCGCAGTTTTTTCGACTATCCCGCCCTGCGCGAATCGCTCGAACGGCAGGCACAGTTTATGGCCGGCCGTGGGTGCCCGTTTGAGTGCACTTACTGCGCCAATAAAATTCGCAATCAGATGTTCGGCACCTATAAACCGCGCATGAAAAACCCACAGCGCTTTATCGAAGAAATTCGCGCAACCCTCGAAAAGCATTCGTTCATCGACAATATTTTTTTTCAGGATGACATATTGCCCTTGAATAAAGAATGGTTTGCCGAGTTTGCCAGTCTTTACGCAAAAGAAGTGAAGCTGCCGTTTGCGTGCAATATACATCCGATGCTTATCAACAGAGAAGTCATTCAGACACTCAAAGATATGGGCTGTCTCAGCGTTCAGATTGGCGTCGAATCTGGCAGTGAGCGGGTCAGAACTGCAATTCTCAAAAGAAGAATGACAAATGAAGACATTATTTCGCGAGTTAAACTGTGTGAGGAGTCTGACATCAAGGTCGCAACTTTCAACATGCTTGGCAACTACTCAGAAACCTTTGACGAAGCACTATCGACCATCAAATTGAATGCAAAACTTGGCCCGGTTCGGGCGTATTCTACGATTTTCATTCCCTATCCCGGAACTTCGATAAATAAGCTCTGCAACGAAAATGAAGCCTATACTGGCGGCGCCGAACCCGAAGATTTTCCTGAATACACAGAAGAACCCATTCTGAGAAACCCTGATTTTCCTGCTGAGAAGGTCGTGTTTCTTAAAAACTGGTTCGAAATACTGATCAGGCTTTACAAAAAATTTCCAGAGAAAACAGTCGATAGAATTCTTCATCGAAAACGGTTCCCGTATAAACTGATCAATGCTGTTACAAAAGCGGCAAGACCCCTGGCAATCAGGCTTTATCTCGGAATATTCGTCAAAATCCGCAACCGCTTCAAACAGTAGAATCCTTGCTTTTTGCAGCTCTGTGCGAAGACAGAGAAGAAAAAGATTCGCACAGAGACGCAAGGACGCGAAGAAGAAGAAGAAGAAGAAGAAGAAGAAGAAGAAGAAGAAGAAGAAGAAGAAGAAGAAGAGCCTCACGCAGAGCCGCGGAGCAGAAGAGCCGCGGAGCAGACGAACGATCACGATCGCGCCCCCGTCTTCGTCTGCGCGGAGCGAAGCGGAGTCGCAGAATCCAGCCTTCTTGTCGCTCAGTGAGAGCCTGCGACTTTCTTCTTCGCCCCTGCTTCGCTTAAGCTCCGCAGGGCTTCGAAGAACAAGTCGCGCAGGATGACGTTTTATACTTCGCGCAGGACGTTTCTTTGCCTGGCGTAATCAGCGGCTTTCTTTGGGGCTTTGAGGCTTAGTGCGAGTCATTTGCCTTTTCTGAGAAATCGGTTTAATCGGCGGTTTCTCTTCGGTCTTCTGCTGTTTACTGGCCTTTGCTGCCTTTGCGGCGGCGGGTGGGGCGCTCGGGGTCAGTTTGCGTCGGGTCTTCGTCTTTGTCGGCTTCGGCTTTGAAGACGACTACAGTGACGCCAAGATCGCCTTCTCCGTAGCGGCCAGACCTGAATTTTTTTCTCCAGGGTGAGTTCTTGAGGAAATCGGTGATTGCCTTGTGCAGGGCGCCGGTTCCCTTGCCGTGAATCAGAAAGACGCGGCCGAGATCAGACTCACTGGCGACCTTGAGATAGGTGTCGATGGCGTCGAGAGCTTCTTCGACGCGCATGCCGCGCAGATCGATTTCGCTGCGCACCAGCGGGCGCGCCGCATAGACGCTGCCGGAAGGCTTGTCGGCGTTTTTGCCGGTGGCGGCCGGTGACAGCTCATTCACCGGCAGATGCAGAACCTTGCCGTCGGGTCATGGCGGCGCACTATGCCGGCGTGCAGGTTTTTGTTCCAGATTACGCGGGCACCGGAGATCAGCTGATCAGGCAGCGGCGGCGGCAGTTTTGCGGCGGCACCACTGGCGAACGACTGGTCTTCAGCACCGGTCTCGGCCAGTTCGTTCATAGTCGAGCGTGCTTTGCCATGCAGATTGCGCGCCTGCTGAAGGGCCGCGTCGAGTTCGGCTTTCAGCTCGGGTTGTTCGGCCTTTTCGGCAATCTGACGCAGGCGGCTGATCGTGCTTTCGATATCGCGCAGGCGCTGGCGCAGTTCGGCAGTGAATTCCTCGGTCAGCCTGTCACGCCGGGTTTTGCGGAATTCGCGCAGTTGTTCGAGGGTTTTTTCGATTTCGCCTTCACGGCTGCGGATACTGTTGATCTTTTCGACATAAGTGCGGCGCAGAGCCTCGGCGCGGTTGCGCTCGCGCTCGATCGCTTCGATCAGGCCCTTTTCGTCGCGGCGCTCACCGGCACAGGTCTGCACGAGATCGGCGAGTATCGACTCGGGCAGGCCGAAGGCGCGTGCCATGGCGAGAGCGTTACTCTTGCCGGGAATGCCGATCTGAAAGCGAAAAGTCGGTTTGAAGGTCTCGTAGTCGAATTCCATGGCGGCATTCATGAAGCCTGGCGTGGTGAATGCCACATGTTTGAGCGAGTCGTAATGCGACGTGACGATGCAAAAAGCGCCGCGTCCGCTGAGTTCTTTGAGGAATCCGGAAGCCAGCGCGCCGCCTTCGACCGGGTCGGTGCCAACGCAGATTTCGTCGATCAGAATCAGGGCGCGGCTGTCGCTGCGGTCGGCCATTTCCTTCAGCCGCTTCAAATGTGCGGTAAAAGTCGACAGATGGTCTTCTATGCTCTGGCTCTCTCCTATATCAGAGAGTATCTGGGTGAAAACGGGAATGCGCGCATCGCGGTCGGCGAGCACGTAGTTGCCGGTCTGCATCAGCAGTGCGTTGATGCCGACGGTTTTGAGCGCCACTGTTTTGCCGCCGCCGTTCGGGCCGGTGATGATGATGCAGCGCTGCTGCGGGTTCATCTTGATGTCGAGTGGCACGCAGTTCGGGTGAATCAGTGGGTGGCGGGCGTGATTGAGCTGCAGATCATGTTTGTCGGTTGGTTCGGGCCGGGCTGCCTGATACTTGACCGAAAATTCGGCGCGTGCGCGTACCATGTCGAGCCAGGTCAGGGTTTCGAACTGCTCGACGAGCGAGTTGATCGACTGGTTGAGCAGTGCGGTGAGGCTGGCGAAGATGCGTCTGATTTCTTCACGCTCAGAAAGTCGCAGTTGCGCGAGGCGGTTGTTGGCTGGCAGAAAGGCGAGCGGTTCGATAAACAGTGTCTGGCCGGTGCCTGACTGGTCGTGAACTATGCCCTGTATGCGGCTCTGGGCTGAGGCCAGAATTGGTATGACGTAGCGCTCGTTGCGCAGCGTAAAATAGTGGTCCTGCACGTCGTCGGTGTGCTGGCTGAGGAAGGCACTGAGCTGCTTTTCGGTGTTGCTGACCATCTGCGCGTATTCGCGCCTGATCGAGGCGAGCGCCGGGGAAGCGTCGCTGCGCACCTGGCCGCGGTCGTCGAGGCAGTCGTCGATGCGCTGAAACAGGCTGCCGAGCGATGGCATGTTTTTGATGCGCTCGGCCATGTGGTTGCTCTTTTTTACTGCCAGCGGGCCGGAGTGGGCTTCGAATGATTTTTTGACGGCTGCGGCCGCTTCGATATTGGCTTTGACTTTTAAGAAGTCTTCAGAACCGAGAACGGTCGAGCCCGAGCGCAGAATTTCGAGCACTTCGCGGATATCACGCAAGCCGCCCGGGTGAATTTTGAGGCCGGCCTGAGAGTATTCGAGATATTCGTCGATTTCGCACAGCCAGCTTTCGATCTGGTTGCGATCGGTTGCCGGCTGCAGGGCGAGGAGATTTTCTTTGGCTGCACGCGAACCGGCAAAAGAAGAGATGATCGACAGTATTTTAGAGAATTCGAGGTTATCTAATGATAGCTGTTCCATAGTTTATTCACAGATTAGAAGAAATCGCACTAAGCCACAGAGGCACGAAGAAGAGAGATTTAAAGAGAGAAGAGTTCACAGTATTCATATTTAAACGAGCATTGAATTTTGTTGCGAAGCCTCTGACTTAACAAAAATCAACGCGCTTTTGTATAACATCATGATGTTCATAAAGACAATTTATCCGCAGATTACGCCGATTACTCAGATTAGAGTGAGCAGGCCGCGCTTCGCGAAGGTTTGAGCCAAAATGGTGTCATCGTAATGACCGGTTGATAAACAATAATTGAACGGTGACAAAATATCTAGCCTGCCTTTAAATCTGCGCAGATCGGTGAAATCTGCGGTTACTCTTTTTACTCGACGGTGACGGATTTGGCGAGGTTGCGGGGCTGGTCGACGTCGAGGCCGCGCAGGTCGGCGACGTAATAGGCGAACAGCTGCAGCGGAACGACGTTGATGATTGGCGAGAAGATGTCGGAGACACGCGGCACTTCGATGACGTGGTCGGTCAGCGAGGTGATTTCGTGGTCGCCCTCGGTCGCGATGGCGAGCAGGCGGCCGGAGCGGGCCTGGACTTCCTTGAGGTTCGACATCGTTTTGTCGTAGACGTCAGATTCGGTGACAATCGCCATGACCGGCATTTCGTGGTCGATCAGCGCGATCGGGCCGTGTTTCATCTCGCCGGCGGCGTAGGCTTCGGCGTGGATGTAGCTGATTTCCTTGAGTTTGAGGGCGCCTTCGAGGGCGGTCGGGTAATTGAAGCCGCGTCCGAGATAGAGGAAGCTGCGGGCATCGAGGTAGGCGGCAGCGATGTCGCGAATCGCATCTTTGCGGTCGAGCACACGCTCGATCTGCTGTGGCAGCACCTTGAGCTCGCGGATTTTTTCCTGGACGTATTCGGGAGTCAGCACCGACCGGATCTTGCCAAGCATCAGCGCGAGCAGGGTGAGAGCGGTGAGCATGGCGATGTAGGCTTTGGTTGAGGCGACGCCGATTTCGGGGCCGGCGTGGATATAGACGAGGCCATCGACTTCGCGGGTCAGCGAAGACTCTTTGGCGTTGACTATGCCGAGCACTTTGGCGCCGCGCTGACGCGCTTCCTTGACGGCTGCCAGCGTGTCGGCGGTTTCCCCTGACTGGCTGATCGCGATGACCAGAGTGTTGGCATCGACGAGGGGTGAGCGGTATCTGAATTCGCTGGCGAGATCGCATTCGACGGGTATGCGCACCAGGCTTTCGAGCAGGTATTTGCCGACGCAGCCGGCGTAGTAGGCGGTGCCGCAGGCGACCATGACGATGCGCTGGGTGCGGTAGATGTCGGGGCCGGTCAGTTTTAGTTCTTCGAGGAAGATTTTGCCTTCTTCTTCGGAAGTGCGCCCGCCGATGGTGTTGCGGATGACCTGCGGCTGTTCGAAGATTTCTTTGAGCATGAAGTGTGAGAAGCCGCCTTTTTCGGCGGCGACCGGGTTCCAGTCGATCTGCACCGATTTTTTGTCGACGTCGTTGCCATCGGCGTTGAAGAAGCTGATGCCGTCGCGGGTGACTTCGGCACCTTCGAAGTTGTCGAGATAGACGACCTGGCGGGTGTATTGCAGAATCGCGGTTACGTCTGAAGCTACGAAGTTTTCGCCTTTGCCGAGACCGACGATGAGCGGGCTTTCTTTGCGGGCGCAGATGATTCTGTCGGGGTGATCCTTGTGAATGACGGCGATAGCGTAGGCGCCTTCGACGCTTTTGACTGCCTGCAGCACGGCCTGTTTGAGGTCGCCCTGGTAGCTGGCTTCGATCAGGTGCGCGAGAACTTCGGAGTCGGTTTCGGATTTAAAGGTGTGACCGCTGGCCGCGAGATCGCGCCGCAGTTTCATGAAGTTTTCGATGATACCGTTGTGGGCGACCATGATACTGTCGTGGCAGTCGCCGTGCGGGTGCGCGTTGAAAGCGGACGGCCGGCCATGCGTAGCCCAGCGGGTGTGGCCGATACCGATGCTGGAAGTCGAGGCGAACTCGTCGAGCAGCAGCTTGCGGATATTGCGCAGTTTGCCGATGTCTTTGCGCACGTGAATCTTGTGGTCGTCGACGACAGCGATGCCGGCCGAGTCGTAGCCGCGATATTCGAGGCGGGTGAGGCCATCAAAGATTACTTCGTTGGCAGGCTTGCTGCCGATATAGCCGATAATTCCGCACATTGTGGGAGTGTCCTTTCGTTTCAATAAGCCGTCATTGCGAGGAGGTAGCCCGACGAAGCGTATGCCGAAGGCATAAACCCAGCTCTGAGGCTAATCTCACAGACAGAGGGATTGCTTCGCTTTGCTCGCAATGACAATCTTTAAGCATGAGTTAAATTGAGGCAGACCACTAGTATTTCATCTTGCCAGGGCGGATGCCGCGGCTTTCGCGTTCCTGGGTGGCTTCGGTGTTGCGTTTTTCTTCGTCGAGGCGGGAAAAAGCTTCAGATGCCTGTTCGGCGTAAGCAGTATCTTTGAACTGTTCGGAAATTTCGCGGTAGATCTGCATGGCTTCTTGTTTTTCCTGGTTCCCTTCGAGGTATTGCGCGCACTCGAGTGCAGCAGCCGGCTGGCCGGGCGAACGCTGCATATACTGACGGTATAAGTCTTTGGCGGCGTCGATTTCGCCGCGGCGGATCGCCATGAGAGCGCGCAGTTTGCTGACAAGGGGATGCGGGATACGTTTTTCGACCGCCACCAGATGTTCTTCGGCGTCGCCGGAAGCGCCGCTCATGACGAGGCCTTCGGCGAGTACGAGGCGGGCATCGATATTGTCGGGCAGGTCACGCAGGATATTGGAGGCTTCTTCGAGGCCGCGCGTGATGCTGTAGCTTCTGACCAGAGCCATGGCGAGCGCGGCGCGGTATTTTATGCTGCCGGGCATGATGGTGAGGGCGCGGTTGGCTTCTTCGGCGGCCTGCTCGAAGTATTTGCTTTCCATGAGGATCTGGCACTTGATGTAATGGGCTTCGGGATTGCCGGCGCCACGGGCGATGACTTCGTTGATCATGTTCGAGGCTTCTTCGGTAAAGCCGCGGTAGAGTTTGATCTGAGCGAGACCAATCAGGGCATCGTCGATCCGTGGGTCTTTTTTGTTTACTTTGGTAAAAATTTCTTCGGCTTCTTTGATGCGGTTCTGTTTGAAAATGACGTCGGCAAGATTGAGCATGGCGAAGCTGTCTTCCTTGATTTCGATGGCCTTGCGGAACTGGGCTTCGGCTTTGGCATACTCATCGATGGCCCGGTAACTGTCGCCGAGCAGGAACAGACTTTGAAAGTTTTTCGGATTAGCTTTGATGGCTTCTTCGAATTTTTTCATGGCTTCCTGATACTGGCCGGCATTGAAGCGCAGCACGCCGAGATAGTGGTGAGCTTCACTGTTAGCTGGTTCTTTGGCAATAATCGCAAGCAGCATTTTTTCTGCACCTTCGCTGTCGCCTTCGTCGATTTTGTCGATGGCGAGTTCAAGCTGCGTTTTGGGGCGTTCAGGTCTGATGTCGTAGGTTTGCGTGCTGACTCGGGGCTTCACCAGCGTTCGTGATTCAGCCGGTAACACCATGGTTTCTCTGGGAGCAACCGCAAATGCTGGTACAGTCGGCTTTTCTTTGGGAGCCTTCGCTTTGCTGATTTCGTCTTCGAGCTGCTTTACCAGGTCGCTGTATTGCTTCTGGTCGGGGTGTCGGGTCGATAGCACGCGTGCGTGTTCGAGCGCTTTTTCGGCATTGCCTGAGAGCGCCAGGCTGTAAGCGAGATAGAATCTGGCCTGGTCATGATCTTTTGCCATATCGACGACCTG
>JAKJFO010000108.1:8078-14029 GCA_022704885.1 Candidatus Rifleibacteriota bacterium | reverse complement strand
CAAGGCCAGCGGCACCGACATGACAAGACCTTCGGCTCTGCCAGCCAGAGCCAGAAGTCCGGCAGCGCCTTCGCCGTCAGTCAACCAGGACAGCATTGGCCCGGCATCGAGCGCCAGCAGACCGCCGGCAAAACCGGCTGAACGAAGTCCTGTCACATGCTCTGGTGCTTTGATGGCACCGCGCAGCAGACCACGCGCGGCGACAAAGCGCTCACGCCAGTAGGCAGTGCGCGCCGCGGGGTTGTCAGAATACAGAGCTCCACGTCTCTGATCTAACCAGGCGGTAACCTCTGCTTCGATAAAAACGGTACGACGACCAGCGTGCCGGGCCATGATCGCAAATTCGGGCCGGTGATTCGGCGAACTTGGCGAGATCCACGCCTGTACAGTGTGTCGCGATACGCGCAACAGTGATGCCACTTCAGATAGAGTTATCAGTCTGTCAGCCATAACGCAGTCTCCTGTTTGTCTTTATTTAATATGTTACAATATATTAGAATATTTTACAATACATGACAAAACCTGCATCAGATGCCATTTTCACCCGACACCTCAACAAACCTCAAACCATTAACCACAAAGAGTTTTCTGGTCTAATCAGCAACCAAACTCTTTTCTGATGCAGATGTCAGCCCGAGAACCCTGCACAATACCGATCAACAATGAGTTTTTTGCTGCAAAAAACTTGACCAGAACATGCAAATAAGCTAACATGTCACAACCAATTTAACTTTTTGGAAAATTTCCCGGAGGTACAGTTTCAATGTCCATGGTATCAATGAAAAGCCTGCTCGAAGCCGGCGTACATTTTGGTCATCAGACCAGAAGATGGAACCCGAAGATGGCCAAGTACATCTTCACCGCCCGCAACGGCATCTACATTATCGACCTGCAGAAGACCACCAAACTGCTCGATGAAGCCTGTGATTTTATCAAGAGCGTGGTTCGCGAAGGCAAGCCTCTTCTCTTCGTCAGCACCAAGCGCCAGGCACAGGACATCATCAAACAGGAAGCCGAACGCTGCGGTATGTATTTTGTCAATTACCGCTGGCTCGGTGGCATGCTGACCAATTACGTCACCATCGAAAAGCGCATCAAGAGGCTCAAAGAACTCAACGAGCTGATCGACAGTGGTAAAATCGAATCATATCCGAAAAAAGAAGCTTCCAAAATGAAAAAGGAATGCGAAAAACTTGATCGCGCCCTTGGCGGAATCAAGAACATGAAGGGTATGCCCGGCGCTCTGTTCGTCATCGATCCTCACAAAGAAGCGATTGCTGTCGCCGAAGCCAGAAAAATGGGCATCCCCATAGTATCAGTAGTAGATACCAACTGCGATCCCGACAACATCGACTTCGTTATCCCCGGCAATGACGACGCGATCAGAGCCGTAAAACTGGTTACCGGAATTATCGCCGATGCAGTTCTCGAAGCACTCGAAGGCAAGTCATTCGACAGAGTCAGCGAAGAAGCTGAAACCCGCGAAGGCATGACTGACGGCGAAGTCGACATGGCAACCGCACTGGGCGCCGTTGACACCATCGAAGATGCAGATGACAAACTGGTAATCGACTAATTTAACTTGAAAGGTAAAAGCTATGCAGATAACTGCTCAACTCGTAAAAGAACTTCGTGAAAAGACCGGCGCCGGCATGCTCAAATGCAAAGAGGCTCTGGTGGAATGCAATGGCGATTTCGAAGCCGCCGTTGACTATCTCCGCAAGAAGGGTCTTGCCTCAGCCGACAAACGCTCTGGCCGAGCCACATCACAGGGCCTGGTAATTCCTTTGGCCACCGCCGACAATCGCTCCGTTGCCATTGTCGAAGTCAACTGTGAAACTGACTTTGTCGCCAGAAACGAAGACTTCGCGGCTTTTGCCAACAAGATCGCAAATCTGGTTCTCAAAACCCCCTCTGTTAAAACGGCAGAAGACCTCAACAAGCTGACTGTCGATGGTCACCCGTTCGAAGAATTCATTAAGTCAAAAATCGCCACCACCGGCGAAAACATCTCGGTAAGCCGCGCTGAACACCTCGCTTTTCCAGCCGGCCAGAATGGTATCTTTGCTACCTACGTCCATGGCGAAGGCAGCATCGGCGTTATCATTCAGGTCAAAGCTGAAACCGAAGCCGCCGCGAAAGCCCCGGAAGTGGATCGCTACGCCCATGAAGTAGCCCTTCAGGTTGCTGCCATGAATCCAATAGCATTGTCTTCAGCAAACATCTCCCAGGATGTTAAAACCAGAGAACTTAATATTGCCATCGAAAAAACAAAAGCTGAACTAATTGGAAAAGCCGTTAACAAAGCTCTTGAAAAAGAAAAAATCAATCCCGCTCATGTTGACAGCGAAGACCACATGAAATCTAACATGGAAAAAGGCTGGATCGACCAGGCAACGGTAGACAAGGCTCGCGAAATCATTAAAACGGCTTCCGCTGCAGCTGCCGCTTCCATGAACGATAAAATGATTCACTCAATTGCAGAAGGCAGATTGAACAAATATTTCATGGAAAGCTGTCTCCTTGATCAGGCCTATGTTAAAGATGACAAAAAATCGATCTCTGACCTTACCAATGAAGTGTCCAAAGCAGTCGGCGCCAGAATAGAGCTGGTCGCCTATCGCAGATGGGCCCGTGGTGAAGCCGCAACTGGTGACGCCACCCCGGAAGAAAAAGCATCTGAAGCAGCCGGGTAAGTGCTTTTGTTGAAACTGATTTCCAGAAAGTTAAGGTAACCCAGTAGAGACGCCTGAAAGGTTCAGGCGTCTCTACCCCTGTTTCGACCAGAGAAAGGGAACCAGGACATGACTACAGCCAGTGACCAGATACGTTTCCGACGACCACTGCTCAAACTGAGTGGCGAAATGCTCGGCGGCAGCGATGGCTTCGGCTTCAACCGCTCAGTTCTCGATGGATTCGCCAGAGAAATCAGAACCCTTACCGAAAATGGCATCGTTCCCGGCATAGTTCTTGGCGGCGGCAATTTTTTCCGCGGCGCCAGAACCACACTGCCGGCGCTCAAAAGGCACCGCGCCGATGCCATCGGCATGCTGGCCACAGTCATGAACGCCATCTGCTTCGCCGAACACCTCGAAGCCGCCGGCGTCAAAGCAAAAGTTTATTCAGCCATCCCCATGCATCCGCTCGTCGCAGCTTATGATATAGATGATGCGGTTGCCAACATCACCGCCGGCGTTGTCTGCCTGTATGCAGGCGGAACCGGCAACCCGTATTTCAGCACCGATTCGGCAGCGGCTCTGCGCGCCATCGAGACCACGTGCGATGTGTTGATCAAAGGCACCAAGGTCGATGGCGTCTACGATTCAGATCCGGTTAAAAACCCATCAGCCACGAAGTTTCTGCAGATCACCTACGAAGAAGTTCTGCGCCGCAATCTCGGCGTCATGGATCTCGTAGCGATAACCCTCTGTCGCGACAATCGCATGCCGCTCAAAGTCCTCTCGCTCGCTGAGCCGGGCAACCTGCTCAAAGCCTGCTCCGGCGCCGCTACCGGCACCGACGTAATCGAAAGTTAAATCAACAGGAGGAATATATGTCTCTGGAATCAATCATAAACGAAGCCAAAACCAAGATGGTTCAGTCAGTTGAAGTTCTCAAAAAGGAATATTCAACCATGCGCACCTCCAGAGCGACACCTTCGCTGCTCAGTCGCATCACGGTTAACCAGTATGGTCAGGAAGTCCCTTTGCAGCATGTGGCTTCGGTATCAGCTCCCGATCCGAAGTCTCTCGTCATTCAGCCCTGGGACAAAACGGTCCTGAGCGAAATTGAAAAAGCGATTCAGAAGTCCGATCTCGGCCTAAACCCGCAGAATGACGGCAATCTGATTCGTCTGCCGATTCCGCCTCTCACTGAAGAACGCCGCAACGATCTGGTCAAAAACGCCAAGAAAAAAGCTGAAGACTTCAAGGTCGCTCTGCGTAACGTCAGAAGAGACGCCAACGAAGACCTCAAAGCCCGCGAAAAGAAGAGCGAAATCACCCAGGATGAATGCAAAAAGGCTCTTGACCGCATTCAGAAACTGACCGACGAGCACATCGCTCAGATCGACAGCGTATTCAAGGCCAAGGAAAACGAAATTCTCGGGAAGTAAACCATGTACAGAATAACCGAAGAATGTGTATCCTGTGGCACCTGTCAGCCTGTCTGTCCGGTCAAGGCAATCAAGATCGGGTTTCCTTACGTAATTACCGCTAAATGCACTGACTGCGGCAAATGCGCCGAAGTCTGTCCGGTCGATGCAATCGTACCGGATGGTCAGGAATAACATTGGACAACACCAGGGAAAAGCTCAAAAACGAGCTGCTCGACAGGCTCGACAAAGGCAAGATACCCGCACACATCGGCATAATAATGGATGGTAACGGGCGCTGGGCCAAGTCACGCGGCAAAACCCGCATACACGGCCACCAGGAAGGCGCCCGCCGGGTAAAGGGTGTGGTGCGATTTGCCAACGATATCGGCGTTCGCCATATCAGTCTTTATGCCTTTTCGGTTGAGAACTGGGCGCGCCCAAGCTTCGAAGTATCAGCGCTGATGCGCCTGATACGTGCCTATATTATCAGAGAACGCAATGACCTGCATGCCGAAGGGGTCAAATTCAGACTTCTCGGCCGCATGGAAGAGCTCGCCCCCGAAATCATCAGACAGGCCAACATCTCGACCGAACTGATGAAGAACAATCCCGGCCTGTCGCTCAATCTTTGTATCAATTACGGCGGCCGCGCCGAAATCGTCGATGCCGTCAAAAAGATCATGGCAGCCGGTCATAAGCCTGAAGAAGTGACCGAAGAACTTATCAGCCGCTATCTCTACTGGCCGGAGCTGCCTGATGTCGATCTCATGATCAGAACCAGCGGTGAAATGCGCACCAGCAACTTTCACCTCTGGCGGGGCGCCTATGCAGAGCTCTATTTCACTCAGGTACTATGGCCTGACTTCGATGAAGTCGAACTGCTGAAAGCAATCGAAGCATACCAGAACCGCGAGCGGCGGTTCGGCAAAATCAGCGAACAATTATAAGGAACAACCATGCTGGCTCGCATACCAGTCATTCTCATCGGCATTCCTGCAGTTTACGGACTGCTGGTCGCGGCCGGCGACGAGATCAGAATGGTATTTCTGGCGCTGGTCTGCATTCTCGGGCAATATGAGCTCAATCAGATGCTCAGCCGCAGTAATGGCAACAAACCGATGGTCGAATGGCTGGCGACCCTGATCATGCTGCCGGCCGCCCATTTTTATGGCGCTCCCGGCCTGCTGATGTCATTCGCCATGTCGCTGGTCTGTCTTGTCGTGTTTACAGTCATGCGAGGCCTGCAGGGAGACAATACACAACGGTTCATGCGTGGGCTGTTCAGCCTCATCTATCTGCCGTTCTGTCTGGCTTTTTACCTGATGCTTGCGCGAGCCGACAGTGGTTTAACACTGTTCATCATTCTTGCAGCAGTCTGGGCTCTCGATATGGGGGCTTATGCTTTTGGCATGAGCATTCGCGGACCAAAGCTCGCCCCGGCGATCAGCCCGAACAAAACGATTTCGGGAGCGGTAGGTGGCGCACTCAGCTGCGCGGCTTTTGTAATCATGGCCGGGCACTACCAACTGCTCAAGCTTTCCCAGCCCCGGCTGATTATTATGGCAATAGTCATTGCCACAATCGGCCAAATTGCCGATTTATTTGAATCAGTACTTAAACGCGAGTCGGAAGTGAAGGACTCTGGTGCCCTGCTGGGGGCGCACGGCGGTGTTCTCGACCGTATCGACAGTGTTCTTTTTCTTGGCCCGCTGTGCTATGCTCTGGTAGCTTTTAATTAACAGTCTGGAAAGGTCTTTGGATGTTAGCTTTTCTTTATGTCGCCGTTAAAACGATACTTTCGATATGTTTCGTGCTGGTCAGCATCGCTCTGGTGCATGAACTGGGCCATTATATA
>JAKJFO010000108.1:0-8068 GCA_022704885.1 Candidatus Rifleibacteriota bacterium | reverse complement strand
GGTGCTCGAATTTGCCATAGGCTTTGGCAATCGTCTTTTCAAGAAGCAGTGGGGCGAAACGCTTTATTCATTCCGGCCGTTTCCGCTTGGCGGCTTTGTCAGACTTGCCGGCATGGACAACGCAGAAGAAGACACGCCTGAAGGCGAAAAACCTGAAGTCGATGAAGATCTGCCGGTAGTGCCACCCGATCATCCGCGCAGCTATCTGACCCGGCCGGCCTGGGCCCGTATCATCGTACTGTCAGCCGGATCGATCATGAATCTTTTCTGGGCGATTTTCCTGTTCATCGCTATCTACACGGTTTCAGGCGGCCCTCTTACCAACATACAGGTTATCGAGGCTGCACAGGGCAAACCGGCTTATGAAGCTGGCATCAGAGCCGGCGACATCATTACCGCCGTTGACGGTGTCAAACTGAATGACTGGAGCGACGGGGTCGGAATGATCGGCCAGGCAGGCGGCAAAGAAATCACCTTAAGCGTAGTGCGCAACCACCCGATTCGCAAGTCGGCAGCCGGCGGCGGCATCATGCAGGATGATGTGGCGACCACCGACCTGTCTTATGAAATCCACGACCAGGAAACCCTTTCCATCAAGCTGATACCAGAAGGCCCGCCAGGTGCTGCCCGCATCGGCATCAGCCTTGCTCCGAACAATTTCGATTTTCAGGTGCTGCCATTTTCGAGAGCTGTCAGCAAAGGCATCAACGATGGCGTCAACGTGATCGCTCAGACTGTCGGCGGCCTGTTCAAAATGTTCACGCGCCAGACTCAGGCTGACGTCGCCGGGCCGGTCAAGATCATGAAGATGATCAAAGACCAGTCGTCAAAGGGCATCTTCGACCTGCTTTACCTGACCGCCATATTGTCGGTCAACATAGGTCTGATCAACCTCCTGCCACTGCCGGTTCTCGATGGTGGCCGCATCGTATTCGTGCTTCTTGAGCTTGTCTTCTGGGTGATCAACCGTATTACAGGTCTGAAGCTGGCGATTACCACCAAGGTCGAAGAAACTGTGCATTTTGCCGGCATGATTGCCCTGCTGAGCCTGCTGGTGTTCGTTACCTACAAGGATATCGCCAGTTTCTTCTAACGGGTGCCGATAAAAAAGCGGCGGCGGAATGGTATTTCGATACCGCCGGCAGACAGCCTGAATTCGGCGATGCCTTCAAGAACGCTGACTTTTTTAAGGTCTTCGGCAATTGTGCTGCTGCGGCCGGAAATGACCGGCAGAGCAGACTGACTTCTGGTCCCCTCGATCGCTTTCTGCAGACCACGTCGAGCCATGATCGAATCGACCTGGCACCAGACCGGCACGGTTACAGCAGAATTGCCCTTTATTGCAGCTTTTGGCATGAATGCTGCATCTTTGGCGATGGTGTATCCGTTCAGCAGCATGGAAAAGCTGAGATTCTGCATAACAACATTGAGAGGCAGACGGTTATTGACACGCAAATTTATATTTGCCCGGCTGCTGCGATCGGTAAGACTCGAAGGGTCGATGGTAACCCGTTCGGCGCTGATCAGCAGTCGTTCGCCGGCTTTGGCCATAAAGTAATCGATATTCGCAAAAAATATGATGAAGATCAGGCTGAACAAAGCCAGAGACGCCATGAACAGAATTGCGACCAGCCTGAAAAAGCCCTTTAAACCAGATGCTTTTGCTGGCCGAGCGGGTTTTTCCGACTGTGCCTTGAGTGCTTTGCCACGACGGTCGGCAGCGCGCCGGTCATCGCGATTACGTCGGTCGCCTGCGCTGCTGGCTGATCCTCGTCTACTCTGTGAATTCCTTCTGTCAGTAGTCATTGCCATCAATCCGAAAAAAAAGCTTGCCAGTAGATTATCCACGGCTATTCTATTATCATATCGTAAATATTTAAAAATTGTTTATATGCCAGTATTTTTTGCCGGGAATTATCGATGAGCATGGAATCCGGTCAGACCCCACGTCCGCTGCCCTGCAGCGAGCGCGCCGTTGTATTGCTCAATGGCGAGTATGACCTGTCACCAGATTTTTTCAGGCTAAACCGCGACTACGAATCATTCGATTTTTTCTGTGCCGATGGCGGCGCCAACCTCGCGGTCAGGCTTGGTATCGTACCGCAGCTGGTAATGGGCGACATGGATTCAATAACCATCGCAACCCGGCGCCGACTCGAAAAGCTTTGCCGCTTCATCGAACTTCCCGTCGACAAAGACGTCAGCGATGCAGAAGCTCTGCTCAAAATGTTGCATGAGCAAGGTTACAACGACATTCATCTGTTTGCTGCCACTGGCGGCAGGCTTGACCAGACCATGTTCAATCTGCAGCTGCTGCAACGATATCCTCAAGCCCGCATAATCACATGCAACGAAGAAATCAGCTTTGTCGAAAAATCAAGCTGTATCAGCGGCAAATCCGGTTGTCGAGCTTCATTGCTGGCAATGAGCGCGAGGGTTACCCGGCTATCATTGGAAGGATTCAAGTTCAAGCTGAACAACCATGATATAGAATCAGGTTCGACACTGACACTGAGCAATGTTATAATCAGCAACAGCGCCAGAGTAAGTTACGAAGACGGGGCTCTGCTTCTTATCGTAGAAAGACTGGCGCCCGCCCCGGAAAAACCCAGACAACGTCTGCACCTCATCAAATAGGGATCACGCGAGGAACATATGACGACAATACCATCACTCGACTCTGAAAACGAAATTCCATTGCGACATGAATTCGTCTGCACTGGATTCATCGAGAGAATTGCCAGCTGGACAAGGTTTCTCTGCCTGAGTTTTTTGTTTCTGCAGCTTCTGGCGATTGCAGTAAATCTTATATTTCCGTTTGCCATCGATCCGCCGCTCTTCTTCAACCAGCTGATTTTTTTTCTGCTGGCTTGTGGCGCTTTTGAGATATTCGCCATTCCGATTGAAGCCATCAAGGACCACTGTATAATCGACCTGCAAAAATCAATGGTGGTCAAGATTTATAACCGCTACTTCTACACCAGAGTAGTCGTTCTTGCAACCTTTGACAAGATCAGCTCTCTAGGCGTATCAGCCCGCCCGAAACCAATCATCGAGAAATTATTTTCTCAATCGACCCGTCGTTACGCCATTCTCATGCTTACCGAAAATCGCAGACTGTATCGCCTGACCGATTACAACCTCGAACTTCCCGAAGCCAACAAGCTGTTGACATCGCTGCATGAAAGTTATCTGCGCAACACCAACATGATTTATGGTTCCAAGAACATCGAACTGGTTGTCGATCAGATCAACAACACTTTCATTGCGAGAGCAAGCGAACGTTCGGCAGCTTCGCTGATCGATGCCGTCTTTTTGCCCACAGCGCAGGCAGTAGCAGGAACGGCCATCGTAGCCGTGATTGTTGCCATCACCGCGATGACAGGTGATTTCGTGTCGGAAAGCCTGTTCAAGACCAGCCTCAAGATCTCCAATCAACCAGTCTTTCAGCTCCTGCTTGCGCCTGGAGCACCTGACGAGAGAGACGACACGCTTGAACCGCCGGAAGGCCCGCCACCTGCGGAACCGGTATTTCATCAGGACACTGCCGTTGCACTGCGACCAGATTTGTTCCCTCTGAATCAGGTTGCTGCAACTCCAGACTCAGAAGTCTCAGTTGCCACGGCGCCTGTTACACAACCAGAAGACACGCGAATTGCAGCCGCAACAGAAAACATACAACTGCCACCATCCAGCCAGTCGGCAGACCTGGTGAATTCTGTCATAGAGCCGGTAACAAGCGCTTCTATTGAATTACCGCCCGACTCGCCACCCCAGATAACTACAGCTGCGCATGACAACGAGCCTGCTGGCAACAGCAACACTGAGCCCGATAAGATTGCAACGGCCAAAGTCGCTGCTGATAAGACGATAGAAGCTTCGCCGACTCAGACAACCCATGAGCAGAGAGATCAAGAACCAGCAAAGCTGACAGAAGCAGCTATTTCAGAGCCACCTCGCTCACATTCACATAAATATGAGCTGGAGCCTCTTCCCAGTCGTATTCCCTCTCTCGACGAAAACAGTATTTTGTCGCCGACAACCGCCACTGATGCTGCTGTCTCGGTTGCGGTCAGAGCTCATATTCCGTCTAACGCAGTGATATTGAGCCCCGAAACAGGACTTTCTGCCGAAACCGTGGCCCGCGAAGTTAATGTGCCAGCAAAACAGCCTTTATTGACTGGCAAAAGCGTGAGCGAAAAGTCTGCGCTGGTTTCAGACTACATCGGCCAAAGCATCGAGTCAGCACTTGTCAGTCTGGGCAAGCCGCTGGCAAGTATCAAAACGAGCGAAGGACAGCAGCTGATATTTTCAGGAATCACCCTGCAAACCGACCCGGACTGCAAAAAAATAATGCAGGTAAATCTGACTGGCAGATACAGCAAGCTTCTCGGGCAAATCGCAACCCGCGAAGGTCTGACAGTCGGCAGCCCGATACGCGAAGCCCGCGTTCGACTCGGAGTACCCCAGGAAAGACCGGGATCGCCGGGTCTGCACTTTCCAGCGCATGGAATTTCAATTTACCCGCTGCCCGGTGACCCTGGCATGATTGGCTCGATCAAGCTATACAAAAGTGAATAGTATTAGAACTGCAACATTACGATAGAGTAACCAAAAATGAAAAAAAAGATGCCGGCCAGTCAATCCTGCCTGACAACGCCGATAGCTCTGCTGATTGTAGCTCCCTGGCTTTTTATCTGTCTGTACCCGGCATACTGGAATCTCACGACCGATGACAGCTGCTATAACCGCTATGGCTTCTGGCGTGTGTCTTCCCATCTCGTCGGGCACACGAGTCAGGCGTTCTACGACATCTATCACAGGTATTACTACCCGGTTCACAATGCTGTTATCAGGCGCGACACTGCTCTGCTCAAAAACCTGCCTGCGAAACAGCTCGTTTCAAGCCAGAAAGATGGTTTCGATATGACTCCGCTCACCTATGCGGCAAGAGGCGGACTTAAAGCCGAAGTCGAGCATTTAATCAGCAATGGTGCCGATCCAGACATATCAACCTGGAATGGAAAGACCGCCACCATGTTCGCTCTCGAAAAAGGTCATCAGCAGATAGCCCTGTATCTTGTCGAGAACGGCGCTGATGCCAGTATTGCCGACAGAGACGGCAGAAATGCGCTTCATCTTGCTGCTCACCTGAATCAGGATGCGCTGATTGCAAAGTTCATAGAGAAGCACAAGAACAGAGAGAAACTTGATCTTGCCGACAAAAAGGGTATGACACCACTTGATCATGCGATTGCCAACAACTCTTTTCGGGCAGTGGTGCAGCTTGCTGCTTCCGGAGCTGACTGTAAATTCAAGATAACACCGAAAACCGACGAGATATCGACATTTTTGAGCAACTGGCAGCAGGCAGGTACGAAACCTTTCAGCATGCCGGTTAATGCTGAAGCCGTGCAGGGCTACTATACTCCGCCAATAAGTGTTACAATACCTGCAGAACTGCCAGCTAACGTCAAACCTGAGACATTCAGAAACCGAGGCAACTGATGAAAACATACCATGAACTGTTGAAAAAGCTCATCATATTCCGCCAGGAACGCCACTGGGAAAAATTTCATAAGCCCAAAGATCTTGCAATGGCGGCTGCAATCGAAGCTGCCGAACTGATGCAGGAATTCCTCTGGAAGTCAGAAGAAGAAGTCGCCGCCGAAGTAACCAGCAACAAACAGCGGTTCGCCGATGAAATCGCCGATACCGTGGTCTATCTGATGCTGCTTGCCAATGACCTCGGCATCGATATGTATGCGGCTATCGACAGCAAAATGAAAAAGAACGCCGAACGTTACCCGGTCGAAAAATGCCGCGGCAAGGCAACCAAATACACCAATCTCTGAACCAGTCTTAGACTTCATATCTCGACTTTAAAAGGAATAGCCGATAACGCGATGCCGATAATAGCATTGTAAAGAGCGCTGCTGACAAACATGGGAATCAGGACAAGCCCGATTCCACAGATCAGAAAGCCTGCCCTGGCCGTTTTTTTGCCATAAATGAAGTAGCCAGTGCCCAATGCTCCCCAGATCATTCCAAGAAACATTGCAGTACCATCCCAGCCTTCATCAGCAGAAGGACGGCTGACAACTCCAGCGTCAGTTCCAGGAACAGCTTCGCCTTCCAGAAGCTTTCTGGCTGTCTTCATCTGCCCTTCATATGTGAGTTCGTTGGCCTTGTCAAACATGTCATCATCTTTTCCGGCAAAAAGCAGATATGGGCACAAAAACAGAACTGTAAGGCAGATTAAGATTCTTTTCATAACTCTCCCGTAATCTTTGCAAAAAAATCAGTCATTGACACTATACACCCAGCTATTGATATTTTGCTTTACTGATTGAGTAATTCGGCTTATCATTCGGCTTTAACCTATTGCACAGGCGCACCATGACACCTACAAAATACCGGCTCACACTTTTTCTGCTGCTTGCCATAATTGTGGTAACGACTTATGTTTCGCTACACATCGGCACGATCAGTATTCCATGGTCTGCGGTCCTCGTCGGCTTCGACGCTGAAACCCTCGATGTCGCGCCTGCTACAGCCGACACTTTTCGAACCGTGGTCAGCCAGATAAGACTGCCGCGAGTTCTTACCGCATTGCTTTGCGGCGCGGCGCTGGCAACCTCTGGAGCCGCTTATCAGAGCATGTTCATGAACCCGCTCGTCTCGCCAGCGTTGCTTGGTGTGCTGGCCGGGGCCGCGTTTGGAGCTTCTCTAGGCATGCTGATAAGCAATAATATTCTGGTTGCTCAGTTTTTTGCCTTTGGATTCGGCATTGCTGCAGTGGCTACTGCTGTTATGCTTGCGCGTTTTTTTCCGGGCAACCGGCTGATCATGCTGATCATGGGAGGCGTCATCAGTTCGTCTCTTTTTACCTCGCTGCTTTCAGTTATAAAATTTGTCGCCGACACACAAAATGAACTGCCGGCAATTGTCTACTGGTTGATGGGTGGCTTTTCGGCGGTTTCGAGTTCGGCTGCGGCCATGGTTCTGCCATTTGTCGGTATTGGCATAGTCCTGATCATAGCCATGTCAGGCTATCTCAACGTTTTGAGCATGGGTGACGAGGAAGCGGCCAGCCTGGGGGTCGATGTAAAGCGCATCAGGGTGCTGCTGATCGTGATCACGACTCTGATAAGTTCGCTTACTGTCGCTCTCGGCGGCATGATCGGCTGGGTCGGGCTGATGATTCCTCATATTGCGCGAATGATCTGCGGCCCCGACAATAGGCGTCTTCTGCCAATCTCAGCCTTGATCGGCGCAATTTATCTGCTGATCGTCGATAACATCTGCCGCACTGCTTTTGCCGGAGAAATTCCGATCGGCATAATGACATCACTGATGGGAGTGCCGTTTTTCATACTGGTTCTCAGTCGCACTGAAAGCAGGTGGAACTGATGCATCCACTCCGCGTCGAAAATCTCAGTTTTTCCTGGGGCCCACATAAAACCATCAACGAGGTCTCATTCAGCATCGAAGCGGGCACTGTCACTTCGATCCTCGGGCCGAACGGCAGCGGCAAAACCACCCTTCTGAAGCTCATGCTTGGCTTTCTCAAACCGTTAAGCGGTAGAGTAATGCTGGGTGACCAGGATCTCGCGTCCCTCGATCTTACCATGCGGGCAAAAAAAATGGCTTATGTGCCACAGCGCCATTCTGCAGTATTCGCCTACCGGGTTCTCGATGTCGTCACGCTTGGCCGCGTTCCGTATTCGAACATTTTCTGCCGTATTACCGATAAGGATTATCAGCTTGCCGGAGAATGTCTCGATCAGCTTGGCATTGCGCATCTTGCCGGGCGTTCATATACAGAGATCAGCGGTGGAGAGCAGCAACTCGTTCTTATTGCCCGTGCACTCGTGCAGCAGGCCGAAATTCTGATAATGGACGAACCGGTATCGGGTCTCGATTATGGCAATCAGCTGATGCTGCTCAAACAACTGCGCCGCCTTTCCCAGAGCGGAATCACCTGCGTCAAGACGACCCACTATCCAGAGCATGCTCTCTGGACTTCTGACCGGGCCATTTTTATCCGCGCTGGCAAAATACTTGC
>JAKJFO010000107.1 GCA_022704885.1 Candidatus Rifleibacteriota bacterium | reverse complement strand
TCTTGATGACTGCGGGAAATGTTTTCGCGCAGCCGTTCGACCTTATCTTGCCGAGCGAAGAAAGCCCTGATACGCTGAGCCATGAATTGCGCGCTCTGCAGGCGATCGAACGCGACATCGCAATCGAGAAGCTGACCCGCGAACCAACCCGCCTCGAAGCCTATATCGAGCTCGGCGAGTTGCGACTGTCTCAAGGCAAACTCGAAGAAGCCCAGCGTTTTTTCGAAATGGCGCTCGAGATTCAACCAAAAAACATGCAGGCCAATCAGGGTCTGGTGATGGTTCACTACCACAAGGGTGAATTCAATCTCGCCCGCAGCCGCATGGACGTTGTACACAAGTTCTACCCTCTCTCGGATCAACTTAAAGAAGAGGTAGAAAAGCATCGTCTGAACCTGCAGAACCAGGCAGCTGTCGGTCTTACCGTGCGCGAGGACGACCGTGGCATTCTCGATGTCGTTTCGTCGATCGAGGGGCTGTTTCCTTCGGGTGAGATGAAAAAGCTGACCGGCCGTTACCGTTATGAAGCGTGGTCACACGAAGACAACAACCAGCGCGAAACCAGCCAGGTTTATTCTGCCACCCTCGACTACCGCGCCGACCGCAACACCAGCCTTGCACTCACATGGGCCCCGGAAGTATTCTCAGGCGGCGACAGCATTGGCGGCTACAGCGCTCAGTTCGTCGCCGGCACCGACAATCTCAAAACCTCTTTTCGAGGCGGCAAGAGCACTTTCAAGGAAAACCTGTTCACTCTTCGCAACCGCTATGCCGAAGAGTTCAAATCTTTCAGTCTTTTTGGCGATCTGCATCAGCGAACACGGGCCATACAGACCATCACTCTCGCCGATATTTCTGACGGAAATTCGCGGCGCCGCTGGGACAGCGAGATTATCCACAGCATTTTCCGTCGCTCAGCGCCATTTCTCACTGCCAATCTGCGGGTTTATCAGGCCAGCTATGAAAAACAGAGACATAACGACAGCACTCTGCTCGACTACTGGGCGCCTTCTGACTTCAAGGGCACAGAACTGATGCTTGCCTGGGAACGGGCAGTCGGTTCGAACTGGTGGTGGGGCCTGGATACCAGTATCACCGCGAATTCATATCGTTTCGGCAGCGACGAAACCATTCATGACAGCGGAGCGGGCGCGACAATGCATCTCAGTTACCGCTTTCCGAATGGCAGCTTTTATGTTTCGCTCGGTGACCGGCTCTCGAACTACTTCCGCGAACGCAGACTCGAAGCCTACGGCAGCGTGACCTTTTAACCAGCGAAGTAGTTGATGATAAAACTGACGACGTAACCGGTTATGAAGCCGTCGGCGAATGCCCAGCCAGCACCGATCAGAATTCCGCGCGGCGTAAAATTGAAACCTTCGTAGATATAGGCGACCAGCAGCAGCCAGGGGCTGGGCTCGCCAGCTGTTATCTCGGCGAGAGTCCAGACGACCAGGGCAAAAGCCCAGATCATGCCTGCCAGAATGCCTATTTCAAAAGGCGTCATCCAATCTCCTCAAAAATTATCGCGGCATAGCCGACACCACGATCGTGTTCCATGACATCCATCGATGTTGCGTATTTGAGCAGACGGGCACGAACTTTTAGACCCTGTAGAATTACCAGCAACGCGGTTATCGGCATCAGACCACATACAGACCGATCGTCTTCGACGATCAGATCGTAGAAACCACGTGCGTCGAGACTGGTTATGCGTTCGATAACTTCAGCGTCAAGACGGTATGCTTCATCACGTGGAGTATCGTGCGAAAAATCTGAACTGCAGACGAAGCAGAAGCTTCCGGCCGGCTCTGCCGCCAGAACTCTGCCAATAGCGGCCGCCAACGCTTCGATTTCTTCGAATGACTCATAGGCGAAGGCAATCGGCACGATCTTCGGCATGTCGGTCAGGCTGTACTGCACAAAAGGCAGCTGAACTTCGAGCGAATGCTCGTAGAGATGCGCTCCATTGTCAGATTCGAGTGCCGGTGCACCGGCGACAAGGCGGCGGCAGAGAGCCTGATCGACCGCCAGATCGCCGAGAGGCGTTTTCCAGCTGTCGGCGGCGCTGACTGAAAATCTGGCGCCATGATGGGTGTGTTTGGGCCCGAGCAGAATCAGCGTCTGCGGCAGCGGCTTTTCTTCGCGCAGGCGGGCGTAGACATGCGACGCAACCGGGCCGCTGAACATATAACCTGCGTGCGGCGAAATCAGCCCGAGCAGACGGCCGGTCACCGGCACAGTCTGCTGTCCCACGCCAAGGCTGTGATCAAAACATTCTTTGATCTGACGGCGCAGCTGTTCGGGGCGCGCCTGATAGAATCTTCCTGCCACTACTGGCTCACGCTGCATGGTATTTCTCCTGTTGCTGACGGCAAGTTACATGCAAGTTGAAGAGGTGCGAATTATCAAGTAGAATAAGAATATGATAAATATTAAACGCATCATTTTACCAGAAATTATTTTTCTGGTGATGGCGGCGGTTCTGCTGGCGCCGGTGCCGGGTCTGACGAGGGTCAAAACCGGCATCGATGTGCTGGCGCGCGAACACCCCGATATGGTGCGCGGCAAAAAAATCGCGATTTTGACCGCCAGAACCGCTATTGACGGCAGTTTAACCCACACCATCGACCGTCTGGCACGGGCAGCTTCGATCAAATTGATCATTACCGGTGACAGCTTTTTTCGTGAGTCGATTCCCGGGGAAGTGGCCGGCGAGGCTTATGATGCGCTTACCAACGCGCGAGTGGTCGAAGTGCTCGACCCGCTGAAGCGGCCGAAGGTCGATGTTTTCGGCGAAACCGAGCTGCTGGTCATAGATTTTCAGGATATCGGCGTGCGCTATTTCAAATATCTGACTCTGATGGCGCAGTTTCTCGACCTCGCCCGCGAAGCTTCGATACCGGTGCTGGTGCTTGACCGGCCAAACCCGGTTAACGCGCAGACGGTTGCCGGCCCGGTGCTCGAAGTCGGCCTGCGCAGCCGTTTTGGCGTTTATCCGATTCCTCTGCTGCATGGGATGACTATTGGCGAGCTGGCTTTGTATTTCAACAAAGTTTACGGTCTGGGCGCCAGTCTGACCGTGATCGGCATGGAAGGTTACACCCGCAGTATGGACTGGCACGACACAAGACTGCATTGGGTTCCGCCTTCAGATCATATTCCTGAGCCCGACACGCCTGCGTTCTATGCGGCAACCGGTTTCATCGGCGAAATCGGAGTATTCTCGACCGGAGTCGGCACTACCCGACCCTTTCGCTACGTTCTGGCGCCCTGGATCGACGGTGAAATGCTGGCGCAACGCCTGGAACGCCACCGTCTGCCTGGCGTGCGCTTTATAACGGCATCTGAGAAGCCATATTATGGCCTGTTTTCGCAGCGCAAGGCAACCGGCATCGAACTGGTAATAACCGACCGGAGTACTTTCGACCCATTTCTCGCAGGCATGGCAATACTTAAAAGCCTTTATGAACTTTATCCTGATCGCATTCCACTTTCCAACCCCGCGGCGGCCGAGGCTATCGACACTCTTCTCGGCAGTCAGAAAGTCAGACAGAACATAATCAGCAGTCGCCCGCTGATGGAAATCTGGTCGAGTCTGCAGGCTGATATTGCCGCATTCAACCAGAAGCGGCGCGAATTCATGATATACCCGGAGTAATATGCGCAAAAACAATTCTGCCATGTCGATGGTCGAGATCATGATCGGAGTCGTACTGCTGGCTCTGATCATAGTGCCATCGCTGCAGGTCATCGTTGGTCAGACCAAAACGGTAACCGCGACCAGAGACCACTCATCTGCCGCTTTTGTCGCACAAAAAGTTCAGGAACTCTGTCGTTCGTTTCAGTTCGAAATGATCGAAGCCGACCAGTACAACGCAGACGCAGCCACACAGCAAAAGACCTTTGAATGGAAGCTGAAGAATGATGACGAATACCGCAAGCACGTGATAAACGGCATCACCTATCTCATCGACCCGGCAGAAACACGGATCGACCCGGTAAAAGGCAAGTTTGACGACGCTGATACAAAACCGGTAGCGCTGGCCTTTCACTTTACCATCAAGTACAAGAGCAAAGATCAACGGGATCACCGGCTCGAAATATCGACCGCGATAACGCGAAGGGAATAGCATGCGCAAAGGCGTAACAGTAGTCGAACTAATGGTTGGATTGATAATCCTGTCGATCCTGCTGACCGCTCTGTACCGCGCCTTTTCGACCAGTCGGCAGACGGCCGCCGAAATCATGGCCAATCATTCCATCAACGACGAACTTGACCGCACCCTGCTGAAAATCACTGACGACATCAGAGAATCCAACGTCATCGTGGCAGGGTTTCCGGCTACTGTCGAGCCCATGGAAGTTAACACTCTGAGCACCAGCAAAGACAACAAACTAAAGTTCGTCAAGTATCTGTACGACTACACCAAAGACCCCACTGCGCTCGCGGCAGGCGAGGTCAATTATACCCAGAATGAGATAACCTACTTTCTCGAACCAGAAGACGACCAGGATCCCGACAGCCTGTGGACACTTCAGCGCAGCATGCTGCCCTACAACAACCGCAAACAGCCGGAAAACTCTCAGGAGACGGTATACACGATTCTGCGCGGCATCAGAGAGTGCGTGTTTTATCGTCTCAACGAAGAGAACACCTCAGGTGGCGGCAATGTTTTCATCAGACTCAAACTGACCCGCACCGACGCCGAAGACGAGAGCAAAAAGTATTCGAACGAAATAACCATCTCGGTTAAAGAGAGAGGAGCTAACCCGGAATGAAAGGCAACGACATGAAATCTCGCCGTGGTTCTGCCATCATTACTGCCATTGGCATGGGTACAGTTCTGCTTTTCATCATAGCTGCCATCTACACTTTTTCGAGCTACCGCACCCAGACGATAATTCAGGAAAGCAGACGCGTAAAAGCCCTGGCAATCGCTGAGGCCGGCATGGAACTGGCACTCGCCGAACTTACCAAAAATTCTGCGTTTGCCACTCACAAGCTGACCAAAGAGTTCAACTGGCTGGCTGCCGAAAACCGCGATCAGCTGATGCAGAATCAGAGCGACCATAATCTGCAGATAAATTCCGCCAATTCGGGCACTTACAGCGGTAAAATCGGCGATGGAACATTCCGGGTCAGAGTCGGTTTCATTCCTTATGCTGATGACCCGAAGACTACCAATGTCGACGAGAGCCTCAGCTATGTCAGAATCGAAGCTCTCGGCAAATATGACACCACGGTTCGCCGCGTCGATGCGGTGATCAACCGGCGTTACCCGGCCCGCGAGTTTCTGATGTACGATGGCGGAATTCTCTCGATGGTCTACGGCCTGCCGGGGCTCAGCAACAAAAACGTATTTTCGACCGGCCATCTTTACGGCCACCGGGGAATCGAAATCGGGCGAATAATGCTTTCAGCGCACAGTCCGGTCGCCCATGGCACGACCCAGGAACTCAACGATATGAATGCAATAATCAGCGGCGCCGGCGGCATCTTTATCTACAGCCCGATTCAGGCGCAGTTCAGAGAACGACGTGGTCTGCCGGCAAAGACCGCTACGATACCGACCAACACGAACTTTCCGACAGGCGGCACTTTCAGCAGCCCTGAAGCGCGCAAAAGAGGGGAAATGCCAAAGGAGATCGCCAGTAAAACGCCGCCGCTTCCGGCCGAATTGAAGCCATGGATAAAAGATCGCACCGACAAAATGTCCATGCCACTCAACCAACCGCCATTCGCAAAATACAAAAGCGACGCGAAAACGCCTAAGGGGCTGTTCTTCAGCAACAGTGACAGCAGCAATAAAAGTATAAAATACCGTATGCCGTCAGGCTGGACCGAAAACAACGCGCCAACCCTCAACGCCGTATACCTTGATTTCGGCAGCAATCTGCGCACCGGTAACGTAACTTTGCCAAACGATTTCAACGGTGTCATCTACTCCGAAAAGAACATCGTAGTCAAAGGCAACCCGCCCAAAGACATTCATATCGTCAGCGAAGGCAATGTCTTCATGGCCGGCGACTTCAATCAAGGTGGCGACCCTTCGTTGTTCGACGATTTTTACGGAATGCCGCAGGATTACGAACCCGGCAAAAATGCGATGACCGCGATAGACTATGCGCCGGCGATCAAAGACCGCTTCAAAAACGATGCACAGCCGGGTGCAACTTTCAGGCACCATGTCGCAGCCACTGTCGTAGCGAAAGAGCGAATAGTCTACGACTACCGCAGTCCGGTCGACTGCTTTGAAAATGAAATATATCCGTTCATGAAATACCAGCTGGCCAGCGCGCTGGGTTCTGAGCCCAACGCAAAGTCAAACTGCCTCGACCGCAACCGCAGCGGTACGATCAATTTCAAATCGGGAAGTACTCAATACGAAGAGGCGATAGATCAGTTCTTTGATGATTATCCTATCGAAGGCGTAGATGCAGGAAATCCCACGCCTACAGAGGACACGCTTAAACAGAAGCTCAAAGACCTGCATGCGCAGGGCAACATGAATTTTGACGATTTCGACGCAGTCTGCCGCGAAGTCTGGCAGGGCTACGCCACCAACTACGAAACTTCAGCTTCTGGCGAGCGGGGAGCGCCGAGCGATTATGCCAAAAACAGCTCTTATGGCGTCTACAAATTACTGTCGGGACTGCGAGCGAAGATGGGGGTTCCGGGCAATGGCAACACCAAGGACTTCAACCCGAACCTGATCACTGACCAGCCGGGCGATTTTCTTTATTACCCCGAACTGACCACCAATGCGATGTTCATCTCGTGCGGCAATCTCAACACAGTCTTTTACGCCGGCCCTGATGTGGTCAAGTATTACAACAAGATCGGCTGCATAAATAACAACGTGGGCCTCAGACATTCTGAGACTAATCATTTCGTTCACCGTGTCTTCGGTTCAGAGATCAATCTGCGCACTGAGAAGGTTCATCCGATAAATGCCAGCTATTATATTCCACCGACCCGCCGCAAGATATATGATTCAACTCTGCCTCACATGGGCCTGGAAGGCAATGAATACGAGCTGACCGCTCATATAGTGATATCGTGGAAAGACACGGCATCTGATGAAGAAGAATATAACGACTTCTGAAGTATTGAACCTGGGCCGCACCTGTGCTAACATTGAGCGCAACGGAGTTGTTATGGAAGACAGATGTCCGCTGTGCCTTCAGATAAAGCAATTCGACATCGAAAATGTCAGTTATCTCAAATTTCAGAACACCGAAAGGCTAGTCTGCAAGCAATGCGCCGCCGAAATTCGCGGGCAGATGCGGCCGACCTGGCAGATAATTTCCGGCAGGGTTTTTCCACGCAGTACCAAGTCGTTCTAAGAAGATATAAAAATGAGTACCCGATTCAGCGCCCGAGAAATCAGTGATTTTTGCCTGTACCTTAACCGTGAATACGGCCTGAGCTTTCCGCCGGCACGCTATTCTTTCGTTGAGAACCGGGTCGAGCCAATATTGAATGATTTCGACTGCACCACTCTGCCGGATATAATAAGCAAAGCGAAAAGAGACCTCAAACTGCGCATCGAACTGCTCAACAGCCTGACCACGAATGAGACCTGGTTTTTCAGGCATCCCGAGCATTTCAAGATTCTGCGTGAACACATATTGCCAGCGCTCATCGACAACTGTCGCCAGACCGGCGACAACCGCCTGCGCATCTGGTCGGCCGGCTGTTCGATTGGCGCCGAAATCTATTCGATACTGTTCACCATTCTCGATGCCATGCCAGAAGCCGATAAGTTCAACATTCAGCTCACCGGCAGCGACATTTCGAGCGATTCCATAGAACGTGCCCGTTCAGGAATCTATGGTGCCAATGAACTCAAGCTGCTGAGCGAAAAGATGCTGGCAAAATATTTTGCGAAGCATTCCCACAACAACTGGCAGGTAAAACCGGAATATCGCAGGTTTTGTTCATTTGAGCTGCTGAACCTGCTCGCCAGCTGGCCGGCCCGCAGTTACGACATAATTTTCTGTCGCAACACCATGATCTATTTTGATGAGAGCAACAAGGACAAGATTGCGCGTCGTTTTTTCAAGGTCCTCGAGCCAGGCGGGTTTTACGTCACCAGCGCCAACGAGATGCTCAAGGCCGGCGCGCAGCAGGATTTCACGCAGATTTTCGTCGAAAACGAGATTGTTTACCGCAAGCTGCAGCAAAGCAACGAGCTGCAGCTGGTCAAATTCAAAACCCCGACCGATCTATTGCGTGCGCTCAACCTGCTCAAAAACAACGGTTTCTTTTTTCAGCTCGAAAAAATCCCGCAGGAGCACAGCCTGGCGCCACGCCGCGCCATCTACCTGCGCAAACGCGAATCAGCCAAAGTCGAAGAGCTTTTCGCGCTCAATGCAATAAAAATCGCAAGCTCCCGCCTTATTGTAAAATAATCTGTTCAGTTTGGGCTGATGCCTGCCGATGTAGATAGGTGTGCAACAGCTTGACAACAACTCTATCCGGATCAGGATTTCCGTGCTGCTGAAGCGTGATGACGGGCGGATATGCTTCGCGCGTCACTGCAAAGACGGCCGGCGTTACTGGCTTTTGCCCGGAGGCGGGCAGGATGCCGGCGAAACGGCCAAGGAAGCCGCAGCGCGCGAACTCGCCGAGGAGCTGCAGATAAGGGCGGAAGATTTCCGCCTGCTGTTCATAAGAGAATCTATCAACAAAGAAACGGGTCGTCACATTCAGTTCATGGTCTTCGAGGGCATCAGGCCGGACTTCTCGACGCTGGCAACCGGCACTGATAAGAGGGTTGAGGGATTTGACTTCTTCGGGCCCGAAGAAATCGAAAAATCGACCATCTACCCGGCAATGAAGACCGATCTGTTGGACTACGCAGGGGGAAAAACCCCGGAGCTGTTCAGAACACTGGACTGGATAAGCTGACACAGGAGGCAGGCATGGCAGAACGAAAACTCGACGAAATCATCAAAGATTGCAAGCGACGGATTGCAGCTAATCCGCGCGACTTTTTCGCTTATTACCAGCTTGCCCGCGCGCTCGAAATGTCGGGCGAAACCGACCGTGCCATCAATGTTTTCAAAGATGCCATCACGATCAACCCCAAAGACGCCTATGCCCACAATTTTATCGGCCTCGCCTACCGCAACAAAGGCATGCTCAACGAAGCGATCACCGAGTTCAAGAAAGCGATCATGTACAACCCGTCATACGCCTTTCCCTATGCGAATCTCGGAGTAATCTACAAACTCAAGGGCATGTATGATGAAGCGATCATCAGGTTCAAGAAAGCGATTTCGCTCAAAGCCGACTTCGCCTTTTCGCATCTGCAGCTGGGCCTCATCTATAAGCTGAAAAAACTCTATGACGAAGCGATTGTGCGCCTCAAAAACGCCATCGACCTCAATCGAGACTATGCCTACGCGCACTTCTCGCTTGGTGCGGTGTATCTCGAGATCGGCAAACCCAAAAAGGCTATCGTCGAATTCAAAAAGGCGGTGCTGCTCAACCCGCAGGACGCTTACGCCCTGTGCCAGCTCGGCCGCAGTTATATCAGCCTCGAAAACTACGAAGAGGCGATCAAACAGCTCAAAGATTCAATCAGAATCAACCCCGACAACGCCTTCGCCTTTTTGAACATTGGTATGGCACATTTCTTCAGTCAGTCTTATGACGAAGCGGTCGAAGCCTTCAAACGGGTGCTCTCTATCAGCCCGATGCTGCTCGAAGCGCACGTATATCTCGGGCAATCTTTTTTGAAGCTCAACATGGACGACGCAGCACTGGCTGAGTTCCGCAAGGCGCTCAAAATCGACCCCAAGTACCCGCGCCTGCGCTTTTTCATCGGCATGGTCATGCGCAAGAAAGGCGAGATTCAGAAGGCGATCGAGCAGTTCAGGCTCGAGAACAATCTCAATCCGAACGATGCCGAACTGCATTTCAATCTGGGCCTTTCCTACAAAGACCGCGGCATGCTCGAAGAAGCAACTGGCGAGCTCAAACGCAGTCTATTTCTCGATGCCCGTCTGAGCCGCGCCCATGACGTGCTTGGCGAAATCTACGACGTCAAGGGGCAGTGCGAACAGGCGGTATTTCACTGGCGCAAGGCGACCGAACTGCGCCGTAAGACGGGCAGCGAACCCGCTCCCAAACCGGCCGCGATCATCAGAAACAAGACCGAAATCGACATGATGATCGAAAAATACAAGGCCGAGATCGCCAATAATCCGAACAACCCCGAGGCGCACTACAAGCTGGCTTCGGCCTACAAGAACAAGGAAATGTATGACGAGGCGATCATCGAATACCGCAAGGTCATCGCCCTCAATCCATACGACAGTTTCGCTAATTATAACCTTGAAGTCATCTACCGCCTCAAGGGCATCGATGACCAGAACCTGACACGCTGGAAACGTTCGGTAACCATAAATCCCGACAACGCCGGCGCCCATTATCGGCTTGGTCTGGCCTACCGCGAAAAGGGAATGGTCGATGAAGCGATCAGAGAATGGGAAAAAGCGATCGCGCTCGACCCCGATTTTTCGCATGCCCATCTGCAGCTTGGCATCGCCTACAAGAGCGTTGGCAAGTCTGATCTGGCAATCAGCTCGTGGCATCGAACCATCGAACTCGACCCGGATTTCCAGGAAGCCTTTTTCCACCTCGGCAAGGCTTATCTCAACCAGGGCCGCCTTGAAGAAGCGATCAGCTCGATCAAACGCACGATCAAGCTGAATCCAGAAGACACCGAGAGCCGTTATGTACTGGGCCTGATCTACAAGAACAACGGCATGATGGAAGAAGCACGCGAAACCTTTGAAGAGCTTCTAAAATACCAGGAAGACAACCCTTCGGTGCTGATGATTCTCGGCGCAGTATATAAGAGTCTCAACCAGCTTGAGAATGCGCTTAACTGCACAATGATGAGCATCAGACTCGACGGCGAAAAATTCTACGCTCACTACCTGTTAGGCAGCATTTATCGAGCCATGGGCAACCGCGAGCAGGCTGAAGCATCGTTCAAAAAGGCGATCATGCTGAATCCAGACGATGCCTTCTCGCAGTACAGCCTCGGCGTTCTCTACAAGAATTCGGGACGTATTCCCATGGCTATCAAGGCGTTTTCGCATGCGATCGAGCTCGATTCTGACGACGCCTATTCACATTCACACCTTGGCCTCTCGTTCTACGAACAGGGACAGATCGACGAGGCAATCGTCGCCCTGCAGCGCGCAGTCGAAATCAACCCCGAAGATACCTACGCCCTCTACAACCTCGGGGTAGCGCATCTCGACAAGCATTCTGCCGATGCCGCGATCGATGCGCTGGTGCGGGTGGTCAATCTGTCTCCGGGCGACTCTTACGCCTGCTTCTATCTGGGCCAGGCCTATGAGGAAAAGAAAATGCTGCGCGAGGCAAAAGCCTGTTACAAGCGATCATTCGACAATGCTCCTACCAACACCCAGATCTCAAAGTTCGCCAAAGAAGCCTTCTCGAAGCTGAAATAGCACGTCATTGCGAGGAGTTCTGCGTAGCTTCAGCGAAGCAGGGTTGGCGAAGAAGAAAGTCGCAGAATCCATGAACGTTTGACGACAACGATTACGAGAACGATTACGAACACGAGAACTAGAACGAAAGATAAGAAACATGAATCTTAACTTCAACAAAATGCGGGTAACCACGTTGGCAGCACTTCTGCTGCTGATTCTCGGAACTGGCATCATCGGCTGCGCCGGCAATAATGTCACGCCGCGCGAAGGCAGTCTGAGCGGGCGAATTGTCGACAAAAGTGGCCTGCCGGTAGAAGATGCGCTGGTGAGCTGGGAATACGACAATACCCGCTGGTCGCTTACCGACGCCGATGGAAAATATTTTATCGAGGCAGTTGGCTTCGGTGACCAGACTTTTCTCGTGCAGGCCTTCGGCTATCACCCGTCACGTTTTGGTCTGGCGATCTATTCTGGTCAGAACAGTACAGCCGAAGATTTTGCGATCGAAGCCAAAAGTTTCGGTTATCTCGAAATTAAAGTTGAAGAAGTATCTGCGACCCATGCACTAATCTCCTGGAAGACAACAGACTATACCAATGGGCTGGTAGAATATGGTGAATCCGAGTCTTACGGCCGGGCGGTTCGGGAAGAAACTGGAGTTTACGCGACCACCCACAGAGTTAGACTGATCGATCTCGCGCCCGAGAAACAGTATTATTTCAGAATAATCGCCAACCGTGAAGGGCGTTCGACCGAGACCTCGACTTCGAGCAGCTTTGTCACCCAGAATTCGCTCGAAGACAAGACGCCACCAGCTGCTCCTACCGGAGTATCAGCAGCACTGACTTCTACTCCCGGTCAGGTTACCGTTTTCTGGGCGGCTGTCTCTGACCCCGATCTAAAGGGCTACAAAGTATATCGCAGTGAGCTGGCCAACGCAACTTTTGACCAGGTCAGTAACACGCTGATTCCAAAGGGTCAGGAACGCTTCACCGACTACACCGTCATACCCGGCAAAAAGTATCATTATCGCGTCACCGCAATCGATCAGGCCGGCAACGAGGGCGGCTACAACAACGTCGCGAGCATGCTGGTGCCCGGCAACATTTCGAGCGAAGTGCGCTGGATCCGCGCCAACAGCCCCTATATCCTGGCCGGCGACCTCAATGTAACCGAAACCGGCATTCTGCGCATAGATTCAGGTGTCGAAGTGCTGGTTGCCGAAAGCGACGCATTCAGGCTCGGAGATACCAACCGCGTTGAAATAACTGTATCAGGGGCCATAGTAGCTTCGGCAACAGCTGATTTTCCAGTTATCTTCGCGTCCCAGAAGACGAACCCGGAAAAGGGCGCCTGGGGCGGCATCAGATTCGAAGGTGTCGAGAGCACGGTTAACACGCTGGTCAATGCGGTTATTTCCGATGCGACGACCGGCCTGCACATCAGCAATTCGGCGGGCATTTTCTCAACCCTGGCGATCAAGAACTGCGACACAGCAGTAAAGGTTGAGAACAGCATCGATCTGCAGGTTAACGCGATAACCGCTCAACGCTGCTCGACCGGTATGGAACTGAAAAGTAACACAAACCTGCTGGTTACCGGCAGCACTTTCATTCACCCGGCGATTGGCATAACTTCGCAGCTCAACGACGGCATCGAGATCAGTGGCTGCAACTTTCTCGAATATACCGAGACCGGCCTGATTTCGAACGAAGCCGACGGCAATATCAGATTCACCAACAATCTGTTCGTTTCGCCGCTGGGAACCGGCATAAAGCTGGTTCAGCGCAACGCCACCATCGACTACAACACCTTCGATACGCCGTATCTCATTCAGATCAATCAGGGCAGTCCGATCATCAGGAAAAACATCTTCATGGCGCGTCGAAGTGCTTTTGGCACCGGCCAGAAGGGCATCGAGCACCTGCTCGGCACCCTGCCCCTGCCCGTATTCGGCCCGAACAACATGACCGACTTCAGTTCTGAAGTTGCTTATGTCGGCTGTACCGCCTCGGCCGACAGCACAACCGAGTCTGTTCTTCTGATGATGGAAATAACCGGCGACAAATACGATTACCGCCTGCGCCAGCCCTACCCCTCGATCGAAGACACCTGGGGCATCGAGCGCGAGACAATCCCTTACGAAGAATAGCTTGGCTAAAAGGTCGTAACCGCAAGATTACGCTGATTACCGCAGATTTTTAATAGATATCATTATCGAAATCGCAATAGAATTAGGCCCTCTCGCAATCGGTTAAATCCGCGCAATCTGCGGATTCTGCCTTCTTCTTCTTCTTCTTCTTCTTCTTCTTCTTCTTCTTCTTCTTCTTCTTCTGACGCTGTAGCCACTGCTTTTCGTAGCTTTTTTGGGAGTCGTTTCTCGTTTGCGGCAACTTTGCCTCACGCGCGGTAAAGATTACCTGCAATTTCTCCCACCTTTCGTTGGCACAAAAGTACCGCACCCGCAAAACCCGCATTAAAGCTGAAAAGCTCTTTTTTCAACAAAAAATTGCATTTTGGCATTGTATTTGCGATAATACATTATTGGCAGAACGCCAAAATATTTCAGGAGGATTCATATGGAACTCATTCGCAGATTTGTACGTGAAGAAGAAGGCCAGGGCCTGGTCGAATACGCTTTGATCATCGGTCTCATCGCAGTCGTTGCTATCGCCGCTCTGACTCT
>JAKJFO010000106.1 GCA_022704885.1 Candidatus Rifleibacteriota bacterium | reverse complement strand
CAGCGACCTGAAAGCGGCGGTCTGCTGTCAGCGGCGTTTCTTGGTTGCACGGCTGAAATGCTGCTCCAGATTGTGGCGCAGTAATCGCCACTTCTAACACTATAGCCAAGGTTCAGCTTGTTATGTGGCAAACCCGGCGCTACGACATTAGGTTGAGTTTCCGAGCGCAGGCGAAATGTCGAGAGATTGGCAAAAATCTCCTGGTTGCCTTTGAAGCGCTTTTTGACCTCAAATTCCATACCATCAATAGTAGTTTTGCTGACGTTGCGATAGTCGAGAAACAAACGAGGACTTTCGATCCGATCGCTTATATTATTAATGAAAAAATTGACCTTTGCCTGCCAGCCGTCAAACAGTTCACCCAGCAGTTGAAATTCATATGTATCGATCTTTTCAGGCTTGAGATTGCGGTTGTTGTTGATCTCGTGAAAATCAGGATTCCGATAGGCTCTGCCATAAAGAAATTTTGCTGTCCATTCGGCATTCATTCGTTTGATCAAAGCAGCTCTTGTGCTCAAGGTGTCGCCGAAAAGAGAGTGCTTGTCGTAGCGGGCGTCGAGAACCAGTCTCATTCTCTGACTTACTCTGATGTCATCCTGTACTGTCAGTGAATTGTTGGTGAAACGTTCAGGTCTGGGTGCAGCTCCCGGCAGCTCACTCAGCTGTGATGGGTCATTGGGGCTGGCATAAGAAGCGGCCACTGATGATTCCATCAGCTCGATCCATGAGAGTTCGCCTCTGATCGAAAGTTGATGCCGATTTTTGCGAGGCCCCTTCCATAAAAAATTCATTCCCCAGATCGCATCTTTTGAATGATCCTGCTCTATTACACCAGAGGGGTAGGTGACGCCATTGCCGGTTACACCAGGACTCAGAGTTTCTGCGTCTTCGCTGTCGCTGAAACGGTTGTAAAAAAGTTCAACTGAGTAATTTGACTGGTTGGCGAGATTTTTCTGATACTTGAGTGATAACAGGTCGTTCGCTCGTCTGAAAAAAGTCTTGTCGTTAAGGTTTTCAAAATATCCGATATAACCTTCTCGTCCGCCTTCGACGTGATGGGCAAGAAAGCTGTAACCTCTTTCGTCAGTGATTTTAAGCATAAAATCTTTTTTGCTGAAGCCGTCTCTGGTAAAACCGGACTTGCCAAACACATCTCTTTCAACCGGTCGCGAGTCTCCATCTCTGCTGGAGCCGGAAAAACTCAAGTCAACGGTTGTCTGTCCCGACTTGAAAACTTTGGCAAGGCCTATTCCCTTGCTGTTATAACTGCCAATAGATGCACGAATAGAACCCTTTTCAGCTGGGTCTGTTTCGGTAATGCAGTTTATGATCGCAAGAAAGGCATTGGCTCCGTACATCGCCGAACCAGGACCACGGATTATCTCGATACGGTTAAACCTGCTCAGGTCAATCAGGTCATAGGTCCAATACGGGGTTCCAAGAAACTGGTTGTTGAGGCTTACGCCATCAACAAGCACCATGAAGCTGCGGTTCGAATCAAAAACGCCACGCGGGCCAGGCCACCAGTCGCCGGCTATTGATCGCCATGGGTTGAAACCCGGTGCGAATTCAAGCAGTTCAGGAATGGTTCGCACCCCGAGCTGCTTTATCTGCTTTTGCGTGTATACCGATATTATGGCTGGAGATTCTATCGCCGGCTCAAGTGACCGCATCGCAGTCACTACATTCTCGGGTTCGTATAGCAGCGACAGAGATTCCATCTCGATGTCGGCGCTATAACCTATACTGGAACCTGCCAGCAGAATTACTAATATGGTGAAAAGCAGTCTCCTGGCGACTTGTATACTGTTGTAATACTTCATACTCAGAACCTTCCATGACAATGCTGTATTATTAAGTCGTCTGCAGCGTAAAAAGCAATTCAGCTGTTGCAGGGCCAACCTGATTCAAACAATAGCTCAATGCTGCCGCACAGTTATAAGATCAGACGTTGATTTTAGCATCATGAGCCAATTTTAGCAATAATCAACAATGGCTTAACTGCTCTGGGTTTCGCATCTGGAATCTGTGATTTCTCTGACGTAGTGATGTTCAGTAACTGCCATAAGATAATCGGCTGCGGTTTTCAGACTGCCAAAAAATATTACGATAAACGCCTGAAAAAGAGTACTTGAATCATTGGCAAAAGAAGAAAGCATGCCAAGCGCAACCACAAGATGCATGGGTATGATGCGTAGATAGGGCAGAAACATGAGCAGACCGATATTGGGGCAGCCACTACGATCGGCTTCAAAATTCGCTTTGTACATACTGGCGTGGCCACGGACAAAACTTATTGCCAGCACCAGCATCCACGCCCAGTCTCCAGGTTCAAAACCCGCTAACAGTGCACTGAGAAAGACGAAATAGACGGCATGAAAAAAGCCATAGTGAAAAGTGAAAAAACGGGCGGTATCTTTTTTCGTTTCCTCGGTTGGATCAACTTCTTGTCCATTTGATTTGAAGCCCTCTGTCGAGAAGCGGTTGAGCGACAACATGCGTTTACGACTGTAATAGCCGATAATAACGCTCTGCATCCAGTATGGAAAAAGCAGATAACTGATCGGCCAGTGAAATGCCAGAGCCGAAATGATTGCAACCAGGTTGGTTATAATAAGGATTCGGCGGTTTACCCGCTGACCGGCTTCTGATAACCTTTGCAAATCTGTCGGTATCAATTTTTCACCTGGCTGCACAAATTCATTATTGCTCACACTGATTAACTCCCGCTGGCATAAGAAAGCGCCGTGCCACGATGGCACGGCGCTCCAGATCAAGTTATTGGCACCCTTTCAGGTGCCGGCACAAACACCCTGCTGGCTTATTTCTGACCCATGTAGGTCTTGAGAGACGGATCGCCCATCAGGTGATAGACTTCCCAGTAATACTGCTTGCGGCTTGAGCTTGAAGCTTCTACAGCCATATTGCCGGCAACCATGAAACCGGCATTGCTGGTGCCATTGCCTTCGAACATAGCTTCGAAAGCGCCCGGGCCGGTTTTTTCTTTAAGCGGGGGAACGCCATCGTTGTTCGGCTTGACGATTGAGTGCAGACCGACGCCCCACCAGAAATCTTCATCCCAGTAGGTGCTGTTGGTGCCACCAACGTAGCCGATAGCGCCGGCATCCTTGGCTCTCAGCCAGGCTTCGGCGAAACATTCAGATACTTCGAACTTGCTGGTCAGACAGCAGTTGCCGATGACGAAAGGATACTTGCCCTTGTTGCCGAGAGCCTTGATCTGTGCGATCGAGAAGCTCGGGTCAGCCCATGAAGTTGAAGAACCATGGGCAGTGTAGTTAACGTAGCAGGCGCCTTCGCCAACCTTTTTAACGATTTCAGCTGCATTGAACTGAGAACCGGCTGACAGAGACTTGTAAACGTTGAAGCCATTCTCTTTGTTGATGTAATACTTTTCAGCATAGTTGATGTGAGGCCAGCCGTGGCTGCGAGCCCAACTGCCATCCCAACCGGCTACCAGTACTGTATTGTCGAGGAATGAAGGATCCGGGAATTTGTACTGACCATATTCCATGGTCTTTTCGATCTGCGGCAGCAGCTGTTCAACATTCTGAGCTGAGAAGCGGCCGGTCAGCATTTCGGGCAGGAAATCGCCGGGGGTTACAGCAACGAAATAAAGTTCGGTGATGTGTGAACCGGTTTTGCCTTTGAAAGCCGGGATCTGAGCGTGGTCGCCAACGAAGAGAACATAGCTCGGAGCTGGCATGTCAGTTGTCGGATTATTGTAGAGGTCATGCAGGTAGGCCTTGAGAGGTTCGGTGATAGCGGGGCCAGTACCGAATTCGTCGGTGAATACGGTTTTTACGACGAAGCCCTGCTGTTTTTTCCAGGCTGCGAAAGGAGCGATAGCATCCTTGAACATAGGGTCAGAAACGATTACATAGCCTTCTTTGGCTCTGCTGGCACCAAACTTGAGTGCCTGGGGAACAGTAACCATTGATTCAGCAAACGCGAAAGCCGGGGCGGCATATGCGTCATGCTTGGCTCTGCTGGCTGCGATGTCGGCATTTTCCATGACGATTTCGAAGTCGATGTTGTTGTAAACGTTGATTTTGTTGTCTACAGCATTGTAGGTGATCGGAGAAATGGTCAGGTGGGCCAGGCGCATATGTCTCATGACGCCGACTTCTTCGATGGTGGCCAGAGGCTGACCGTTGAAGCCTTTGTAAATGTATGCAGATTTTTCATAGACGAAAGGCACTTCGCTGCCATCTTTGGGAGCTGAAGGCTGTCTCGGGAAAATCTTGTTCGACACGCCAAAATCGGCGAGGTTGTAAACTTTTGAATCGTAGCTTTTTACGACTACTTTGCAGGTTGCGCCAAACGGAATCTGGATCAGCTTGGTGATAACCGGAAGCTGCGGAGCACCATAAGCGCCGCCGAAATACATTTCGGGAGTGTACATTACACTGAATCTGCCCATCGGAGTTTCTGCATCATAAAAATGCAGCTTGCTCACACCGCAGTTCATGCCGAGAGTCAAATTGCCCTCACTGTAATTCTCCGATACCACGTCGATGCCGCTGCGGACTGCATCAGAAAGAATGATTTCGTCTGCAAAAACGACCCCACTCATACAAAGAACCATCATCAATACTGTAAAAAACTTTTTCACACTCGTCCCCTTTCGTATACTACATGCTCCTGGAGTCTTATTACCATACGGCTGAGCACCCTGGACAGGGGCGGGACCGGCCGCGGCGACTTATAAGAAAATATCTCCAGATTTCCAGTCTATATCGACTCGATTCGACAAGTCAATACCTTTAAAAAAACTTTTCTTGCTTTTAGTAGTAATTAATATATTTTCCTCGCAATACATGATGTGAGGCAGTTATATCAAATGAACCGTTATCTCAAAGTTGCAGCGGCAATTTTTGCATTACTTGTGCTTGGTTGGGTGGTCAGCCTGGTGCTTTTTCCGATGAGCGAGACCGCGAAGATCGAGGAAGTTATCAGGCAGACAGCTGATGCTCTTGGAGAGAAGAGCGCAAAGGAGATCGCCAGTTATCTGACTCAAGACTTCAATGTCGAAAAATTTGCTGACCGCGAGACTACTCTCAACTATCTCAAAGCATTTTTCTTTAATGTTCGCGACCTTAACGTTAACATTAAATACATCAAGCACGAAAATGACCGCCTGCCGCCAACTGCCAGTGAAGCGCGAGTTCTCGGCGTTGTCGTTATTACCGGCACGGTCGACGGCCAGAAATTTCAGGCTTTCAGCGGACAGGGAGCTGATACCGGTGTGCTGACCATGCGCAAAATTGACGGTAACTGGCTAATTCACTCAGCCCGCCCGCTCGACGCCACCGACCCCGACAAAGCTTTCCAGCAGCTCGCAAAGTAGCTTTATTCAGCAACTGTGGCCTGTGATCTGGCATGTGCTGCCCTGGCCCAGTAGATCACCGGCGTGTCAAACAGGGCGACACACCACTTCATCACATAGGTCGTCGCGAAAATCTGCCAGATGACATTGGGCTCAAATACACCCCAGAATGCCATCAATGTGAAGATCGTGTTATCGAGCAGTTGACTGGTCATGGTCGAAAGATTGTTGCGCAGCCAGAGATGCTGTGGAAACCTCTTCTTGAGATAATTATAAAACCAGACATCAAAATTCTGACTGACCATATAAGCTGTTATGCTTGCAAAAGCAATGCGCGGCAACAGCGAAAAAATGGCGTTGAGCGCGTCGCTCGAGGTATCTGAAGCGTGCGGAGCAAACCACAGGCAGACCTGCATGATCAAAGTCGTTGCGACTATCGAAAAAATGCCGATTTTTACGCCTTTTTTCGCTTCATCTTCTCCATAGCACTCACAGAGGATATCTGTGGCCAGAAACGAAGTTCCGTACATTACGTTGCCTAGTGTGGTAACAAACCCAAACAGCTCGATCGTTTTGATGACCTGAATATTGGCAAGTATCGAAGCAAGAGTGATCCAGGCGAACAGACCATAATGTCTGAAATACCTGAATGCTATTGCGATCAGGCTGTAATTGAGAAGCAGCAGAACGAACCATACCGTATTGTTGCTCATATTATCCCTGTGTCGAAGGCAGCGACGGCTTAATCTGTCGATGCCTGTGAAATGAGTGAACAGAATACCCGCTGCCCACCAATAATTCAAGTGCTATTTAAATCATGCTTGTGTAGATGCCCTTTGATTGGTATATTGTCGGCCGATAAACAAGGGAAAGTATATGTCGAGACTCAATTTTAAGATCGAAAAGCAGGCGCATGGCTCGCGGGCGCGTGCTGCCAGATTTACTACGCTGCACAGCGAAGTGATAACTCCAGTATTCATGCCGGTCGGAACCCGGGCCACGGTCAAGGGAATGACTGTCGAAAGTCTTCTCGAAACCGGTTCGCAGGTGCTGCTTGCCAACACTTATCATCTGCTGCTGCGCCCCGGCCCGGAAGTGTTCAGAAAAATAGGTGGCATTCACCGCTTCATGAATTGGAAAGGCTCTGTCCTTACCGATTCTGGTGGTTTTCAGATATTTTCGCTGCCGCGTTCGCGCGAAATGAGCGAAGAAGGCGCCAGATTCACCAGTTATGTCGATGGCACCAGCATTTTACTGACTCCTGAACTGAGTATCGAAATGCAGAAGGCTATCGGCAGCGACATCATGATGGTTCTCGATCAGTGCATAAACTCAACCGCCGGTTATGACGAAGCCAAAGCCGCCATGGAACTGACCCACCGCTGGGCATTGCGCTCGCTGGCCGCTCGCGGCGATTCAAAACAGTCGATGTTCGGAATAGTGCAGGGCGCATGCCACCCTGAACTGCGTCGCCAGAGCGCCGAGTTTTTGCGGGAGCAGCCTTTTGACGGGCTTGCTATCGGCGGACTGGCGGTTGGCGAAACCCACAGTGAGCGCTATGAGTTTACTGAACTGGTAACCGGATTTCTGCCAGACAATTTGCCACGCTACCTCATGGGCGTCGGTACTCCGATTGATATTCTCGAAGCCGTTCATCGTGGTGTCGATATGTTCGACTGTATTATTCCATCTCAACTGGCACACCGTGGGTCGGTGTTTACATCACATGGCAAGTTGCAGTTCAGGCGCACCGTTCATCGCTTTTCTGAAGAGCCGATCGATTCAGACTGCGACTGCTATGCCTGCCAGAACTATTCGCGCGCCTACGTTCACCATCTGGTCAAGGCTGAAGAACCGCTGGCCTGGCGACTGCTGACCTGCCACAACATCAGATTTTATCACCGTCTGATGGCGCAGATCAGAGACGCGATTCTGCGCGACCGCTTTGTCGAGTTTTACGATAAGATGCGGCTCGAACTGATTCGCGACGACGAAGACAACCCGCAGAATCCGCCGAAACGTCGTAACAACAATCCGCCATCTCTGGGTGATTATGAGGTTGTTAAATTCGCGCAGGGCTTTTCCAGCATCCGTCAGCGCAGTTCTGGTGAAATCATGCATTCTGTCAACAAGCCGGTAGAAGAAGCTGAACGATTGTACGTTGGTCAGTCTTATCTGGCCAATCGCCTGATCAGAAGAGCCGATGACGATGCCGAAATGGTGATCTGGGATGTCGGCCTCGGTGCCGCCACCAACGCCATGGCGGCTGTACACTGTTTCGAAAAAGCCCTGGCCGAAAATGGCGCTGACAAACTCAGGTCGCTGCGACTGATAAGTTTTGAGTGCGACCTCGACCCCTTGACGCTGGCCTGCCGCGACAATTCAAATTTTCTCTATCTTCGCCACAGCGCACCACATCACATTTTGCGCCATGGACGCTGGCAGCACAATTCGCAGCTGCTGACCTGGGAGCTTTTAAAGGGCGACTTTCTCGAACTGTTCTGGAAAGCTCCAATCCCTGATCTGATTTTCTACGATCCGTTCTCGGCTAAGACTGACAGCGAACTTTGGACTGCCGAAACTTTTTCGCTGCTGTTCAAAAACCTGGCTGAGCGAAAAGTCGAGCTGTACACCTATTCGGCAGCGACAGCTGTTCGCGTTGCCATGCTGCGCGCCGGGTTCTTCGTCGCCGAAGGCATGGCCACCGGCCCTAAAGCCGCCACTACCATAGCATTCAATAAGATCGAAGGGGCAGGGGAACACCCGCAGAAACCGCCCCTGCTTGACGCGCGCTGGCTCGAGCGCTGGCGGCGCAGCGGTTCGCGATTTCCGCCGACCGCTTCCCACCATGAAAAAGAGCAGATCACTGTAGCTATCGAGTCTCACCCACAATTCAACATGGGTTAGAACTATCTGCTGTAAGTTTAAGTTGCCTAGGTTTCCGGGGTAGATTATACTGCTTCTGTTGGATCTATATACAGCAGGAGGAAGCAGAATGGCTGAAAACACCAATCGCGAACGTGATCTTGTTCTGGCGCCCAACGAGTATTGTTTTATATCTGACCAGACCAAAGGCCACATCGTTGTCTACGTTGGCCCATACAAGACAAGCCTGGCAAACACAGATCAGCCGGTGACTTTTAATGACAGAAGCAAGCGCTTTGAGAGAACTACGCTGGAGCAGGCGATAGCGATTTTCTCGACGGCGCCTGAAGGCTGGTATCTTGTCCTCAAGAATCCTGCCAAAGACGGCATTCAACCGCCGCATTTCGGCTCCAACAGCCTGCCTGAGCTTCGCGTTGGGCATAAGATGAATATTCCCGGGCCGATCAATTTTGCGCTCTGGCCCGGTCAGATGGTTCGCGTTATTCCCGGTCACTATCTGCACCTCAACCAGTATCTGGTCGTGCGCGTATATGATGAAGAGGCCGCCAAGCTCAACTGGAAAAAAGCCGTGGTTAAGCCGCAGCAGGCTGCGGTCACCGGCGAAGAGGCCAAAAACGCGGGTATTTCTGACGACATTCCGCATCTGATCATGGGCAAACTGCTGGTGATCAAGGGTACAGAGGTGTCATTCTATATCCCGCCGACTGGCGTCGAAGTTGTAAGAGATGCCAACGGTGGTTACCTCAGAGAAGCGGTTACGCTTGAACGCCTCGAATACTGCATTCTGCTTGATGAAGACGGCAACAAACGCTTCATTCAGGGGCCGGCCGTGGTTTTCCCGAGCCCAACCGAAACCTTTGTCGAAAAGGGTGGCAGCCGCAAATTCAAGGCTATCGAACTCAACGAAATCAGCGGCATTTACGTCAAAGTCATCGCTCCGTACAATGAAAACGGGGTTGAGCACAAGGTCGGCGAAGAACTTTTCATCACCGGCAAAGATCAGATGATCTATTTCCCGCGCCCGGAACACGCGGTCATCAAGTATGGGGAAAAGGAACTGCATTATGCCGTTGCCATTCCGGCCGGCGAGGGCCGCTATGTACTCAATCGCATGACCGGCAAGATCACGCTGGTTAAAGGCCCGGCCATGCTGCTGCCCGATCCGCGCACAGAAGTAATTGTCCGCCGCTTCCTCGAACCTCGCCAGGTGTCGCTTATGTACCCCGGCAATCAGGAGGCGCTCGAATACAATATCCGTCTCAAAACCATTGCTAAGGCTGGTGGCAGCGAAGATTACCTGACCGACAGCGAACTCAAACGAAAACTGGCAGCGCCACGAACCGCACTGGCGGCCAGAGCTGAAGGCTCGCCTGAGGGCTTCGCCGGCGACGATTTTACCCGCAGCCCGTCTTTCACACAGCCGCGCACAATTACGCTCGACACCAAATACGAAGGGGCAGTCGCTCTCGATGTCTGGACCGGTTACGCGGTTCTGGTCGTCGGCCGCACCGGCGAGCGCAAGGTTGTCGTTGGCCCACAGACGGTTCTGCTCGAATACGATCAGGCTCTCGAAGCGATGGAGCTATCAACCGGAACTCCCAAGACTGACGAGAAGACTATTAAGACAGCCTATCTGCGCAGTCTGCACAATAAAGTCTCTGACATCGTCGATGCAGAAACCAGCGATCTCTGCCGGGTTAAGATTCGTCTGTCTTATCGTGTCAATTTTGAGGGTGAACCCGAAAAGTGGTTCGATGTCGAAAACTACGTCAAGTTTTTGACAGATCACATGCGTTCACTCATCAGAAATGCTGTAAAGAAATACAAGATCGAAGACTTCTATGCCAATGCTATCGCGGTTGTGCGTGACAGCGTTCTGGGCGCTGCCGGAGCCGATAATAAACGTCCCGGTCGCGTCTTCTCAGAGAATGGTATGCGAATTTACGACATCGAAATTCTCGATGTAAAAATTGGCAACGAAGCAATCGAGCAGCTTCTTGTCGCAGCTCAACATTCGGTGGTCAAGCAGACCCTGGCGATTTCTTCTGAAAAGCGCACGCTTGAATACGTACAGCAAAGTGAAGCTATCAAGCAGGAAGAAGCCACACTGAAATCAACCACCAGAAAACAGGATCTCGAACTGCAGACCGAAGAAACCAAAACGGCGCTGCTGCTGAGTCTGGCCAAGATCGAATCAGAGATCGAAGCCCAGAAGACATCACTACTGGCCAAACTTGCTGAGCAGGAAACCCTGAACAAGATCAATACCAGTGAACTTGGCCGCAAAAGTGAAATGGGTGCGCTCGAAATCGAGATCGCGCAAAAACGCCTCAACCTGCGCCTGGAAGAACTCAAAGCTGAAGTGGCCGGCGTCGTTGATCGTGCCAACGCCGTTTCACCTGACTTTATCGCGGCCCTGCAGGCCTTTGGCGACAAGGCCCTTGCCGAAAAACTTGCCGACAGCATGGCTCCGCTTGCCATACTCGGCGGCAAGAGCATAGCCGACGTCTTTGCCCAGCTGGTTAAAGGCACCAATCTCGAAGAAATTCTCAAGAAAAAAGCTGAGATCGCAAAGAAATAGGACTTGTCATAACATGTCAGCAGCGCGGCTTGTCCGCGCTGCTGACTTTTAAGTCCACATTAAGAGCAAACGTTTTATGAAGCTGCAAGACCGTAGAATAGTTATCTCCCCCGAAACAGTCGAAATGATCAAGCGGAATCTACGGCTATTATTCAGCAGACAGCATATATTCAAGACAATCGGTGGCATACTTTTTCTATTCATGTTTATAGTGGCATTTCCGCCCGATATGCATTATCGCGTCAACGGAATCAGGCGAATACAGCCGCCAAGAAGCTACGGTCCAAAGGAATATGTTTTCAGGCGCGCCAGCGAACTGCTTTTCTCAATTGAGATGGGCGACCTTTCAGAAGCTGAAATTCTGGATGCTGCCGCTGAACTCGATCGAATTCTTCCACTCGAATTTGACGTCAACAGATATTTCACCATTCTTGTTCGACTGCAAATGGAAGAAGGTTACGTGCTCGATTATCGTTACCGCTTTTCTTCGGCTGATGGGAACCCGGTTCTATACGCCCGCAAAGAGAATGAAATGAGAGATTACAGCATCTACGGGCCTATGCGCTCAAATCTCAAAGAGGGAGCGGACGCATATCTGACTCACATAAAGACTGACGGCAGCAGGGAAGGGTTCGTTCAACTGGCTACGCTGCATCTGATCGGCGCCAACTTCTATTTATACTGGCATGCTTTTTATGATGATCTCGACATTTACAGTCGTATTCCGGCGACCGTGAAATTTTATGATGATGAAGTCGAGATATCGATTTTTATCGAAACCTTTCGTGCCTGGATGGAGATTTACACTTTGCGCGTAAAAAGGAATTTCCCGCACAAGTATGTTTCTGAATCTCAGAGAAAAGTTATTCCGCGTCTTAAAACTGTCAGACTTTAAGCGTCTTTATCTGCTGATCTGCTCGAACTTGATCATACCGGCTACGATTTTGCCGAGCTCTGACTTTTTGAGAATCTCGCTTCTTTTGATCTCGGAGGCGACTCTGGACAGAAGGGCAGAATCGTTACGAATCGAAGCAAGTTGAGATTTGAGGCCTTCTCTCGTCTTTTCTTCAGCAGCTTTAAGGTAATCAGAGTAGCTGTCGCTTTTACCGAACAACTTCTTGAACAGACCGCTATTTCTCTCAGCCAGCGCTTTAACTATCGCTTCATAACGCGAGAGCTCGATAATTCTGTTATTACTGATCAGAAACCTGCGCTCGTAGCCTTCGGCTTCTTCAGGGGTATAAAAGTATTTGCGGGAAAATTTGAGCTCGATTGTTGCGTCAGAGCGATTGAGCGCTATTCTGATCTTGTCGGCAGGCTTAACATCGACTGCTTTGCCATCAACCTTTACACTGATGCTTTCAGGAGCTATGGCTTTACCTTCATGTGTTTTAAAAGTTACGACAGCGGTATTGTTACGCAGGCTGACCTGAGGAATAATTCGATGTGGGAAAATTATGCCCTGATAGAAGAATTTGACCGGGAATGCGCGCAACGAGGGCCCGTAGAAGCTGTCTTCCATGTAGTCGCGGCCATTCTTGCCGAAAGTTTCGTAGTATATGACTACGGGTTCGCCTTTAAGCTTAGCTGTGCCTACTATATTTACTGAATGGACACCCTGTAATGTAAGCGAAACCTTGTCTTTGAAAAGGCGCGAGGTATGCTGTGCATACATAATTCCGTATTTCTGCAGGTCAGACCGAATCTTTTCTACTTTTCCGTTGCTTTTGTTAAAAGAGTTCTCGAATGGCAGATCCATGCCCAGTCCGTTGGCAGGAAGGCGGTAGCTGATTTGACGCTTGAGCGGATCGTTGATCTGCTCAGGCAATTTTATCGAGCTGAGTATCCAGGCATAATGTTTGGGCGAGTAGGGGACCTTTTCGCCGGTAACGCGGTCTTTACCTGTTTCTTTGATGAAGCTGTAGGGACACTTTGTATTCTGAAAGTAGAGGCTTTCGACAAGGCGTGGATTAACACCATATTCGCGGGCGCCGTTGATAAAGGAATCATAACTGCCAAGCTTGTTGCCCATTGCGATGTTCCACCAGTCGCTGGCCAGGCTGGCAGAATAGCCGAGGCACTTGGATGACCCGGTTCTGCGGCCGAGGTGAGCGTTGAGGCCAACGGTAGAGGTATAAGCAGCAAGTTCTTCCTGGGTTTTACCCGGGAGCATATCTATATAGTCGATCAGAAAAAGATCAGTGAGATCTGATTTTTCAACTGGCACGCCGGCACTGTGGTTTTCGGTAATCGGCATAAGCTCGGCGAGTTCGGGCAACTGGGCGGCATCGCCGGCATTTTCCCATTTGCTGCGCTCGATAACGAAAAGAGGTCTCATATCCTTGTTCCAGGGAAGGTAAGAGAGTATTTTTCTGCCATCGGTTGAGAGCTGAAAAAAGCCACCGACAAGTTTGTCGTCGAGGTTGAGCGGCACAAGAATTTTGGCCGGCTTGCCATTGAAGTTCAATGTTTTTGGCATACCTGGCTGAGAATACTTTTGCAGGACTTTTTTAAGGTCAGTGTTGAAATCAGTATAGCGCCCAAGGTTTTCGGCGTATTCAGACCGTCCGGCCAGCGCCGCGCTGATCTCTTTGGCTACGGTCTGCAGGGCGGTATTTTCAGCCTCAGTGGCAGCCATGCCCGGGCACAGACTAATAGTGAAACAAAGAACCAGAGCAATCAGCATAAGTTTTCTCATAATATACTCCCAACCATCAGTGTATTAATTAACTATAAGAATAGTTATCCAATTCTGCAACCTGCATTTGCAAGGTTTACATAATTCATGTCTATGCCGGCCAGCCTGGCTTTTCTCCGTTTTTTGCTTTTGGTTTACATAATATTTATTATCAGACGTTGCCTCGCCCGAGGCAGGGGCGCCTGAACACCAGAAACGTCTTCCCGACTGTAATTATGTAATATGTCAAACTTGGATAACCCGAGCCTACGGCTATGTAGTATAATATGAAGAACTGAACTATCATATAAAATAATACATCCTGCACAGCAAATGCTTTTAACAATTAATACAGGCGGAACCCACTATGGATCTGACACTCAACCTGGCTGATGTGCCACTGACCTTGAGGAAAAAGTTCTTGCGCAAGAAATTGCGCGAACTCCAGCTGGTGCATCGCGTCGATAAAATTACCGATCGTTGCAAGACCCTTTTGCCGCTGGCAAGCGCAACCCTCAAGCTGGCAAAGAAGTTTTTCAGATGCGAATATGCCGCCTTGCTTTTTACCGACCGCGAAGCCAGACATAGACAGTTTTACCTTGCCGTCGGCATCGACGAGGCTCAAAATGAAGCCGCATTGAGTCTCAAAGAACTATTGCATGACGCAGTAACCCACCGCTGTCAAGGTCAGACTGTAAACCAGG
>JAKJFO010000105.1 GCA_022704885.1 Candidatus Rifleibacteriota bacterium | reverse complement strand
CGTCACACCCGACCAGAAAAGCGGCCCAGAGCTGAAACCCGATATCGCGGATCTTTTCGATAACCGGCGCATAGCTGTCGAGATGCATATTGCAGTTCTTGCCCATCTGCCTGAGGTTCTCAGGGCTGGTCGATTCAAAACCAACGACAAGACCGGCACAACCACTGCGCTTCATCAGATCCATCAGCTCGTCATCTTCGGTAAAACTGAGGCTTGCCTGGCCGATCCAGCGCTTTTTCAGGGGAATCAGCCGGCGAAACAGCTCTTTGGCCGCATCTGGCTGCGCCACAATGTTATCGTCAACAAAAAAAACAAAGTTCTGCGGCTGTTCGGCAAGTTCGCTGACAACCTCTTCTGCCGGCCGGCAGCAATGCAGACGCTGGTAGATCGAACCGGTAGCGCAAAAACGGCAGTGGTTCGGGCACCCGCGGCTGAATTGAGTTAAACGTAGCGGCAGATAGCTTTTACCGGCAAAAATATCCCAGCGGGTGCGTAAACCTTCGAGTTTTGGTGGAAAATGGCCATTATAAAGCGGTTTAAGGCAACCAGCAGCCAGGTCGCTGACCATCTGCGGAAACACTTCTTCAGCGTCACCGATCAGCAGACAGTCGGCGTGTTCTGCCGCTTCCTGCGGAATCATCGAAACATGGTAACCGCCAAGAGCTACTTTTACCCCATGGCGCCGGTAACGATCGGCAATTTCATAAGAACGTCGGGCCGTATAAATTTCGACGTTGATACAGACAAGATCAGTGGCATCGCCGTATGGAATGCGTTCATAGCGGTCGTCAAAAAGAACACAGTCGATGTCGGCGGGCAAAAGGCCTGCCAGAACGGCAAAAGTCAATGGTTCCATGCGACCACGATCGAGATAAGGCCGCCCGTTCACCAGGCCCATATTGGGTTTTATGAAGGTTATTTTCATAGACCAGAAGCTTCTTTCTCATACAGTTCGCAACCACTGAAACCAGGGTGCATACCGGTCTTTTTCATTATATCACGCCGCGATATCCAGTTTGCTGCCAGAAACAGCAGGGCTTTGAAAGGGCCCGACAGATTCGCCGAGAGGTCGCCGGCACGCTTGAAAATACCGGAAAAGCTGGTGAATCGATGGCGGGCCGCGCTGACTGCGTGTGCCAGTTCTTCGGGAGTCATGCCGACGGGCTTAAATGCCGGCAACTCCCAGCTGTAATCACGATCCATCCACCATTGCGGATAAATCATGCGATTTTGCTCCAGCAGTTCGTTATAGACGGGCGTTCCCGGGAAAGGCAGCAGCATGTTGAAATTAGCCATAAACAGCTTTTGTGCCAAAGCAAAATCAACGGTTTCTCTGATGCTGGCGAGCGTATCGTGCGGGTAGCCAAAAACGAAGGTCGCATAGATCATTATCTTGCGCTGCCGGTATGCGTCGAGCAACTTTTCGACCTGCCCGAGACTGACGCTCCAGCCTTTGTTCATATCTCTAAGGTTTGCCGGATTTATTGACTCAAGCCCGATAACAGCAGCGACACAGCCGCTGTTCGCCATTTCATCAAGAAAATGCTCATCAGCAGCTGAAGTAAGGCTTGCCTGACTCGCCCACCAGATATTCATGGGCCTGATGGCACTGAACAACTGACGAGCCTGCTCAGGGTGGGCAACGATGTTATCGTCGGCAAAAAAGACAAAACGATTGTGCAAACCGGCAATTTCGGCAACGACGTCAGAAACCGGGCGATGAAAAACGCCATTGCGATAAAAGCTGCTGACCGAACAAAAATTGCAGTTAAACCGGCAGCCTCGGCTGGTTTCAATCAAGCTCACCGGTAAATAGCGCCTGTTTTTATAAATTGAACGATCGCATTTGAAATTCTGCAAGCCTGACCCCTGGCTGCGATAGACCCTCTGTAAATTGCCATTCTTGAGATCGGCTATCACTGACGGCCAGACTTCTTCTACTTCGCCAAGCCCAAGGATATCGCAGAAACGGCCAGCCTCTTCCGGCATCAGCGTGGGATGAAAGCCGCCAAGCATAACCTTGACCCCGCGCCGGCGAAACTCAGAAGCGATCTGATAAGCGCGCAAAGCTGCGAAAGTCTCTACTGTTATGGCCACCAGATCGTAGCTGCGGGTAAAATCGATGTTTTCGAGACGCTCGTCAATGAAAGTAAGCTCGATATCGGCAGGCGTTCGAGCACCGCCGGCGACCGGTAGGGCCGCCCCGCTCTTTCACCCATCGATGGTTTGATCAGGGCAATACGCACTTAACTCTCCTGAAAAGCTTCACAAGGCATAACTACGATAGTAGCAGAGTCACGGCAAACTTTCACATTTAACTTTCGCCGACGCCATCACAGAGACCCAAGGTTGGCAACGTGCAGCTGCCGACCGGTAAAACCGTAAACTGCCGTCTCGGGCCAGAATACCTGGTAAATTATGCTCCAGTAGGAGATGTAAAAGAGAGTATCGACAGCCGCCAGAGCAGGATTATTGGCCGACACCCCAAAAGCGGCAAAAAGTGCGCCACGCCGCTTTGCTTCTTTTGTCGCAGCTTTAAGCAACACAGGCATGATCTCTCTTTCGCGGCCGGGCACGATTACCCAGGGATCGAGCAGAACATTATTGACCCGGCCGCCGGTCAGCGGAATCGGACACTCACCCCATAAGCCACGGCCAAGATTCCAGAGCTTGCGCACGACCGACAGACTCGGGCAGAGATGAGACAGAACAATCTGCCGGTATGCCTGCTGATTCCAGATGCCGATAGCGCCCAGCAATTCAGTACCGGCAAAAACCCCGACCATGTCGGTAATCTGCAAGCCGGCCAGAGCACTGGTCGAACCGCCACAAAAATCTTCAGCCGCAAACGCTGGCATACCATCGTTATGGCGCCCGGCCAGTTCAAATAAAGACATCAGCGCCGGCAGATCAGCATCTGTCAGCATTTTCACGGCAAAACCCAGTTTACCGACTCTCTCGCGACGACGCAGAGGCCAGCGCCGACCGGGCCCGGTCAAAGGGATCAGCAGGGTAAGAAATCTTGAGACCGGCCTGTATGTCGGCATGCCGCTGCCAGCGCGGTTACTTTCCAGCAGTTGACGGGCATTTGCATTGTCTTCGAGAATAGAGGTCAGGGTAACTTTAAGCGGCCTGGCAGTAAAAACTTTGCGAAACTCCCGGTAGCCGCGCGCAAGAAACGAACCACCGCGAATAGAGGGATGAAAACGAAGATGATGTAGATAACCGATATCGGCCGGGCAACCGCCAATATAGGCGCGGCGCACCGATCTGATACCGAGACCGGTCAAGCCGGCCGGGTTGTCTGGCTGAATCAGAACAAGATCGTGCTCATGGCCGTAGTTCGCGAGAGCCGCAAAGAACGATGGTTCTGTCTGATAATCGAGCTCGATATATGACGAAGGCATTTTGCATTGCCGTGCCAGCTGACGAATCTGTCGGTCGAGACTCGCGATGCGATCGTCTAAAACAGGCGCACTCGAGCTGTAACCGAAATGCTCGAGTGCTCTGGGCAAACTGTAACTCCGTCAAATCAGCTTTGCAGCAAATGGTTGTCTTCGGGAAAACCGAGCGGTATGCCGAATTTTTCGTTCACTTCGCGGCGGCCATAATAGTTCTGCGTGAGATAAAGCATCAGTGTTGCGAAATTCTGCATATTGGTCTTTGGAGCCAGGCCACGCCGCACGATTGACCGCAACGAGTAGAATTTCTGGCGGTATTCGCGGCACTTTTCGGCAAGCGCTTCGGGTGGCAGCATCTGAGGTTTGAAAGGAACCTGGCCGAATGCAAAACTCTCTTCGAGCCACCAGGCCGGCGAAACCATGCGCCCCTGTGCTGCAAGCTTTGCATAAAGAGCGGTGCCGGGAAATGGCACGAGATGGTTGAAAGCGACCAGAAAGAACTGGTGCTTATTGGCAAATTCGAGCGTACGCGGGAAAGAACTGACGTCATCGCCATCGATACCAAAAAGAAACGTCGCATACACACAGACATTGTTCTTTTTAAGTTGAGCCAGGGCTCGCTCGTAAAGCTCGATAGACTCATTGCTGTCTTTATTCAGGCTACAGAGCAGATCCGAACGCAGTGACTCAAATCCGATCAGAACACCAACACAACCTGAATCGGCCATGGCACCAATCAATTCAGGATCGGCAGCAGCTTCGACGCTGATCTGGGTAACCCACCTGATTTTGAGAGGTTTCAACGCCCGACAGAGGTCGAGCACCGCCTGCGGGTTGGCAGCGATGTTGTCATCGATAAGAAAAACAATTTTCTGGCCGGTACGTCTGATTTCCTCGGCAACCTCTTCTGGCGGCCTGAAATAATGTCGGCCCCGGGTAAACGAGGTTATCGAACAGAACGAGCAGTGGTGCGAACAACCGCGTGAAAACTCGACCAGCGCCAGCGGCAGATACTTTTTATCGGCATAGACTTCGCGCTTCGGGAAAACGCCTTTCCAGGGGAAATCGCGCGGACCGTCGTAGCGCTTTTTCAGACAGCCGGCAGCGGCATCGGCCAGAACCTGTTCCCAGATACCTTCAGCCGGGCCAACAACTATGGCATCAGCATAGTTCTGAACTTCATCAGGCCACAAGGTTGGGTGATAGCCGCCCATAACCACCGGCACTCCACGTTTGCGGTATTTGGCTGCTATCTGGTAGGCACGTCGGGCCGTGTAAGTTTCGGTGGTAATGCCGACAAGGTCGGCTTCGATATTGGCGTCAACTGGTGCTACGCGGTCGTCCTGAATGGTGATCTCCCAGTCGTCGGGCGTCAGCGAAGCGAGAACAGCCAGCACCAGAGGCTCCATCTGCCAGGTGGTGATGTATTCCTGTTCCGGTTTGCGGCCAATAGAGGGCATTATCAGCGTCAGTTTCTTCTTCTTCACCTGTTTATCCTTTGCAGCCACCATGGAGATGCAGGAATCTTTATGACCGGCCTCTACAGAATATCATTTTCATGCAGTTTTTAAAATATTTATCAGGGCGCTACAAGAACATTATTCGCCCAGACTGGTCGGAGTGATCTCGTATTTTCGCAGCATGCGCTCAATACCATGCATTTTGCCTGTCTCTTCGCATAGCAACCTGAAGCCGGCCTTTTCGAGCACGCGGCAGGAAGAGCGGTTGTCGACCGCGACCACGCCAAGCAAGCGCGGCAGCGCAAATTCTGCCAGCGCCCATTCACACATCGCCCTGACCGCCATGCCAGCATAGCCTTTTCCCTGCTGCCTCTCTTCAATGGCATAGCCGACTTCGACATCTTCCTGCAACGGGCTGATGCCGATATGACCGATCAACTCACCAGTTCCGGCAAGGCAGATACCAAGAACTACCGGTGCCATAGTTGGAGAAACGTCGTCCTGATACTGGTCTATCAAGAATTTCAGAACTTCCTGAGCATGTGCAACATCCCGGTAAACCTGATCGGGAATCCATGTTCTCATGGAATTCTCGATGCTCATCTTAAATACTTTGTCTGCATCTGCAGAAACAAACTTGCGCAAAAAAACCGCCTGAGCCTGAATTTTTAACTCTGTCTGCATTGAATAATTACCACCACGACAGGCTGATCGAAATTTTGCAATGATCAGCCGCAGAATGTCACAGACCCGGTCAGCAATTACAGATCTGTCAGGGAATATAATTCACGTAGAGTTCGAGGTCGAGAGGTTCTTTCGGGTGCGGCTGACTTTCCTGATGACCGAGAGCGACCAGCGTTTCGAGATGCATGTCTTTGACGCCAAGGATCGATTCAAGCTCGCGGCGAGCTACCAGAGCACCTGAGATCCAGCATGAGCCAAGACCTTCTTCTGCGGCAGCAAGCAGAATGTTCTGTACCAGAGCACCGGTAGCCTGAAGTTCCGGGTGTCGGCGCAATTCACTGATCTGCTCAGGCGAGATGTCGGTATCGGCGAGCAAATCATGAACTGGAGCATGGTATGGCCGGCTGAAAATGGCCAGCACAACCGGTGCATTGGCAAACACCGTAGAAAAAACCTTAACCTTGTCAAGAACCGCCTTATGATCGGGCTTAACGGCTGCAAACATCAGATCGAGTCTCTCATTGACCGCATGACGCATCTTTTGTATGACTTCGCCATTGGTAACAACACTTATCGACCAGGGAGTAGAGTTATTCGGGCTGGGGGCAGCCAGCCCTGCTTTTAAAATTTTTTCAAGCACTGCCTGTCGCACAGGCTCCTGACTGAATCTTCTGACTGTTCTGCGCGCAAATACCAGTTCGTTGAATTCCATGAATTAGACCCTCCAGCAAAATTTTGGCTTCTAAAATGTTAACATAATCTCCCAACTGATTCACCAGCGTGAAAAGCTAATTTTTAAAAGAGTTGAATCCACGATGAAACAGATACGTTTAGAATATGGTAAACGCAATTTGTGGGAGGCAGGTCATGAAAATTCACAAGGCAGTTTTGAGCATTGTTATCTTATGCATTTTGTTCGTCTCGACCAGCGTAACTGATGCCAGAAAACCTGATTTTATCAGAGAGCCAGAATATGTAAGATGGCCATCGAACATTATCGAAGTAGATATAATCGGCGATGACCGCGGACTGCTGACATATTCAGGCAGGCGTGATGGCTCAAACCTTTATGTAGAAGCAAGACATGGTGAGCGCTACACGATCAGGGTCAGAAACAACTGGCATGGCCGCGTTGCGCTATCGATATCGGTCGATGGCCGCAACATAATCAGCGGGGAACGATCTTACAACCGCCCGAGCGAAAGCATGTATGTGCTTAATCCTGGCCAGACCGGCAACTTTGAAGGCTGGCGCTCATCGTATTCAAAAGTTCAGCGCTTTTATTTCACCAGCGATGATGATTCTTATGCCGGCCGCATGGGCGACTATTCGCAGATCGGCTGGATTAAAGTAGCTGCTTTCAGAGAACGTTATTACGAACCTCCGATAGAATATCTCAAAGAAGACAGAATGAGCCCCAGCGCCAGAAAAATGAGCGAGCAGGCTGGAACTGGCTATGGTGAAGGCAGCTATTCTCCGGTTCGCACAACCTCGTTCGAACCCGAAAATTTTGCAGCGCAGCTGGTTAACATCAGATATGAGTGGCCTGATGCGCCGATAAAATACCGGCGCGACTACCATTATGTACCCGACTCAGACAACGATAAATTTACCACACCGCCACCACCACGCCGCCGCAGGTAAGCAGAAGCAGAGGCGTGCACAAGATAACGGGAATTTTAGGCTCGTTTTTGCGGAAAATTTCCTTACTTGGCATATCAAATTTTAGGACTATATTGCATACAGGTTCAGAACCACGAAGCTAATTTTGAATTTCGGTGAATTCGAAGGTACGCTTCGCGTCACAGCAGAAACGGCTCACCGACTGCTTCTGCGGTGGCGAATTACTCCCAACAACTATAGTTAACTGGCCAACTTTGCCAGAAGTAGTTTTGTTTTGTCCAAAAACGATGTCGGCCTCGATATGCACATTGCCTACACAGCGCATCATAGAACGTGAGAACGCAAAACCGACGGTAACACAGAAGAGAGCATAAGTCTGACAGCACAAGCCAGGCTTAAACTCTCGAGAATGCCCGAAAATCATCAACCTAACCCGGTTTCAGCAAACCGGCAAAAATGGCATCTTTCCGCTCGCCCGGCAAAATCAGAATGCCACCATACACGGGGTGAGAGATTTCAGTTCAAGGAGAAAGAATATGTATTATTTAAGAAGAATATTCCTGGCAACTCTGCTGGTTAACATACTCGTTCTGTTCGCCTGGCATGCCGTTCCGGCAGCCAGCAATGCAATCGCACAAAAACCCGTAGACGACTGGCAATATAACTGGACGCCAGACGAGGATAAAGAAGTAGAACCTGACATTGGCGAAAAATCTTTGGAAATTCTCTTCTACACCTTGAGCGCATGGATGACTCTCGAATTTTTCAGGCTGCTCTTTGCACTGGGATTTGGGCTCAGCACGGTTGTATCGATCATCATCATTTTCGTGCTTGCCTCAGTGAGTGGCCCGATGATCGGTTCGATAACCGATCAGGGTCGTGCTTCAATTCGCGACTACGGCTATTCAACTGGTGGAGCCAAAGACATCAACAACTTTCGTCAGAACATTGCCGCCGGCTACCTGCCTCAACCATCAGACATAACTTATGAAGGGCTTTTTTATGACTACCGTTTCGACACAGGCAGCGCTTCTGTCGATCAGCCCAACTCAGGAAAGCTTTTCGTGCCGGCCTGGTCATCGGCAGTCAGCCAAAACCCGCTGTCAGGCGAAACTGAACACTATCTGGCAGTCGGCCTGAAATCGGGCAGGAGTCTCGATGAGTTTTCCCGCAAAAAGCTGAATCTGGTTGTAGTACTCGATATTTCAGGCTCGATGAGCAGTTCGTTTTACGAGTATTATTACGGTGGGCACCGAAAGAGAAACGACCTGAACGAGCAAACAGAAAAGATGAGCAAACTCCAGTCTGCCTGCCAGTCGATATCCGCCATGCTCGACCATCTTCGTCCCGACGACCGTTTCGGCATGGTTCTGTTCAATCATGAAGCACATCTTGCCAAACCAGTATCTGCGGTGGGCACTACCGACATGCAGGCGCTCAAAGGGCACATTCTCGCTCTTTCACCGACCGGCGCGACCAACATGGAAGAGGGACTCGAAGAGGGTTGTCGGTTGTTGATGCCATTCACTCTCAGCAACCCGGATGAGTTCGAGAACCGCATAATCTTTTTGACTGACGCCATGCCCAACACTGATGACACGAGCGAATCAGGACTGCTGGCGATCACCGACAACATGGCGAAGCACCGAATTCACACGACTTTTGTCGGCATGGGGGTTGACTTCAATTCACAGATGATCAGGTCTATCAGCAAAGTGCGTGGTGCCAATTATTATTCAGTGCACTCACCGGTTGAATTCAAAAAGCGACTGGCTGATGAATTCGAGTTCATGGTAACGCCGATGATTTTTGACCTGGCTCTTAACTTCAAAGCTCCTGGATTCCGCATCAGTCAGGTGATTGGCTCACCGGAAGCTGACATGGCAACCGGCAGAATCATGCATGTCAAAACGCTTTTCCCGGCGCCAACCGACGAAAATGGCACGCGCGGCGGTATTATTCTGCTGCGTCTCGAAAAGCTCAACGACAACCCCGAAATCACACTGACGGTTAATTACGAAGATCGCAGCGGTCATGAAGATGAGGTAAACAGCACTTTCGTTATTACAGCAGCCGAACCAGAACACTTCGATGACGCAGGAATCAGAAAGGGCGTGTTGCTCGCACGCTACGCCGATCTGATCAAGAATTCCGCCACTGCCAGCCATAAACGAACTGGGCCGGCAAACGAAAGCAGCACAGATGGCTCAGGCTGGAGCTACTGGGAACGCCCGGCACGCGTACTGGCTGTTCTTTCAGCAGCAAAGTCAGACATCGACAAATTTTGCGCACACCTCAAGAAAGAAATAACAAATATCGGCGACAGAAATCTCGAAAAAGAAGTTCAGGTGCTAAGCCAGCTCAGCCAGCTGGTAGAGCAAAGAGTCGTCGCCCAGTAAACAATCCGCAGCCGACCCTCGATCGTTCTCAGTCGAGGGTCAGGCCATCGGCGGCGGCTGTGGTGAGCACAAATTGACGCATACGCTTGAGGTTATTCGGCACATCTTTGTAAACAGCCGCATTAGAAGTTACCGCATAGTCTGGCGATGTAACCAGGCTGAGAATAACCTGATGCGGGTCGAGCGCCACATTGCGCGGATACCAGTAAGAGCCGGCATCAAGACGCAGATCAGCTGCCGATATCAGACCGGTGCTGGTTATGCCGTCGTGCTTCACTTCATAAGTAAATACGATCTGGTAATTGCCAGCCGGCAGATTATCGAGATGCAGATAAGGCTTGATATAAACATAGGTCAGATTGACTTTTTCAGGCGCAGTAACTTGCATGGTCTGAATGTCGCCACCCAGTTGCAGCAAAACCGGGTTGACGCCATCGCAGGTCAACCAGAGATTGCAGATGACATAAGCCATGCTTTTTTCGGGAAAAAGCTCAGCATAAATATCTGCCAGAGCGATGTCGAACTGCGCTGTCTCAGGGAATGGCGGCAGCCCGTCGATCTTTGGCGGCAACTGTGCCAAGGTCTCTGCAGATGTCGCAAACAGGCATACCAGCAACAGTAAAAAAATATTGAGCCACAAACGATTGTTCATAAAACAAACCCGGCTTTCATTAGCAGTAGCAGGAGCTTTGCCCCGTAATCATCAAAAGAACATGGCGACCGCGATCAGGCGCATAACAGTGGTTTGACAGTCCCAAGTAACAGGACAAAAGTTTATGCAGATTGCGGCTTTTGTCCAGATCTTTTGATCTCAGTCAGTATACCGGCCATAATCAGCAGTGTCCCGACAACAGCAGCTTCAGATATCTTTTCGCCCAGCAGCAGCCAGGCTAAAAAGATCGCCACCGGTGGCTTGAAAAAGAACAGATAGCTGCTGCGCCCGGCCGACAAAAAACCAAGTATCTTCATGAAACTGATATAGCCAAGCCCGGTTCCAAGAATTCCGGCGCCCAGAATATTTGGCCAGGTGTGTGAGGGCGGCAGAATGTCGATGCCGAGCAGACACAGCACTGGCAGATAAATGACGAGAGCCGGGATGCAACTGAGAACCATCACCGTCAAACCACCGTGCTTATGCACCAGGCGCTTCGACAACACTGTATAAAGGCCAAATCCAGCCAACGCGATGATTCCGGTGCCAACACCAAGCGGCGTATCAACTGCACCATCAGTCTTCAAAGAAATCAGCACCACCCCTGAGAACCCCAGCAACAGGGCAAATATACGCTTCAAGGTCATTTCTTCACGCAGGATCAGCCAGGCAAAAAAGTTTGTCGCCAGGGGGTTGGCTGAGATAAGAATCGCCGCTGTCGAAGCTCGTGAATACTTGATACATAGCGCATGCGCGCCCATGGCAAATAAGATATTCAGACAGCCTAAAAGCGTCAGATCGCGCAGGTCTTCGCGACGCAATTCACGCAAACGGGCGCGATGCCGCCAGAGCAGGGTCGGCAGCAAAATCAGCACAGCCACCAGAAAACGCCAGAAATTCATGAGAAACGGCGCTATATCATTGCGCACGGGGTTCACGATAATTTCGATCGAAGAAAAAGCCAGAACTGTAAAAGCAATGTAAAATATCGCGATAAAATGGCCGGGGTATTGCTGATGAGTGTTTTGCATAGCCTGATTTTCCTTAGAGAACTTCGTAACCTTCGTCACCGTCTGGTATTGCCAGCCTTTTCGTTCTGATACCGGCATTAACGGCTATTTCGACCGACGATGAGCAGAGAACAATTTTCTTACCGGTGACCTGGCGCGTCAGCTTTTCCATGGCAGCGGAACGCAACACGGTTTTACCGGTCACCGAATAGTCGCGTCGGCCCTGCTGGTTACCGATGGTGCCCATAAGCAGAGAACCAGTTGCGATGCCGGCACCGATATTGATAGTAAACAAACCCTGCCTTTCACGCCGCCCATTCATCAAATAAACCGCCGCAAGCAAATCTTCAGCTGCCCGAACTGCGCGAACCGTCGGCACGGCCGAACCAAGTGCCGGCAGAAATACTACCATTATCGCATCACCGATAAACTTTTCTATGGTTCCGCCATGTTTGACAACCACGGTTTCAGCTTCGGTCATAAATTCGTTCAGCATCTGAACTATTTCTTCGGGCTCCTTCTGTTCTGTCATCGTAGTGAAATTGCGAATATCACTGAAAAGAACGGCTCCTTCGACACGGGTTGCACGCGGAGACACGCGACCACTGATCGCTTCGCGCGCGATATCAGACAAAAAACGGTTGAGATATTCCTTTTCTTTGAGGCTTGCAGCCATGCTGTTAAAATTGTGGCAAAGCTGGCCAATTTCGTCGTCGGTAGTAACTTCAAAACGCAAATCATAGTTTCCTTCAGCCATTGCAGCCACGCTCGACGATAACTGCCGTACCGGAATCAGAAAAATTCTGGCAAAATAGCGACTGACAACAGTGATGATAATTATCAGAAAGACAGTTGCCGTAAACAGCAGAACCGCCGTACGCGAAAATCTCTGACTGCCACCATTTCTTCTTTCAAGAGCAATCGCCGACCAGTCGATATCGTCGAGGCTTCGGCCCGACATCAGATAACTTTCACCGGCTTCATTATATTCGCTCTTGAAACCTCCTCCTACCGAGTTGAGGTGGCGCAGAAGGCGCGAAAGTTCAGGCCGATTTTCCAGCCAGACCGGCATCAGCGTTTCGCTGTAAGATGTTTTCTGGTTGGCCAGGAGAATTTGCGGGCTGCCGGTTGCAAGTGAACTGATCCATTCTTCGACCATGCGCTCCTGATAAGGTGCTCGGCTGATTATATATACGAAAAACTTTACCGGAACCCTGTTTTCATCATACTGAAAAAAATTGACCAGCCAGATAGCACCATGCAGAGCTTTAAAAGTAAGCAGGCGATTATGCTGCAGAGCATAACGATATAATGATTCCTGACCGATGACCTCGGCGACCGACTCGATTATCAATCCGTCACCAACCGACATTCTGGCGCCTTCAGAAGCGAATTTAACGTTGTGCTGAATGAACTGCACCAGCATACGCATCAGACGAGCACCTTCTTTGGCGCGCTCGACATTCTGCTGTTGCGGGTCGTTGATACGATGCAGCTTGATGTCGCCATTGCGGTCACATACGTAGAATTCTCTTATCGAATGGTTTTGCAGCCTGGACTTCTGTTCTTCGCAAAGTTCCTCTATCGACTTTTCTCCGGCGATACACTGTTCATGGAACAGCTGCAAAGTCAGAAACATCTCGCTGAGGCGCCGTTGATAATCTCTCTCCAGCGCGGAAATGCTGCTTTCGAGACGATTGAACGTATCCGAACGACTCTGAAAAGCCTGAACCTGAACCTGCGAAAACGCCTGAAAGAGCAGGGCAAGAATTGGCATCAGACAGGCGGCAGCTGCCAGCCAGCCAAAGTGCCATGAGATCGAAAGAGAGAACCAGCGCTGATTATTGAGGTTATTGACGCATAGAAGGATGACCAGAAAAAGAGAGATCGCGATGACTGCTTTGAGCGCATTGTTGCCTTGCCCTGATTCTGCCTCAGGAATACTGGTGACGATCACCGTAAACAAGCGCTCTGCTTGAGTTTTTTCGGCAATCTTATCGGTGCAGAACGAAAACACCTGATTGCCAACAGCAAAAATACCGTTGGGTTTCGCCGCTGCTTCGGCGACAAACTCCTTTGCAGCGGTTTGATAACCTCTCTTCACCAGCATTTCATGGAGCTCGGCAGTCGAACCGGTAAAAACACTGCTGGCTGAATCAAGCATCAACCGCTGATTCTTACGATACCATTCGAGATTCGAATATGAAGTTTCGGGAATAAAAACCACGTAGTGCCCACACAGATTCTTCTGGTATTCTTCTCCAAGAGGTTCGCGGCTGTAGCGGCTCATGATCAGCTTTGGCGTTCCATCTGCCATTCGACTGCCAATGAGAATAAGGCCTTCAGTGTCAGCAAAAGTGCCTTTATAAACAGTTAGATAGTTGTAAATGTAAACAACATTGAACGACGGACCGAGATTTCGGACGAGCATCTCGTTAACCTTTTCGGGAATGGCCTGACGTCCCTGCAGGTTCATCATCTTATAGATTTTCATGAATTCACGCCATCCGGCCTGTTCCTTTTCGGTGAAACCTGAAGCTGCAAACATCTGCAGGTCAGGATCTGCAATCAGATATCTGACCTGATCCCCAAAGCTGTTTTTGACCTCAACCGCCGACTCGTCTATTGCCCTGCGATCAAGTCGGCCATGCCGGCTCAGCACCTTCATCAGCTTTATTGCTGCCAAATTGTCTGCGTTGATGAGAGCCGGCATCGTGGGCAGCCAGCTGCGAACTTCGGCCAGAAACGAGCTGCGATTCAGGCTTTGCAGTCTATGTTCCTGAACGTCGATGATCACAAGAAAAATGGTGGCCAGCAAGATAACAGTTACGATCACCGCCAGGCTCGTCGACTGCTTCATGCCGACACCTCACCGCGCTGACCGGTTATGGCAACAACTTCTACGGGCTGAGCCTTGCCTTTAACCACTACAGGAGGAAGCTCTTCGCAGGTAAAGTCTGCTCCAGCCTTTTGATATAGATGTAGCGTAGTCAATATTGCAGCGTTTCCATT
>JAKJFO010000104.1 GCA_022704885.1 Candidatus Rifleibacteriota bacterium | reverse complement strand
GTGGCACAACCTTTACCGGCAGAACAACGCCAAAATAAACTGCCATGCCATTCTCACCAACGACGCTTACCCGGTTTTATGGTCGAGCTATGGTCTGATTCCCGCCAAAAAGCTTGAAGAGCATTATATGGTCTACCTGCTGCTGCGCTACGAAATGTTTGCAGATGACAGTAAAACCAGACGTGGAATCGAATATAACGATGAACTGGTGCAGTTCGAACTCTGCTACCAGCAGGACAAACCACAACCGATAGGGCGCACCATCACCCAGATGTTCGACTATCTCAAAAACAACACCATGGGTATCTACCTGATCAGAAGCGTTTACAGTGAATACTGGAAATCGTTGCCGTTCCCGAAGCAGCGCGAGATCGTCGGCAAATACCTGCCAATGATGACTGAGAAAGTCAAAAAGCTCGAAGACGCCATCGAAGAAGAAATCAAGAAGAATCACGAAGTCAGCGCAGCCAGCGATGAACTGCTGTCGATCAAGCGCGGCATTCTCAAAATTCTGCAGGATTATAACGAACAGTTCGAACACATACTCAGTCAGCGTCCCGGTGGCGCTCTCGAAACCGATACTGCCACACAGTAATCACACTATTCCAATCGAATAACGAGGCAATCTGATGGTCGAAGTTGCACCCGGAGGCGAAAGGCTCAAAATTCCAATCTGGAAATACCTGCTGTTCCTGTTTCTTCTTGTCCTTCTTTCGTTAGGGATACTCTGGTATCTTCTCTCATCGAACTACGGAGCCAGCAACAGTTTTCTCGAAACTCTGAGGCGCTATCTTTCGTTTTTAAGTTCCTATCATCCAAAGATGCAGCCAGAAGACGACTTTGCCAACTCACTGCGCATTCATTGCTTCGAGCGCGACGATGCAAAAAAATTCAGGCTGTTCGTATCTGCGACAGACAAGGATGGCAGCCCGCTCAAAGTCATCAATCCTAATGAAGTTCGAATCAAGGTGACCGACATCGGTGGCCAGGATCTTGGCGCCAGCATTATCAGAGTCAGACCTCTGCACATGTATACTGAATGGGCCGCTCCGATAAGCTTCGCTTCGGTCATGGACTATTCAGGCAGTATGTTCACCGAGGATCTGACGGCAATCGAAACCAATTATGCAGATCTGGTGAACCAGATCACCCTGCCGCTGACCGCTGCAGTAGTGAAGTTCAATGGCAGCGTACACGACATTCTCGAACTTTCTACCGACCGGCAGGAAATTATTGCAGCCCTGCAGAAGCGCGTCACACTGCAGAATACAGCCTTGTTCGACGGTATCGACCGAGGCGTTGAAAAAGTGCAGTCTCGACCGCACCTGCGCTTCATCATTCTGACCACCGATGGCAATGACAACGCTTCGATCAATTCCCTCGATGCTGTAATCAAGCGCTGCCAGACCCACAATGTACCGGTATTCGTATTCGGATTCGGCTGGCTCGATGTCAAAACCCTCAAGAACATTTCTGACAGCACCGATGGTTTTTATTCTTATGTTCCCGACAGTTCGAAACTCGACGAGTGGTTCAGAAAGCTTGGGCAGATCATCAACAACGTGCAGGTCGTCGAATTCACAGCTGGCAGCGACATGAATCAGCCTGGTACAGTCGAGCTCGAAGTGCAGTCAGGCGGGCAAACCTTTAAGAGAATCCGGGTCTGGAATTGAAATAGAGCGGCGGAGGCAACAAAGTGCGCAACCAGTTTTTACGTGCAGTTTTATTAGTGGTTCTACTATCGGCTACATTTTCTGTCACGGCATTTGCCGAAGTCAACTTCGACTTCGGTCTTCCTCTGTTCGGGTTCGAAGAAATTCGCTTTGAAAAGAGTAAACCCGCCGATTTCAACATTCATCTGCTCAAAAAATACATTCTGGAAAACGAAGGCTCGATTCTGCAGCAGCTGCACGGCATCAACCGCTGGTTCAGTCTTCTGCTTCTTTCTGATGCGCCACGCCGTGAAGAGCTTATCAAGCACAGCCAGAGCTATTTTTCGAATGCCGGAAAAAAGACAGTCACTACCAGCGAAAGACTGCGTGAAATATTTTTCTCAGGCCTTCTGCTCAGCCAGGATCGCAACCCGGATCCAGGCAATAAAATGGATCAGGCTTTTGAAGATCTGCTGATCGAAGCAGAAGAGAAACTGAGCGAAAATGGGGATTACTGGCTGATCAAGGGTATAATTTTTCACCTGCTGCGCAACCGGCCCAATGATTATTTCGCGCCGATGAAGCCCGAAGAAGACCTCAAGCGCGCCCTCGGCCTGATTCCGAGAACAGCTCATTACTACTATGTATTGGGGCAGGCCTTCCGTTTTCTCGGCAACATGGATACTTCGCTGTTTCTGGCGATCGCTTCGTATGAAAGAGCCTCCAGTCTCGATCCCGGCAATCACAAGCTGCAGAATGCTCTTCTCGGCATCTACATGGGCCTGCACGAAAGCTATCAGAATTCAGGGAAACAGGAACCGTTCTGGTTAGAAGAAGCCGTCTACAAGAAGATTCTCGCGATTTCTCCTCACAACCCGCACGCACTCAACAATCTCGGCTTTCTCTATGCAGAATATGGCGTCAATACAAAACAGGCCCAGGAACTTTGCCAGAAGGCCGTCGACATAAACCCTGACAACCCGGGGTTTCGCGACAGTCTTGGCTGGGCCGCCTTCAAGAATCGCGATTATGCAAAAGCTGAAGAAGAGCTGAAAAAATCGCTGTCAATCAAACAGAATGTTTACGAACCGCACTACCACCTGGGAACCCTTTACTACGCCACCAACCAGCTCGACAAGGCCGCCGAGCATTATGAGCAGGCCATTGCCATCAAACCAGATGCGGTTGAAGCCCTGAATAACCTGGCTTACCTCTACACCGAACAGAATAAAAAGCTGCCTGAAGCGCTGGCCATGGCAAAGACCGCAGCCCGCATGGAACCGCAGAATGCGTCTTACATTGACACTCTCGGCTGGGCACATTATCGCATGGGCGAGCTTGACACGGCTCTGACTCTGCTGCTCAAAGCGGCTCAGATAGCGCCCGGGCAGGGCGAGATCCTGCTGCATATCGGGCGTGTTTATCTTGATATGAACGATTTTGAGCAGGCTCTCACCTATCTGAAGGAAGCGCACAAGGCAGACCCTAATCTCAATGATCCTGACAGTTCTTTGTACGTTGCGATCAGACTGAAGTCTTATCATCGAGCCCTGGCCGATTACCATGGCATATTTAAAGAGAACGCCGATCGCAACAAGGTGAACAACATTCTGATGAGCATTGCCAGAATGTATCAGGAAGAAAAACTCTACGACAAGGCTATAGAAATTACCAAGCTCTGTTCTGATATCAAGAGTGGCGAAAAGTCCTTAAAAGAACCGCTTTTCAGCAGCTACCAGTTCGGGGAACAAGAAAAGCCTCAGGTCACCGTAGAAGGCCAGCAGGCAGAATCGGAAAAACTCCCTGATCAGGAGGACGCAGACACGCCGGCCGCAACTCCCGACGCAGCCCTGCAGCAGAACGAAACAGACACCAGCAGCAGTGAAGAAGAACCAGAGAACGAAACGACAGAAAATTCGCTGTTTACAGGCTTGCCACCAGTTACCGGGCACCCGTTCATTCTCTCACTGGGGCCTGGATTTTTCGGATATTTGCAGCAGTATCTGCCGGGAATGCAGGCTTTTGCCGACAAATCGGTCACTGTTTTTATCGAAAAATTCCGCAGGCCACGCCGAAACTCGGTCATTCGCATCGATGCACAGTCGATCACCGGAAAAATCATGATGACGCTGGCCTGTGATTTTTTCAGTCAATTCGGTGGAACAGTAGAAACCGACGAAGACAAAGTGACTTTAAAAATCTTGTTCGGTGGAAAACCACGCCTGTTCATGCAGGCCGATGGCAGCGCATTGTATCTCAGCAGTCATCGCTTTGCCGATAAATCTGTCGTCGAGAACATGAGACCTGTCTTGAAATATGACAAAGCAAATTTTGCTGCGATCATCATTGACTGGAAGGCGATGCAGGAGCTTATGCCCGGCATGTTGCGCCCATTCATCGCGAACCCTTTTCGCCCCTTCAACCGCATCTTCACCAGGTACACCTATGAAAACGGTAATCTCAACGAATTCTCCGCCATTACTACCGGCAGAAACGAAGACAGCGCCTTTATGCGCAAATTCGCCAGAGAACTGTTTGGCTTCAAAATCTTTACGCAAAGCATCGGAATCGAAAGCACGATAAAGGTTCGCCAGGACAAGGAAATCATTTATGTTTCGACAGACTTTGAAGCGATCGACAAGTTTATCGAAAAGCGACTGCAAAGAATCAATCCGATACTCATGCGCTTTTTATTGAGGTATCTTGACCACACAAGATGTTTTTTGAACCGCATGTTTTACCGCGACGACAAGAACAGCCTCTGCCCGGCTGGCGGCAATGTCGATTTTGACGCACAAACCGGTATTGTGACATGTTCCAGTCATATTCTGGCGCCGGCAATTCCGGCATTTTTGAACGATGCATGTGCCTGTCGTTTCAGCAGAATGCGCATCGACCGAATTCTCAAACAGAGCAAGGTAATGGAACTGACCTCGGATGATCTTGCAAAACTGGCAGGAGAGTTGGGGATTCCATTGTGTCCAGGTTCTGGAAAATGGTCAAGAAAGAACGGCGAGGCGATAAAGTGTTCGCATCATGAAAATTGAATTGCTTTTTTCTCTAAAATGTTCTATTAACAATAAGAATCCATTCGGAGGTAAGAGAAATGCCTGCTATAAATATCCAGGATAATATTCTTCAGTATTTGAAAGACAAAAGGGAAGTCGTAAAGATTTTTTTGATGAAGGGCTTCCAGATTCAGGGTACTATTCTAGACTTTGACACCTTTGTGGTTCTGCTCGAATCAGAAGGCAAGAAGCAGTTGATTTACAAGCACGCCGTATCGACCATTCAGTTGCCAGATAATTTTAATCTGCCCGGCTGAAAGTAATTATCCAGGATAAGAAGGCCACCCCTGCGGGTGGCCTTTTTTCTTTGCCGTGCACAAAGATTACGCAGGGCACATGTTCATTTTTTAAACAGTTGTCGGGGCGTTTCTGTATAATTATTTATCAATAGAGGGTTTGCAGAGAACAAAATGGACTAAATTTGGCAGATAAAGGCCCCGAAAAGTTGGCACAACTATTGCATTGTATATTACAACACTGCACGACTTATTCGTCAGTTGTCTTCAATCATTCCTTTCCTTGATCAAGGCTACAGCAAAGTGGCCTTTTTTTTTGCCCGTTTTATGATATATTGAGTTATGCACAGATTCAGACTATTTTCGCTACTAATGCTATTCGTTTTGTCAGGCTCGGTTCTGACCGCGCGCTCAGACATCGCAGCATTCTGCTATCATCAGGTCGAACCGGTTACCAGCAACAAGTTTTCATTAGCGATCGAGAAATTCACCACACAGCTTGAATACCTTCATCAACGCGGCTACAAAGCCCTGAACTCGGATGAATTGCTGTCGGCACTCGCTGCTGATGCGCAACCGGTCGATCGGGCAGTGGTCATTACCTTCGACGATGGCTACCGCACAGTATACGACCATGCTTTTCCAGTCATGCAAAAATACGGTTTCAAAGGCATCGTCTGCATTTACCCTTCATTTATCGGCTCAAAACTTGCCATGAGCTGGGATCAACTGAAAAAACTTATTGAAGCCGGCTGGAGTGTTGAATGCCACTCGATGACGCATGCCAATCTGGCCTCCAGATACGATAATCCCGAGCAGGAAGCGCAGTTTCTCAAGCATGAAATGGTTACTTCTCGCGACATTATCGAAAGACAGCTGGGCAACAAGGTTAAATTCATGGTCTGGCCTTACGGTGTGTATACAGACCGCTCTCTGAAGCTGGTCAGAGAATCAGGATTCGCTGGAGCGATGACAGTCGATGGTGGCGCCAGTTACCGGGGACTCTCCCCCTATCTGGTAAAACGCCAGGTTATCTACAATACCGACGACATGAACAAATTTCTGATCAGATTCGGCATGCGGGCTCTGCCAGTGTCACAGCAGTACCCCGAACCCGGCCAGGTGGTCAGCCAGCTGGCGACCTTTACCTGCCGTCTCGATGAACTTGCCGACTACAGCCCCGACAAGTATGTTCTCAACGCCAAAGTTACCGGCAAAAAAGTCGATTTCAGATTCGACCCGGAGACCCGCATACTGAGCGCCCAGATTGCTTCAGAATTCAAAGCCGGGAACTATTTTATCGACATCTACCTGCGCGACAAGGCTACCGGAATAACCGCACAGAATGGCTGGTTGTTCTCGATTGCCGGCAAAGGCGGCAAAACTACCTATTAACCGGCGTCAGATTGAAATCGCCGAGAGAACTCGCAACTGCACGACAAGAAGCTAAAACTTGTCGTATTCCTTTTCCGAAATCATCTCTTCAGTAAAAGTCAGCAGGTTGTGAACTGCCGGCGATTCGAGCGGTCTGAAGGGGTTACTGGAAAGGTTGGTGCGATCCCAGATACGGCGGCGCAGAATGTTGGCGCCCGTGTGTGCGCCAGAGATGTAGTATCTGGGCTCCTTGCTGGCAAGGCGGATGACACCGCCATAGACCCTCTGAATGATGAAGCCTGGCGGCCGCATATATTGATTACCGCCGGCGTTGCCGATTTCATCATCGACCTTTTCGGCCGAATTGCCGATGCTGAAGCGTGAAGCGCGGCGGGTCGAGCTTATCAACACCGCGTTAATGGTAATTTCCGGAATGAATAGACCATCACTGGGATCTTTGCGAGCCTCTTCAAACAGACCCATCATCAGACCCATCGCGCCGTCATAAGGACTAGGAGCTGTTTCTTCTTCGGTTAATGCCTGTTTCCAGGCCATGTCAAACAGGCGATCCTGTTCGGTCGTCGTCAGATCGCCGACATCGCGTACCGCTGCCTTGAAATATTCGATAACTTCTTTGCGAACATTTTCGTCTCTGATGCCAAATCTGGGCCGATCGCCACCGCCAGGCGTAAAAAAGGAGACGAGGTCTTCCATGTTGGCATCATACTGACCGCCGCTGTTGACCTCTTTGTTGTTATACAGCCAGGCTATGGTGCCATAACGCGGTATGAAGTTTCCATCGGTTCCAAGCTCGCCGAGACCGACCAGAGCCTTGCGATTGTCGGGGTTGAGCGGGCACAAAATATACTTTATCTCGGCTTCGATTTCCGGAGTCGATGGATGCAGACTGCGGGCAAGAGCATAAAGGAAATAAGGCTTGATTTCGTTACGTGCAAACAGAGTTGGCCGCGACACATCGATAAGCACGCGACCTTCTGACATCAGCATGGCGCCGATCTTGTGACGATCTTTGCCGTTTTCGAGCGGAAAGCGGTAATTGATGTAATCATCGTTCTCGTAAAGCTGCGGAGTACGGGGATTCTGATTGAAGTCGCCACCAACAACGATATCTTCAGTGCAATAAATCGTGATGGTTCGATCGGGGCAGCCCCAGACACGAAGAGGCACTTCAGAATAAATGAGTATTCTGTCGCCGCGCAGCTTGCGGATGATTTCGGGGTCATCTGAAGCGGTCGAATAATCGGTGTCTTCGCCCGGCTCATCTTCGCCTGGTTCTTCATCATCGTCACTCCCGCTTTCATCTTCCTGGCGGCGAGAACTCTTACTGGCGCCTTTAAGCACCCGGTAATCGCCAAAATCAAGGTCGACATACTGCGTACCTGTGTCATAGGGGTTGCGGTAACTACCAGCTTCAAGCATACCCGGTGTAATCACCAGACCGTAAGTCTTGCGGTAACGTTCGGCAGTTGCTTTGATGCGCTCACGAGGAAGACGGGAAAGTTTGATGGGATGTGCTCCGTTCGCACCATCAACGATAAACCCTTCGTGCGTGTCGAACTTGTCCATCTGAATCGAATCGTTTGCTGACGAAAGATTCAACGTGCTGCCGTCAGCGAATTCGATACGGGTATCCTTCAATGCTCTTATAAATCCTGGAGACTCGATTTTTTCCATTTCGAAGAGCTGAGAACCCCGGCAGGCGCCTCCTGCAGTGTTCATGGTGATCCAGTTGTGCCCATACAATCGGCCGCGACGCAACTGATTCTCGCGGCCCGGGTAAGGTCCGAGAGCGCCAAGATCGAGCAGTTCGCCGTCATACAGAACATTCTCTGTCGCCGGATAGCGACGCTCGAGCATGGCGGTAAGCTTGCGACAGGTTTCTTCCTTGATTCCCCAGCCGGCGCCGACCTTCACTACTATTTCGGCACGGGTGTACATTTCGGCTTCGAGCAGAGTTCTGGTTTTCGAATTCTCACGGGCGCTGTAAACAGGCGCGATCTTTGCCTTGAATTCACCGAATTCGGATCCGCCATGGTAAATTCCCTTGTTGACACCTTTCAGATAAATCTTACCCATATCGCCAATCAGAGTTTCGCGCGACTTTACCGGAGTATTCCAGTATTCGTCGCCCTTTTCACGATAATAACGATGCGTGCTGAAACCACGATTCGCGTTAAGTTCGGCAATAATACAGTTGAGCGCTGCCTCACCCAGGGTCGAAGTCACGAAGCGTCGCACATCTTTCGACTGCAACTGCTGCTGACCGCTTTTAAAAGTGCCGAAAATCAGAAAAAAAATCAGCAATATTCCGGCAAAAGCCATGACAATGAGGTATCCTGAGCCGCTTCGACTGGTAAAATGTCTTTTCATGGGTTTTTGAAAATCTCTTTTCCGCGTTTATAGAAGCAGGTGTTCATGTTGATACTGTATACATCACCTGTTTCGTCACCTCTTCTGGCGCGCTCGAGAACCATATTGAGATGAACCAGGCTGTTGCCGGTGCCGGACTGGCTAAGCGGCATGGGTAACACGATGTGATCTTCCTTGCCACCGACATTAGCAGGCTTGAAAGGGCGTCGAATCGTTCGATAAACCACGAGATCCCTGATATTGTCAATGATAGTCTGGCGCTGCGTCGTTTTTTCGCCGTCTTTTTCTTCAATCGTCGCGGTTCTGATCAGGCGATAACGGGGAATTGCCTGCGAATCCGGGTTCTGTATCTTTTCGAGTTCGTAGGTTATATCGCGTCGGAGCGTTACCTGGCCGCCAAGCGGGCTGTCGAATGGAATACGAGGGTCGAGATCGGAACTCTGCAGATGTAGAACAACGCCCGGCCTGGTTGCAAGCTCGACGACCTTGTCAGAAAGAACGGGCGCCGGTTTTAGAACATTCGTCGCTTCGCGAATGTCATCACCCATAAAAGATATTATTTTGCGAAAACCTTCGTTAACCTGGAGGAACTCGATCGACTGAGTAACCATGCGCGTCTGCGAAAAGAACAGGCGATATGCAAAAAGGAGAATCACAGCTGTTATGAAAACAACAATCAGCGCTTCGATAATGGTAAAGCCATTTCGAGCGGGCTTACGACCAGATTCAATTTTGCAGCTGCGATGGTTCATACTTCTCAATTCATGTCGGCAACGGTAGTGGTTACAACAAAAGGCTCAGGGCTGCCTCCGTCAAGAGGTTTCCAGATAACGGTAACCTTGAGCAATTTGAGACCGATGGGCCGCTCTTTATCTTCGAGAGCCATGACATCATTGATTTCGACCTTGCGTTCATATTTGATGCCACCCGACTCGATCTCAGGAACAAAAGGGTCATTCTCGCCGGCAAGGCTGTTGAGATCAGTCTCAACGCTATCTTTGCCGGCATCAGCATCATCCAGAAGCCTGAATGGCGCACTGCGAACGATTTCGACAGCCTGCTGAGCGAGAGCGACAGCCACGCTGTAGTCTCGCAGACGCCTCGACTGGTTAATTCCGCTGGAAAAAATGATACCCATGGTGAAAAGAATGGACAGCAGCAGAATTGTTATCAGCAGTTCCGGCAAGGTATAAGCACGCGGGCGAGGTTGGGTGTTCCTCATTCTTACAGGTCTGCAGGCAAAAAACATTTATACGACCTTCCCGTTGCGTGCAAAATTCTATACAAAACTTTTGAGATTTGATTTTTAATAAGTTATCATTAAAGAAGTATCTGCGTAAACAGGCAAGGAGAATTGTCATGAAAAATTTCGCGCGAACCGGCTATATCGGAGTATTAATAGTATTGATGCTGGTCGGTACTTCAGCTGCCATGGCGGCACAGTGGGTACAGGTAGTTTCCAGCGACACCGGTTATGAGCTGATTAAAAAATCGGGCTCGGGCAACGAAAAATATGCCCAGTTCGGTGAAGTGCTGATCATCAGTTCAGGAGACGCCTTCAATGACAAAATTCTCAAGACCGACCCGGTAAGCATCATTCCGGTTCGCCCCGGCGAAAAGCTTTATCTGATCACCACCAAAGATCCTGCCATCTTCAACATGGTTTTTCCGGGCACCCGCACAGTTTACCGGAACATGGGATTTATCGTTCTGCTTGCCGGCGAAACTGCTGCTATGAACCTGATGTCGAAGCAGACAGATTTTACCCGGGTCGAACCTCTGCCAGAGAACCGGATTATTCTGAGCAGGCCGATGACAACCGGAATTACCCGAATCAAAACCGAAGATGCAATTGCAAAATTCATCGACAAACTCGACATGAAGGCCTTCATGCAGGACCTGAGTGATCTCGTCGATTTTAAGACCCGTTATTCTTATGTGACACCGGCTCAGAGCTCCATCGATCACTGTGAAAAGATCCTCAAGGATATGGGCTACAGCACTAGTCAACAGCCATTTTCGATCAGCAGCAGCCGCACCAACAATCTGATTGCCGAAATCAAAGGCACTGACGAAGAAAAGTATGGTCAGGTTCTGGTTGTCGGGCATCTCGACAGCACCTCAGAATCACCGCGCACCAACGCACCAGGCGCCGACGACAATGGCAGCGGAGCGGCCGGAGTCATAGCACTGGCCAGGCTTCTCGCTGAATCAGAGATCAAGCCGGTCGCCACCGTCAAGTTTGTTCTGTTCATGGGCGAAGAACAAGGGCTGTTTGGTTCAAAAGCCTATGTAAAAGCTCTAAGCGCCACTGATCGCCCGACGATCAAAGCGGTTTTCAATCTCGACATGATCGGTTTCGACGCGGTAGCGCCCCTTTCAGTGATGATGGAAACCAGCTCTTTCAACCGGCCGATGGTTGAAAAGCTGCAAAAGCTCGCACTGGACTACGCCAATTTTACCATTCAGACCAGCTTCAGCGCCTGGGGTTCAGATCACGCGCCGTTTCTGCAGGCCAAAATACCTGCCGTTCTCACCATTGAATCAGAATTTTCGACTAATCCCAACTATCACAAAACCACTGACCTGATCAAGAGCATAAACCAGGACCTGTGCCAGCAGATATTGCGTCTTAATGCCGCCGCTCTCTATGCTTATGCGATAGATACGGGCAGCGAAAAATGAGATACTGAGAATGCCTGCCACAATGTCACATCACCATTCAGCGCAAAATCACAGCAATTCAGCCGAAATCACGCAGGCTGCTTCTGATAACTCCACCAGCATCAGCGAACTCAAATCGCTGGTAGCGAAGTTTATCAGCGACCGTGACTGGCACAAATATCACACGCCAAAGAACATAGCGATTTCAGTAGTGCTCGAGGCTTCTGAGCTTCTCGAGCATTTTCAGTGGTCGCCTCCGGCAAGTGAGGAGATCGACGCTCACAAGCGCCAGCAGATTGCCGAAGAAATGTGCGATGTCATGGCATATCTGCTCAGTCTCGCCAATGTTCTCGATATCGACATAGCCAGTTCCATGGCCGGTAAAATGCGCAAAAACTGCCAAAAATACCCGACCAGCGACTACAACGGCAATTGGAAGAAGCCGGAGCCACTCGGATAATATGAAAGAATTCCTGTGGGGCTGGATCTTCTGGGCATCAGTTGTCTTCTGCGGACTGCTCTGCGTCAGCCTTCTCGTCGCCTACGCACTTTATTCGACAGCACCGATGAACAATTACACCCCCGTATTCGCGGCCGGGTTTGGTTTTGCCCTGGGATTTTTCGGACTCGGCGCAGTGACTGTTTTCTTTTTTGACCAGTTTTCGCGAAAGAACCTGATTTTTCAGGAAGTTGAAAACGAACTGTTCAACAAGGTCATAAGAGAAATGCCATTTTTCTTTTTTGCATTGATGTATTTTTTCAGTCTGTCGGTATACATGGGCATATTTCTACTGGTGCTGACATATATCAGAAACAGCTGCGTATGAAGGTCAAGCTTTACTACTTCAGGTTGATCGAAAGTCTGAAACGTCTGGACATCTATCAGCTTCTTTCTCTGCCGGTGCTGATACTGGTAATCCTTTTGTCAAGCAACTTCAAGAACACAGACATCAGAATCGGCGTAATACTGCCACTGACTGGCAGCGGTTCCTTGCGCGCCGGCAGCCACCGTAACGGGCTCGAACTGGCTCTCAGACACATCAATGGCCAGGGAGGCATCAACGGGCGCAAAATCAGGCTTGAAATGTGTGACAGTCAGGGCTCTGCCGCCATGGCTGCAGAACACGCCAGAAATCTTGTTTATGATTCTGAAGTTGTTGCTCTGATCGGTGGCATGAGCCCAGCAGAGACCAGAGCGATTCAGTATGTCGCCGAAAACGCACAGGTTCCGTTCATTACAGCTCTGTGCACTCACTACGAGTTAACTGAAAACGGCTCGATGTTTACCTTTCGCAGCATAACCGACGATAAAAGCCAGTTCGAAGCACTGGCAGAATTCTCCGCCCGCAGGTTCAACAGCCGCAAACCGGCGGTAATTTATGATTCAGTTTTATATGGAGCTGAAAGTGCTCAAAAATATATGGAAACCGCAATAAAGTTTGGACAACAGGTCTGCGCAGCAGTGTCCTACCAGCCCGGCACACTCAACTTCAGGCGGCAGCTCGAAGTAATCATGGCTTCGAACCCTGACGCTCTGGTTATATTGACACCGGCGGATACAGCTGCTGTCATAACACGGCAGGCCAGAGAAGTCCGCTTCACACCCCCGATTCTCGGCGGCAATCACATGTCACTGCCAGAATACGCTACGATCGCCGGGGTTTATGCAGAATCTGCTATTACCACCATGCCGTTCAATCCGCGCCTTGGCGGGCAAAGAGCCGATTTTTTTCTCTCAGAGTATTATGAAACGTACGCAACTCAGGCAGACAGCTTTGCAGCTCTTGGCTACGAAGCTCTCATGCTTAACGCACTGGCTCTTCGTGCAGGTGAAGTCAACCGGTTGGCTATCAGAAACAGTCTTGCTCAGCTGCATGGCTGGGAAAGTGTTGCCGGCTCAGGTGGCTTCGACAATCGCGGCAATCAGGTAAAGCCTGCAGAAATAGCGATCATCAAAGAACGCCAGAAAATACCCGTAAACCTGGAGGCGCTGTTTTGACCCAGAAACCACAGGAAAACGGAAAGAGCGCAGGTGGAGCATTCTGGCTGACACTGTTCGTAATCGCCCTGGTTTTTTATTTCATGAATGAATCAAAGAAAAGCGCCTCGTCAAGGCGCGAAGACAGCATCAGTAAACGGCAGACAGACACACCGGGCACGCCGCCTGCCGACATTGCTCCGAGAAAATTCAGCGACAGCGCCGGTTCTTCGACCGCTCTACATATTCCTTTCAGTCGCCCGGTCGAAAGTGCCGCGGTGAATGATCTGCTCATCGACCCGTCAGGAACACTCTGGGCCGCAACTGAGGCGGGCATAACATCAATTCGAAACGATCTGGTAACCCACTACCGGCTAGCCGAGGGCACTTTTCCATTTCCGCAGGCGCAGTGCCTGGCCCATGACGGGCAACGCCTCTGGGTCGGAACTCTTTTTGGTCTGTGTGTGTTCAACGAAAACAGGAGATTCGTGCGGGCTGAGGCTTCTGCAGGCTTGCCTTCGCAAATGATCTGGGACCTGACAAGTGACGGTAAGACACTGTGGGCGGGCACTCAGAATGGTGCTGCGTTTCTTGACCAGGACGACAACTTTGTCGTGATCGATTCAGCCAGCACCAACAGCGGCCTGCGGCAAGACTGGTGCCAGCGAGTTTTTCGCGTAGAAAACTGGTTCGTGGTAGCGCATGACAGTGGCATCAGCCTGTGGAACACCGGCTTTCCGGCAGCCAACCCGGAATGGTGGAAAAACATAGACCACGCCAGAGCAGGGCTGACCAGGCCGGTTACCGATTTTGCTTTTGATGGCAAGCAGCTCTGGCTGAGCACTCCCAGAGGAGTGCTCCACCTGACAACTCCGGTGAGCCGCTTTTTTTCTGATTTCGTGCCGAATCTGGTCAGTTATTCGCGCGTACATGGCC
>JAKJFO010000103.1:7341-14490 GCA_022704885.1 Candidatus Rifleibacteriota bacterium | reverse complement strand
CTGATAACCCAGTTTGATTCAGACTTCTCGACCAAAGCCGAATATCAGGACGGATACGAAATGGGTCTGCTTGAGCAGATCTACTTTGAAGAAGACGGTATCATCCGCGGTGTCTTTTCGAATGGCCAGAAACAGCCGATTGGACAGGTGGCACTGACCACTTTCAACAACCCTGCCGGCCTTGAAAAGAACGGCAAAAACCTCTACTCATACGCACCTAACTCAGGACAACCGGTAGTTGGCAAAGCGGGTATGATGGATAGAGGCGTCATTGTGGCGGCTTCGCTTGAAATGAGCAACGTCGATATCTCTGAAGAATTCACCAATATGATCATTACCCAGCGCGCCTTCCAGGCCAACTCAAGAGTAATTACCACGTCTGATGAAATGCTTCAGGAAGTCGTGAATCTGAAACGATAACAGTAAGGGAGACGACTTGATATGATCAGGCTTTCGCGCATCAATGGAGTAAAATTCTATCTGAATGCCGAGCTCATCGAGCAGATCGAGTCGTCTCCCGATACTGTCATCACCCTGCACACTGGCAAAACGGTCATGGTAGCCGAATCGGTGCATGAAGTTCTGCACCGCATCATAAACTATAAACGCCGCATTCATACACACCCGATCGTTAAGAAAAAATCTGACGGGGCCAGCGCCGGATTGAAGTTGTAATTATGCCCATAAAAGTCGTTTTGTGCATTGACTTGGCCGATTTTCTCATGGTAGGTTTATAAATTATGTCACCCAGAACAAAAGTGATTTTAGTTGTTTTAGTTGTATTGATCATCGCGCTTGCAGTTGTCGGCATTGCTTATGTTACCAGTAAAAAAGCGGTGACCGGCCCTGATGGAGCCCAGACTCCCCCTCCCCTGCAGGGTGATATCGAAACTGCACCGAAAATGGGCAGATTCGATCTTGGCGAATTCATTGCCACGTCTCGTGATGAAGAGCTTCATTACATCAAAATTCAGGTAGAAGTCGGTTATATCGGCAATCTCGAAAAAGAACTCGAAGAGCGCAAAGCAGAACTTCGTGACTGCATAACCAACATACTCATGAAACTGAATATCCAGAGAGCCAAAGAAGATTATATCGACCGCTTTCTGCATAAAGATATAGAAAGAGAACTCAACAAAATTCTGGGCAAGTCTACATCTGAAAGTCGCATTATCAGTGTATTCATTCCCACCTTTCTGATCAACTGAGCAATATTGAATGTTTCATAGAACCGGAGCCAGAGAATGGTAGACACCCTATCGCAGAGCGAAATCGATGCCCTGCTGTCAGCATTGGGTCCAGCTGAAGAGGATGATTCGGCGCCACCGCCGCCCCCCTCCTTTTCCGAGGGTGCTGCCGAAAAGAAACCGCCCAAAGAATCAGCCTCGGCGCCCGCGCCTGCTGCCGTCTCGATGTTTGGCGGAGGTTCAGACGAGCGCAAAGAAGGCGGCAAGAACGAACGCAAATATGATTTCAAGCGCCAGACCAAGTTCTCCAAAGAGCAGCTCAACACCATAAACATGATTCACGAGGCTTTCGTAAGACTCGTTGGCACCGATCTCTCCACCAAACTGCGAGCTTACGCCCAGGCCACCATCGTATCGGTCGAACAGAGAACCTTCGAAGAATTCATTCAGTCAATCTACAACCCGACCTTCATAACCGTTTTCAGATCTGACAACCTTGATGGCAAGGCGCTGATCGATATCAACCTCAACGTCGTGTTCACCATTCTCGACCGCCTTCTGGGCGGTAATGGCACGCCGCTGGGCATTCTCAGGCAACTTACCGAAGTCGAAAAGCAGATCATGCAGAAGATCATGGTCGGCGTCATCGACCGCCTGCGTGAAGCCTGGATCAACATCATCGACCTGGCCCCGGTAATTGAACTGGTCGAGTCGAATCCACAGTTTGCGCAGATCGTTCCGCCAAGCGAAATCGTAGTTTCGATCACCATCGAGATAAAGATTCATGATGTTACCGGCATCATGACACTCTGTATTCCTTATAACACAGTCGAATCGATTGTTTACAAATTCAACGCCGCATCATGGTTTGCCGCAGTCCGCAAGGAAGCGGCTCAGACCAACGTCGATGCGATAAGCCAGCAGGTAAAGTCAGTGCATCTTCCTCTGATCGCAGAACTGGGTGCTACGGTCGTAACCCTGCAGGATATCCTGGGTCTTCAACCCGGTGACATCATGGTCACCGACCAGTTGTTCAAGAACGACCTGAACATCAGGGTCGGCAACCGGGTAAAGTTTCGCGGCCGCCCCGGAATCCTCGGAAAAAAGATGGCCATTACAATTACAGAAGTTTTTGACCCCCCTGACCAGGAGGAGGAATTGACGTGAGCGACATTCTGACGCAGGAAGAAATCAATGCATTGTTAAACGCCGGAGGAGGTGGTGGAGACGAAGCTCCCGCCGAAGCTCCCGCGGCCGAAGCCCCGGCAGCGCCAGCTGCACCGGCGGCGCCATCTGGCGGTGCCAGTGTCGCAGCCTCCTTCTCACAGGAAGAACTTGACCAGCTCGCCGAAGTCGCCAAGATATCACTTGGTGCCACCTCTTCAGTTGTCCAGGTTCTGCTGAACAAGGAAATTTCTATCGACCTCGAGCAGATCAGAGTTGTCAACTTCGGAGAACTCGCTGCTGAAGGTGGTGGTGAAGAATTCGTCATTGCTAAGATCGCCTATATAGAAGGCTTTGACGGCAATTCATACCTGCTGCTAAAAAAGACGATCTCGGCCCTGATCGGCGACCTGATGATGGGTGGCAGCGGAGTTGACGCACAGTTTCAGGAAATGCACGTTTCGGCAGTTGGCGAAATGCTGAACCAGATGATGGGAAAGACAACGACGACTCTGTCAGAGCACTTCAAGAAGCGCGTTGACATTTCTCCACCCGAAGTGCTTCTGATCAATTTCAACGACGGTCCGCCGGCCATGCCTGATTTCAGCGAAAACGCGGCCTTTTTGCGTATTGGCTACGGTCTCAAGATCGGCGATCTTGCCGAAACCGAAATGGTTCAGCTGCTGCCGGCAGCTTTTGCCCAGCTGATGGCCTCTGATCTTACCAAGCCCAAAGAAGCACCCAAAAAGGCAGCCCCGCCGCCGCCCGGTGCCGACCTCGGTGGCCCGCCACAGGGGCAAATGCCGCCCCAGATGCCGGGAATGCCACCCCAGATGCCAGGAATGGGGATGCCAGGACAAATGCCGGGAATGGGAATGCCAGGTCAGATGCCCGGCCAGATGCCGGGGATGGGAATGCCAGGAATGGGAATGCCAGGACAAATGCCAGGAATGGGGATGCCGGGAATGGGTATGGGTATGCCAGGTCAAATGCCAGGAATGGGAATGCCAGGCATGGGTATGCCGGGAATGGGAATGCCGGGTATGATGCAGGGGTCGCCGGCAGAATTCGGCATGCTTCAGATGCCGATGGGAGTAGGTCTGCAATCGAATATTGACCTGCTTCTCGATGTTCCTTTGCAAATAACAGTTGAATTAGGCAGAACCCGTATGTTAATAAAAGATGTTCTTGAATTAGGTATAGGTTCTGTAGTAGAGTTAAATAAACTTGCGGGTGAATCCGTGGAGGTATTTGTTAATAACAAGCTGATAGCCAAGGGTGAAGTCGTTGTAATCGACGAAAACTTTGCGGTCAGAATTACCAGCATAATCAATCCACAAGATAGACTACAAGCTCTCTAAGGAGACTGCCGGTTAGTATGGGGAAAACAATACTTATAGTAGATGACGCAGCCTTCATGCGTATGATGATCAAAGACATTCTCAGCAAGAATGGCTTTGAGGTGCTTGGCGAAGCGCAGACTGGCAAGGAAGCGGTTGAACTTTATCAGAAGCTCAAACCTGACCTTGTAACCATGGACATCACCATGCCTGAAATGAACGGTATCGATGCTGTTAAAGCCATTAAAAAGCTTGACCCGGCAGCGAGAATCATAATGTGCAGTGCCATGGGCCAGCAGGCCATGGTTATCGACGCCATTCAGGCTGGAGCCCGCGATTTCATCGTCAAGCCATTCCAGCCAAACCGTGTTATAGAAGCCGTGCAAAAAGCATTACGCTGAAGCTTTTCATCCGCTGTTCTTTTTATCTTAATCGTGAAGCATAAATTAATCGGGACATTACTGTTCATCATCTTTGCCAGTTATTGTTCTGTCTCAGCCGAACCCGTTGCAACTGCCAGCAACGGGTTTTTAACAGAAGAAATCTCGCAATCCGCTGCAGATACGACCTTATCGAGCGGTTCAGCATTGATGACTCCGGCCAGCACAGCTGTCGATGCTCCCCTGCCCTTTTACCTTGAAGGTCCGGTCGCATCGGCGCCTTTTCTGCCAATGTCAGATCCACTCAGTTCGACACTACGCATCATTTCGTCGCTTTTTGTAGTAATCATTCTGGCATTCGGGCTCTCATGGCTCATCCAGAAAAAAGCCGGATTCGGCGGCAACGTCTTTGGCAAGGTTCTCGGAATATTACCTCTCGATAACCGTCGTATGATTTATCTGATCGATGTGATGGGCAGGGTTCTCATACTGGGAGTCACCGACTCCAGCATCAACATGCTAGCCGAAATCACCGATAAAGATACGCTCGACGCGCTTCGCCTTCAGAACGACAAACCTCTGCCTGGAATGGAACGACTGTTCTCATTTCTCAGGCCGGCCACCGGCGAAGATAACGCCAGCACCGCGAACGAAAAAACAGAAAGCCAGACCACTCCGGCTCAGGCACAGAATCAGCGAAACAACGAGCGTCTGCGCAAGCTTAACGACCTTCTGGTCAAACGCAAAAATCCTCCCGAAAACTGATTTTTTTGTATCTTGCGAAATTGTGCACCATATTGTATAAATTTACGAGTGGAGCTCGTGCCCTGACAAATTATTAGAGTTCCGCGAACGGAATCAATGCACAAAAAACACCAGTCTGTATGCACCTGGATGCTGCTGCCGACATTGTTGCTGTTTTTTGTCATGCTCTGCGCCGGCGCATATGCACAGTCTCAGGATCCAACGAACCCGCGCGGACGCGTCAATCTCGACGACGATACCGACATCGACCGCATTCAACGTCAGGCCACGCCCTTTCCGATTCCTGCCATCACCATACAGGTAGATCCGTCACGCGAACGCAGTCAACTGGGAACCGGACTTCAGGTTCTCATTCTTTTGACCATACTGAGTCTGGCACCATCAATATTGATAATGCTGACCAGTTTCACACGCATTCTTATCGTGCTGAGCTTTGTTCGGCGTGCCCTCGGCACACAACAGGAGCCCAGCAACCAGATCATCATCGGTTTAGCGTTGTTCATAACATTTTTTACCATGTCGCCGGTGATCGACCAGATTTATCAGAAAAGTTTCGTGCCATACATCAATCGCGACATAAATTACGTTGAAGCATACAACCAGGGCATATACCCTATACGCGAATTCATGTTTCGACACACCCGCAAAACCGATCTGGCATTGTTCGCAGGCATGGAGGGAGGCGCCAAGCCTCAGACCAAGGAAGACTTCAGCACACTGGCACTGGTGCCTGCTTTCATAACCAGCGAATTGCGCACCGCATTTCAGATGGGCGTAGTTATTTATCTGCCATTTCTGGTAATCGACATGATCGTCGCCAGTCTTCTGATGTCGATGGGCATGATGATGCTGCCGCCGGTAATGATTTCATTGCCTTTCAAGATTCTGCTGTTCGTCATGGTTGACGGCTGGAATCTCGTTATCAGATCAATCGTACTGAGTTTTGGCGGCAACGCATGACCGAATACACATTATACGAACTGTTCAAGGAAACCTTTCTGCTCTCGCTGGTGCTGACGGCCCCAATCCTGCTTCTTGGCATGGTCATCGGCGTGGTGGTAAGCATATTTCAAACAGCCACCTCGATCCAGGAACAGAGTCTAACTTTCATTCCCAAACTGCTGATCACCGGGCTGGCAATGATCTGGCTGGCTCCCTGGATGTTGACACAGCTCATGCAGTTCGCACTTAAACTGCTCGGCCAGTTGCAGACCTTTGCTCGTTAAACGGGGCGGAGCATGACAGAAGCCGCCTTTCTCAATGCCGTCGGGATATTTCTGATCAGTCTCGTTCGCTTCTCCGGCTTTTTTCTCAATATTCCCGTCTACTCAGAAGCAATTATTCCGATGCGCGTGAAAGCCGGGCTTTCAGCTTTGTGCGCTCTGATCATCCTGCCACACCTGATAAAAACTCAGACTTTGCCGGAACTCTCGGCTATCGAGTATGGTGTAATGGCCTTAAAAGAGCTGATTCTCGGATTTTCGCTCGGTTATATAGTGCTCATTTTTGTATCTGCGCTCAGAATGGGTGGCCAGATCATAGGAATGCAGGTGGGTTTCTCGTTCGTTCAGGTTGCGGATCCGACTTCAAACCAGGGACTTGGCATTGTCTCAGAATTCTTTCAGCTTGCCGGCAGTCTGACCTTTCTTTTTGTCGGTGGGCATCTGCTCATTCTCCAGGCTTTTTTTCAGAGTTTTCAGCTGGTGCCTCTCGCCGGAATTCTAATCAACGGCGGCATCGTCGAAGAAATCGTGCTTTACAGTCGCATGCTCTTTGTCTGCGGCCTTCAGATAGCAATGCCGATCATTGCAGTAATACTCGTCGGTGACGTGGCGCTTGGGATCATAGCGCGCACAGTGCCCAAAATGAATATTTTTCAGGTCGGCTTCTCACTCAAGATTCTTGGCGGCCTGGCCATGCTGATCATACTGATGCCCTATCTCGGTGATCTGATAAGAAATCTCATCGGTCTGAGCATGGACGAAATCAACCTTCTGCTGGGAAAGATGGGCTAGCATTTTGTCAACTCACACATATACTGCTGATAAATACACCGGCGCGGCCAGCATGATGCCCGTGCTGAGTCTGGTCGGCCGCAAATTCGATCTGCAGTTGTTCGCCGGCGAAAAGACCGAACCGGCGACCGAAAAACGTCGCCAGGAAGCGGTAGACCGCGGGAACATCGCAAAGTCGCAGGATCTCAGCTCTGTCATAGTTCTATTAACCGGCTTTTTGATGCTTCGCTTCTATGGGCCGCAACTTTTTGGCATGTGCGGCGATTACATGCGCTATACCTTTTCGCAGGCGATTTTT
>JAKJFO010000103.1:0-7331 GCA_022704885.1 Candidatus Rifleibacteriota bacterium | reverse complement strand
GACGCTGCCCGACACTCTCATTCTGCTGAACCAGTTCATCATCGTCATGTTGCGCATGCTGACCCCGTTCCTGCTTGCAATCATGCTGGGATCAGTTCTCTCGAATATCATACAAACCGGCTTTCTCTTCAGATTCGAACCCTTGACGCCTGATATCGACCGCCTCAACCCGGTCTCCGGCATTCAGAACATCTTCTCCTGGAAAATGGTTGCCGAGCTGGTCAAGTCGATTCTCAAGATAATGATCGTTTCATATGTGCCCTATTCGACAATTCGCGAAAATATCCCGATGCTGATCAAGTTCATTCAGCTCGACCCCGTTCCTGCAATCATCATATTGCTCAAAACGGCATTTACCATGGCGATCAAGATCATCCTGATTCTTTTGTTTCTGGCTCTGGCAGACTGGGCCTTCCAGAAATGGCGCCACGAAGAGAACATAAAAATGTCAAAAGACGAAATCAAAGAAGAATACAAACAACGCGAAGGGGATCCCAGAGTTAAGCAGAAAATCCGCGAAAAACAGCGTCAGGCTGCGTCGAGACGCATGATGGAAGAAGTGCCGAAAGCGACCGTTGTCGTCACCAACCCGACCCATATTGCCTGTGCACTGCGCTATGAAATCAACAAAGATAATGCACCGGTGATCGTTGCCATGGGGGCCGGTCTTATTGCACAGAAGATCAAGGAGATTGCCGCCGCAAATAATGTGCCGGTAATTGAAAACAAACCTCTTGCAAGACAGCTGTATAAAATGTTAGAAGTAGGGGACGAGATACCCTCTGAACTCTACAATGCGGTCGTCGAAATTCTCAAACAGGTTTATATGCAACGGCAGGCGAACAGTGCATAAGTAGAGATCATTGACAGTGTCTCACCAGCAGAACGGGCGCGGAGGGCGGCTTGGCAGACAGCAGTAGCGGAGTATTGAGAAACATACCGTTTGCGTCACTGTTACAGAGCAAAGATATCATCTTTGCTTTTGGCGTCGTGCTCATCGTCATCATGATGGTCGTGCCCCTGCCATCTGCGCTGCTCGATATTTTTCTGACCCTCAACATCGCTCTGGCGCTGATCATACTTCTGGTATCCATTTACAACAAGGAAGCGCTCGAGTTTTCAGCCTTTCCGAGCCTTCTGCTGATAGCCACTCTTTTCAGATTGTCGCTCAATGTCAGCTCTACCCGCATTATTCTCTCGGGACGCGGGGCTACGATCGAGATCGTAAAATCTTTCGGCAACTTCGTTGTCGGCGGCAATTACGTCGTCGGCATGGTTGTATTCATCATTCTCGTGCTCATTCAATTCATCGTAATCACCAAGGGTGCCGAACGCGTCGCCGAAGTAGCAGCACGTTTCACACTCGACGCCATGCCGATCAAGGGTATGGCCATCGATGCCGACCTCAATGCCGGCGCCATCGACCAGGAAGAAGCCACAAAACGCCGTCTCAATCTAAAAAGAGAAGCAGATTTTTATGGATCGATGGACGGTGCGAGTAAATTCGTCAAAAACGATGCGATTGCCGGCATAATCATCACGATTATCAATCTGCTCGGTGGCCTGGTCATCGGCGTTTTTCAGCGCGGCGAATCGGCCATGGATGCGCTGCAGGCCTATGCACTCTTCACTGTTGGTGATGGCCTGGTCACTCAGATTCCGGCTCTTCTGATTGCGACTGCTACCGGTATCGTCGTCACCCGCGCAAGTTCTGATTCAAGCCTCGGCCAGGAGGTCAGCGATCAGTTGTTGACCAACCCGCGCGTGCTCGGCATCGGTTCAGGCCTGCTTGGCTTCCTCGGCATGGTTCCTGGCCTGCCGAAATTCAGTTTTCTCATGCTTTCGGTAGTTTTTGGCATTCTGGCTTATGTCGCCCACAAGAGCGACCTGGAACTCGAGCAGAAAGCCATGGAAAGCAAAATCGCAGAAGAAGAGACAGCCAAAACCGGTCCGGAAGACGTTTCTTCGCTGTTGTCTGTCGATCCGCTGGAACTTGAGATCGGGTATAACCTGATACCTCTGGTCGACACCAACCAGGGCGGAGACCTGCTCAACCGCATAACCCTGATCAGACGTCAGATAGCGATCGATCTTGGACTGGTTGTTCCGCCGATACGCATTCGCGACAATATTCAGCTGCACCCCTCAACCTACAGTTTCAAGATCAAGGGCGTCGAATTCGCTTCTTATGAGATACTGCCAGACCACTTTCTGGCAATGGATTCGGGTAATGCCACCACCAAGGTCGATGGAATTCCGGTCGAAGAGCCTGCTTTCGGCCTGCCGGCCGTCTGGATAGAAAGTTCGAAACGCGATCGCGCTGAAATGGCCGGTTACACCGTGGTCGATCCGTCGACTGTCATCGCCACTCATCTTACCGAAATAATCCGCAAGAATGCCCATGAGATACTGGGCCGCCAGGAACTGCAGCAACTGCTGGACAACGTCAAGGAAACATACCCGCTGGTTCTTGAAGAAGTCGTGCCGAAGGTCGTCAGCCACTCAACCCTGCTGAAAATTTTGCAGAATCTGCTCAAAGAAAATGTTTCGATACGTCATATCGTCAACATTCTCGAAGCTCTCGCAGACTGTGCCGGCATCAACGAAGTCGACACTCTGACCGAAATTTCCCGCCAGGCTCTGGCCAGGCACATCTGCAAGCCGCTGCTCGACGACACCGGCACGCTAAAAGTGATTTCGCTCAACCCGCAACTCGAGCAGATGCTCGGCAACGCGCTGCAGAAAATAGATGGCTCGGTGCAGCTGGCAATCGACCCGACCTCGGCGCAGCGCCTGCTTGAAGGCATCAGAGGCAAAATCGACAGTGTCATGCAGGAAGGTATTGCACCGATAATTCTGTGCAGTTCTGCTCTGCGACTCAGTATAAAACGCCTGACCGAACGCATCGCTCCACGACTCACCGTATTGTCATACCAGGAAATCCCGACAACACTCAAGCTCGAATCAGTAGGCCTGATTTCACTACAGAACTGAATAACCCATTATGAACGACCAGGCAGCCACCCTCCGTAAATTGAAAGAAATGGTCGACCGGTCAAATCCGCCGGCACCGATCAATGGCGAAACCTTTTTATCACAGATAATCCGCCCATCACCGTTCGCAACTGTCGCGCTCATTGTTCCCGACATTGCCGACGCATCGTTCCCCCCGGCCACCAGCTGGATATCAGGTCTTATGAAATATTCCCCGCGGGCCTGCTTCTGGGATCAGGCAGCGCTGATAAACCCTGAGACATTGCCAAAGACACAGATCAAACTGCGCTATCCAGTGCCCATTCGCATAGAATCGGGACTTACACCACTCACCATAATGCCCTTTCAGCCTGATTTCGTCGACATTACCGAACAACCGGAACATACCCGCATCGACTTTCTCAGACATCTGATCAGAAGCCTGAAAAGCTCGTCAGAAGTATGGATCAGTCTCAATGCGCGTGACCTCAAAAGATACAACAGTGTTCTGCACGCGACAGACGCCGTCTGCATTATGGTGCCCCAGCATTCAGACTCACTTTTCAAATGCTACGAGACGGTCAAGTCCATCCATCTCTCCGGCTATTTCTCGCCAATCGGCATGCTCGACTTCATGCAGGGAAAATCGCCGCCAGCTGAGAGTTCGAGCAGCAAAATAAAAATTGTTGCAAAACAGTTTTTGGCTCTTGACCTCGTTACCTCAGGGATGGTACTTTCTAATAGCACTTTTATCCCACCCGAAAATGACGCCGGACTCCGTGGCAGAATTTCTGCCGTCGAAGAAGGTTCGAGGGATTTTCTTTACTGTTTGAGCGAAAACCTGATTTATCTTATACCGGGAATGTTTTAAAACCATGACTGAACCTGTGATAAAGCCGATTGAAGCGATAATCGCGGAAACACGCAAACAGATTCAGCCCTATGTATTCAAACGTCTTGAAGCCCGCACGCCACGAAAGGCCGGCGAAAAAATAGCCAGAACCATCACCGTAACTTCAGGCAAGGGTGGCGTCGGAAAAACCAGTCTGGTAGCCAACATGGCGATATGCCTTGCGCAGTCCGGACAGCGTGTGATCATTCTCGATGCCGATCTCGGCCTTGCCAATATCGACGTGGTTTTTGGAATAAGGCCGCGCCACAATCTTATGGATGTAGTCAATGGCGAGATGAACATCGACGAAATAATGATTCAGGGGCCCAGTGGCATACAGATAATCGCCGGAGGCTCCGGTGTTTCAGAGCTTGCCCAGCTTGACCAAGAAAAGTCGCAGAGACTGTTCCACCAGCTGCGTTTTCTTGAAGATAAAACTGACTTTCTGCTGATCGACACCGGCGCCGGAATAAGTGACAGTGTAATTTCATTCTGTCAGGCCGCCGATCAGATTGTAGTGATAACTACGACAGAACCGACTTCTCTTGCCGATGCCTACGGCATCATCAAGATAATCAGCAACCGCCGACCCGAAAGCCACGTTTCGCTTCTGGTCAACCGAGTCGACGAGGAAGCCGAAGGGACCCAGGTGCATGAGCGCGTTGCACGGGTTGCCGCTGAATTCCTGCATTTTCCGGTGCACCACCTCGGCACGCTTCCGCAAGATCGCAATATGCACCTGGCGGTGCGTCAGCAGACGCCTCTGATGTTGTTTTCGCCAATGTCGCCAGCAGCGACAGGAATCCGCAAAATAGTATCGCAGTCATTTCACGAAATCCCAGAAACTGTTGTTCGTGACGGCATTGAAGGATTCTTCACCAGGCTCACCAGATTTTTCAAAGGAGGTTCGATGCAGTAAATGAGTTACCAGCAATACGAAAAACTGCTAGGCGAAACCTTTTTTGAAGCGAATCTGAAAGCCGAAAACAAATACGGCAAGGGTAATTTTGAAGTTCTGACCTCGAAGCGGGTAAAGCATCCTATTTATCTCGGTCTCGGCACCAAGGAACTGGTTGAGCTGACAATTGGGATTCTCGATCGCAAGCCAGTGGTACGTTCAGTAAACGATGCGCCGTCACGACCATTGCCGTCTGTCGAAGTCAGCGTTCCCAGGGCTCCTGTCATTCCCGGTAACGACAAGAACCAGATCCGCACACCGGCAACCAGCCCGGCACCGGCATCTGCAAAAAAAACCGAAGCCTCGGCGGTCATGGAAAAAGCCCCGGCTTACACTCCGGGAATAAGAGCCTACGCGGCGCAGAAACTGTCACATAACAGCCGCGAAGTCCATGGACTGAGATCGATTCAGGAAGGCGACGATGAGCCGCAACCACAAAGCATAAACGACCCTGGTCTCGAACCGCACCAGATACAGAATCTGCTGGCAGAAATAATGGCGGTGAAAGACGAAAGACAACGTCGCGAAAAAATACTTCCAAAGCCTGAAGATAAAAAGCAGCAAGCGATGGCACAACCCAGAACGCGCTCAGAAGCTTCGTCAGACGACATGAGAATGATGGTATCAGCGATGGAAGACCGAGTTAATCAGATATTTGCCATGCTGCAGAACCTCAACCGGGAATCTGGAGCAGCTCTAGAGCGCAAGGTTGCCGACCTGCCGAAGGGACTTTTTGAGGTAAAAAAGAGCTTACTGGCCATGGAAACTCCCAGCGAAATAGCGGATCAGATCATTTTCGATCTCAAGGATAATCTGCCGGCAAGCGCGTTAAGAGAGCCAACAGAAGCTCTGCGAGCTGCCTGCCAGTGGTTTGAGCAGAAGTTGAAATTTTCGCCTGAAATAGAATTCAAGCGCAAAAACGGCCCGACAACGGTTGTGCTGATCGGCCCGACCGGAGTTGGCAAGACAACGACAATTGCCAAGCTGGCAGCGGCTTATGGCGTCTGCCCCCGCAATCAGAAGTCGATAGCGCTTTTCACCATGGATACCTATCGAATCGGCGCGGTGAATCATCTGCAGCAGTTCGCCGAAATCATCGGCGCAGAAATGGAAATCCTCTACAAACCGGATGACATCGACACAGCTCTTCTCAACCATCAGGACAAAGATCTCATCATTGTCGACACCGCCGGCCGTTGCCAGAAAGACACCAATGAACTCTGCGAGTTGAGCGGATTCATCGAAAAGCTGCCAACAGCATCAAAATACCTGGTTCTGGGTGCAAACACCAAATACAGCGACATGGTAGACACGGTTCGCTGTTTCGGTCGAGTCGGCTTCGATCATCTTATTTTCACCAAGATCGACGAAACCAATACCATAGGTCCGCTTCTGGCACTTTTGTTCAAAACTGGCAAGTCGCTGGCCTACATAACCAACGGGCAAAAGGTTCCCGAAGACTTTCGCAAGGCCAGTTTCGACTTCTTCAATTCACGGCTTTTCCCGGATGCCGAATATTGATGCTCATTTATCATCTCGGTTTCTGCATGAATGCATTTAATTAGTTTCTATTTTATACCGATTTACTGTATAATATTTAATTCTTATGCAGCATGCTGTCAAACAATGATATGAGCCGAGGCAACTGATGGACATCGATCTGTCCCAATACATGGGAATGTATGTCGATGGTTCGCGCGAGAACCTCGACCTGATGGACAAATTTCTCCTCGCCCTTGAGCAGGACCCCACTAACCTGGAGGCCATCGGCGAGATATTCAGAGCCGCGCATACCCTCAAGGGGATGTCGGCCACTATGGGTTTTGAGAAAGTTGCCCACCTTACCCATGAAATGGAAAGCATTCTCGACCAGTTGCGCAACCACCAGCTTGAAGTCAGTTCATCGATCATAGATGTAATTTTTGAAACTTTCGATGTTCTGCGCACCCTTGTCAACGACAGCATCGAAGCCACAGATTCGAACGTCGACATTGAAGCCATAGTCAGAAAACTTCACGATGCCTCTAAAGGCAAATCAGCGGCCAGCAAAGTCGAAGCCAAAGCTGTTGCCGCCGAAGACAAACCGACAGTAGTTGCCGAGGCCCGGCCGACAGCACAGAATACAGAAGAATCGCAACTGGCTCTCGAGCTGGCAGATATCTCGATGAATGAATTCGAGCAGCAACTGCTGATCGAAGCACATCAACGTGGCTCTCACATTATGCTTATGGTTGTCACGCTGGTTCCGGACTGTCTGCTCAAGGCTCCCCGTGCCTTCATGGTTGCCCGCAGCCTTGAAGAGCTCAAATGCGAAATTATCAAGTCAGTTCCTGAAACAAAGGATATCGAAGAGGAAAAATTCGATCTTTCCTTCAAGATGGTTCTGCTCGGAGAAGCCGATGACGATGCGGTCAAGTATGCCATCGAATCGATCTCCGAAATCGAATCGGTCAAGTTGACCAGGCTCAAGCCTGAGGATTTTGAACTGCAACCGGGCGCACCAGCAGC
>JAKJFO010000102.1 GCA_022704885.1 Candidatus Rifleibacteriota bacterium | reverse complement strand
CATTGGAAAGACATCGATAACTCTGACCGGCTTGAGGTCTTCGACAGCCAGCCAGAGAATTGCCTGCACCTTCATTTCGCCATGGCGCGGAAAAACATGGACGATATAGCACTGGCGACCATACTTTTCCTTGATGGAGCGAACACGGAAAACCCACTGTATCGGAGGCAACCAGACCTCGCCTTCGGCTTTAAGGTCGCGATAGGATGCTTCCAGAACCCAGCGGTCGCCGGCTTTCCAGGTGGGAACGAAGCCTTCACGAGGAGTATCTGCCACGCTGACATAAGTATGCTCATTACCAGTGTTCGTTTCATTTTGACCTCCAGAACGCATGGAAAGAGATGTACAATCATTGTAAGAATATATTCAGCAAGCGTCAAGAGCCGACCTGCAAATTCAGAAATTCTGCTCTTTTCCGTAATTATACGCGTAGCAGAGCGAAGTCGCTGAATCCATGTTTTATAGCCATTCTGGATCCTGCGACTGCGCGCAGGATGGCAGGTTGATGGCGCTCACGATTACGAGAACGAGCACGATTAAGAGAACGAGCACGAGAACTATAGCGGATACAAAAAAGCGCGCCTATCAGGATTCGAACCTGAGACCCCAGGATTAGGAATCCTGTGCTCTATCCAACTGAGCTATAGGCGCGGGCTTTTGCTGATAATACTAATTTTTGCTGGTAAAATCAAGCTGGAATGATATAAATTGTATTTGCATAAACCAATCTTTATCTTCAGGAGCAGGGAACTTTGAAAAAACATCTGACTGCAATTCTGTTGCTGGCGGGGCTGCTCATCGCGACCGGCGCTTCTTCACTCATGGCAGCCGACACCGGCAAGCTCATCACCAACCAGTGCCGGCAGAACCTCAAGACGCTGAATGAGACCACTGCGAAATTCGTGAAAGATACCAACGAGCACCTGCCGCCGTGGGCGCGCTACGACACGGTAAAAAGCAGTCTGATGAGTTTTGATTACCTGCCTAAAGATCCGGTTCCACCGACTCCTGACTGCAAATATTTTCTGATCAGCAACAGCCGCGAGGATTTTCAATGGTATTGCAGTTTACACGGTGTTCTTGATGGAGAAAAAACCATAACGTTTCAATATCACGAACATCGCATAATGGCGAAAACCACGCAGAGATACATGACCAACAAGCGTTATCAGGACCATAACAGCGACCTGCTGAGATGGACTGAATATACGCCAACTCCGGTCGAGCGCTTCAAATACCACTATAATATGAATCCGCTCAGTACCATTCTGATAATGAGCGGAATCGTATTGGTGATATTCGTAGTTTATCGAAGCCTGTAGGCAAAGTCAGCGTTCGAACGACAGTTTAACCTCATCTGACAGCTGAGCCAGCATAGTATCGACCCAGTAGCCTGAGTAACCAAGCTTTTTTGCCTTGAGCAGGTTCAGAATGGCTTTTCCGCGCTGTTCCTGCTGTGTCCAGGCCATGGCCAGAACGACATAGGGCCAGCCATTTTTGTGATTGCGGCCTTCGAGATACTCGATTGTTTTGGCCGGCTGACGCAGAGCGAGATGCAAGGCCGCCAGGTCGTAAATAAGAAACTCATTGCCAGGGTTGAGATACAAGGCAAGAGTCAGTTCCTCGTAAGCATCGAGAAATGCGCCCCGACCGGCAAAGATAAGCCCCAGCGCGCGATGGGCGTCTGAACTTTCAGGATCACGGGCGACAGCTTCGCGGGCATAGTGTTCTGCCGTGTCGAATTCAGACTGTGTAGAATACCCTAGAAGAGAGAGATGAAAATATATCTTGCCCAGTTCGAGATATGCAGTCTTGGCTTCCTTATCGTTGAAGAGCAGAGAATCTTCATAATGTCGCCATGCCTGACGCAAAAGATCGACACTTCCTTTTCTGATGCCCTCTTCGATCATTTCCTGCGGATCGACAAGCGGAATGCCGCCTTCGACAACCCTTATGGAAAGTGCAGACGCAGTCATTGCCGAAGCAAGAAGGAAGACTGCCGGCAGAACGAATAATTTGATTTTATTGCCAATAGACATTTGCATCCTCCTGATGTTATAAATTAGCCTGTTTATTCTCTATCATGACGAGCATGCAAAATCCAGCAAAATTATGAACCTCAAAACCGGAAACAAGACAGATTTCAAATCGCGATTAAGCCAGCCGACCGCATGGCTGGTTCTTTTCGTATTTTTCGCGGCTCTGCCGATTCTTGTCTACTACGAATGCTACACCCGTTACATTGACGAGCAGTTCGCCCGCAATCGCGACAGTATCATCAAGATATTTCATCGTGAACTGACTTCGTTCGGCAGCAAGGCAACCAATCGCCAGATATTTCTGCAGCAGCTGCAGAGTTATCGCGACGGCCTGCGCCGCAACATCACAGAGCCTGACAGGAACGCCGTTCTGAGAGAATCTCTCATGGAAGAGCTCCCTGAAAATGCCAGCATGATTGCATGGAACAAAGACGGCAAGTTCGAGAAAGAACTTTCGGCTGTCAGACAAAGCGACCTGCAGCCTGAGCAGCTCGAAAAATTGATCGAAATTCTGCTCAATACCCATAGTGATTTCGCGGCTGGCGCTAATCTGCAGACTCTTCATCAGATCGAGCAGTTTGAGAAAGATCACGCCGAATTCTTTGCAAAACTGATACCGCTGACTGGCCGTGCCTTTTCGTTTACGCGCGCTTTCACAACTCCTAATGTCATGATCGGCAGTTATCTGTCAACCTCTGAAACGTTCTTCTACTGGGATTTCATCAATAACCAGGACAATAATCAGGGCGGCTTCATGGTTTTCATCCCGCTCAAAAATCTTCCGGTTACCTTCGGGCTTTCTCAGGTTCTTTTGCATGACCCCAGTGCGACTCCAGAGTTCAGCAACGGCTTCTTCGATCGAACCAGCGGCGAAATCGAACTCTCCTACCCGGGTCTTCTCGAAGCTGCCAAACAGGGTGTCGGGCTATTTATCGACGGACTGAAAAATCCGATCTATTATGACGACTGGGTATTCTTTGTTCAGCCTCTGGCAGAGAGCACTTCGGTAAACATTTTCGCGGTTTTTTCGACAAAATCTCAGCGACTTGCCTCCGAATCACAGAAGAACAGTGCGCGAACTGCTGGCCTGATCGTGATGCTTCTGGCAATGATCTGCTTTTATCAGGCCTACAAGCTTGCGTCGACGACAGGGCTGTCGTTGCGCAAAAAACTGGCTGGTCTGTTCCTGCTCTGCATGCAGCTGCCTGTTTCTATTCTGATCTTTCTCGGCGTACAGTTTGCGATGAGCCAGGAACGTCTGCTCAGCCAGGAGGCAGAAACAGAGCTGGTCGAGCTGGTAAAAAAAATCGATCACTCAACCCTCGATCACTACAGAACCACCACCGAGTGGCTGAAGTCGCTCAAAAATCTGCCGGAAGTGCAAACGCTCGACAAGCAGAAAATGCACGAAACCTTTTTTGAGTTCAACCGTTTCAAGCAGCTGGAAAGTTTTTATCTGATCGGACTCGACGGCAGTATTGAATTCGACATCGACAATCTCAAAGCGGACAACGGAAACCGCATGTTCATAAAAGAGCTGGGAATGCGCATTCTGGCAGCCGGCAGCGATACCGACAGCTCAGTTCCAGCCAATCTGTCTTCAACAGCTGAAAACCTTTTCGAGCGCATTACTCGCAAAACCGGCAACATGCATCTGGTGGTCTGGCCCGGAACCAGCCGGCAGAATTTCGTTTATACCGACGTACTGACGCTCAACGATAAAAAACGCTATGCGATCATCGCGACTCTCGACAAGACCGAACTCGATCGAAACTACCTGAAACAGGTGGTTTCGCAGCAGCACCGCCTCGGCATCGACAGCGAAATGATTATTCTCAAGGAAGACGACATCTCAGATGCCATGCCACGCCTGTCGCCCACATTCAAGGCGAATCTGCTGCCCATGCTTTCTACCACGCGAATCTCGAACATTGTCGAAACCGATCGCGTCAATGACGAGAACGATAGAATGCTGGTAGCGGTCTGCCGCGGTGTCAATACCAGCGATTTCTTTATTGGAGCGCGTTTCAGCTGGCACAAAATTACCGACACCATACAGATGACCTACATAATGGTCTTCGTTGGCCTGGCTTTAAGCCTGGCTGCATCGATATTTCTTATTACCATTCTGATACGCGAATTTCTCACTCCGGTTTCCGTCCTCTCTGACGGCGCCAAAAGCATCATTGGCGGAGATCTTAACCTCGAACTGCCGATGTTTGCCCGCGACGAACTTGGTGAACTGTCGACAACTTTCAACGCAATGACTCGTAGACTTCGCAATCGGCTCACCGAGTTAACTGTTCTTTATAACCTCACCCAGAAGGCATCTACGACACACAGTCAGCGCGAGGTGTTCGATCTGGCCGCGAGTAATCTGCAAAAGCATCTCAACGCCGAAAGTTCCGGCACATCCTGGTATAACGAAGGTGAAGGCGCTGACAGCGTATACCTCGCCGAACACCTCGACCAGAAGGAGAGTGAAGCGATCAGAAGCTGCGTCAAAAACTCACTTCGGACTCTGCAGTCGATAGCCGAATACAGCGCGGTGCTCGAGCGCTATGTCCTCGGCGTTCCGCTGTTCTTCGAAGAAAAAAAATTCGGTGCCATCTACCTGGTTTTCCCAAAAGAGCGTGGCAAAGAAAAGCTGAACCTTTCAGAAGATGAAAAGAGCTTTATCGAGACGCTGCGCCATCACCTGTCGCTGATCATCGAGAAACAACGCCTCTTTGAACAGGCAATCACCGATGGTCTCACCAGGCTTTATCTCAGACGCTTTTTTCTCGCAACCCTCGAAAAAGAGATCAACCGCTCCAAGCGCTATCAGCTCGAAGTCAGCGTTCTGCTTCTTGATATCGACCATTTCAAAAAGTTCAACGACACCTACGGTCATCAGGCTGGCGACTTCGTTCTGCGCGAGACCGCCCAGCGCATAATGGAAAGCATCAGATCGGTAGATACGCCAGGCCGCTACGGCGGCGAAGAAATGGCAGTCATTCTTCCGCAGACCGGCATCAAAGATGGTTTCGTCGTTGCCGAACGCATTCGCAAGGCAATCGAAGGGGCCGAATATGCATTCAAAAATGACTCGATGCGGGTTACTGCATCAATAGGTATAACCGCTCTACATGCACGCGACATCAGCCTTGAAGAGATGATCGAAGAAGCAGACAAAGCCCTGTATGTAGCGAAAAGCAAAGGCAGAAACCAGGTGAGAATTGCCCCGGAGGCAATGTGATGAAAACTACAGGCAAGACCCCAAAAACCTGCTTTAACCAAGGTTTTACACTGGTCGAAATTCTGGTGGTTCTGTCGCTGGTTGGAGTGCTGGCCTTGCCGTTCACCAATATGTTCATGTTCGGGGTGCGTGGCAGTCAGGATAACGCTGAGCACGTTCTCGCCTACAATCTGGCCCGTGAGAAAATCGAAGAAATCAAAAGCCTGCCCTACGACCAGATCAAATCCGACTATGAAAATTTTCGCGACGTCTATCAGGATCGCCAGGGCTTTGACGAGCCTTATTACAATGACAGTGCCTTTGAAAATTATTTTTCAGACGTATTCACCGACGAGTCACTCAAAGACAGTGAACTTAAAATGACCTGGACACGCCTGAAAATTGCATACCCCAAAGCCTACCTGCGCAATCTGCAGACCTACCCGCCTGACTACATCAACTACCGTCGCGTGGTCAAGGTCGAGCGCATAAGCGAATCTGCCTTGCCGTCGAAGACCAAAAAGATTACCGTTCTGGTATTCGACAAAGAAGGCAAAAAAATAGCTGAACTGGCAACTCTGATAGGACAGCACAAATGAAAGCATTCAGAACTGGCAGAGGTTTTACTCTGGTCGAGGTTCTTCTCGGCATGTCGCTCACCGTTCTGGTCGGCGGCGTTCTTTATCTGATGCAGACTACCGGTATGTCAACCGTGCAGAAGGGTACTTCACAGCTGCTTCTGAATTCAGAGATCAGAAACAAGATGGAACGCATCACCAGCGATCTGCGCAACAGCAAAGAAATTCTCGAGATCAAACCCGACCTCGTAAAAATGCGCTGTTATAAGTATTCTGCTGCCAACCCGGACCCAGGCGAAGACGCCCTGGTAACAGTTTCATACGAAATCGAACGCAGCGAAAAACAGCATGTGCTGTGGCGTACCGAAAACCGCGAAAATCCGGTCAAATTGCTGGCACTCGACAAAATCGGCGAAGACGTATTTCAGCCATTTTACGAAGGAAATGACCCGGTAAGCCCGGTAGGATGGTCATTCTATCCGTTCGACATGATTTCCAACGATTCAGGGCAAAGGCAGCGCATCAGCCTGATCAGGATAAAACTCGATTTCACTCACCAGCGTGAATCAGCGGTAGTCGTAACCAGCGTCAGTCTGCGACCTGCTTCAACCAGGATCCGACAGCCGAACTGGAAATTCAGATAATGAATTTTCCTGCCTTTCTCGGAATCTGTGCAATCATCATTCAGGGCACCCTGGCCTTTGTGGTCATGGCCAAAGACCCGCGCAAGAACGAAAACCGCCTGTTCAGCCTGCAGTTGCTGCTCTTTTGTGCGTGGAGCGCGGCAGAATTATATCTTATCTACCATGGAGTCGATGAATTCGGCATAAAACTGCTGTTCACTCCGGCGCTGCTGCTTACCTACGTATTCTGTATCTTTACCGCTGTTTACCCTGAAAATCAGCCAGAAGCCAGTATAATCAAAAGTCACCGCCATCTGATCGGCTATTTTCTTCCTGCTGCCGCTCTTCTTTATCTGCTCTGGACCGGGAAACTGATCAGCAACTTCGCAAGCATTGCAGAAGGTTTTTCGCTCGAACTCGGCCGCTATGAATTCGTGGTCAAGGGCGTGATCATCGCCTATCTTTTTCTGTCGCTGTCGACTCTTTCAAACAGCCGCAAAAAAGCTGAAACAACGATACAAATGCGACGACTGCGCTACACGTTCGCGGCAATGCTGCTGCCGGTCGCGGCCGGATCGATAATCATCGCCCTCAGCAAATGGTTCATCGGTGGCACGACCATGTATTCTTTCGGGTTGTTTCCGGTGCTGAGCATTATCATGAGCATTATTCTGGCATACACCATGCTGCGCTACAACCTGATGGAAATCGACCTGATCTTTTCGACCGGTCTTGTCTACACGCTGCTTACTGCGATCATGGCCGGAACCATGGAGCTTTTTCAGGAACTGATGCAGAATATACTCGACTTCTCGAGTCTGTGGAGCAAGGTGATAACCATTCTCATCATTGCCGCAATCTTTTCACCCGTAAAGGATTTTCTGATAAGAATGGTAGACCGTTTTTTCGGCAGACAGACCTTCGATTCGGCAACCGTCATGCAGACGATGCTGGCTGAGCTTCGCAAAATGCCAGATAAAACCCGGCTTTTTTCGCGCTTTTTGAGTGAACTGCATCTGGTGCTTGATTATTCGGGTGCCCGGCTGCAGCTTGAGAACCAGCAACAGATCAGCGTCCCGTCAACTCTTACCGGGTGCGAAATCAACCCGGAATTTGCGGCGTTACCACCGGATGCCAACGAGATCGACGCCGCTATTCAGCATTTTCTAAACACCGAAAACCATGCAATGGCCGATATAGCACGCAAACTCAAGAGCCAGGACATTCGACATCTTTTTAATATTGCCGACAGCGAGCGCCATTACGGATTTCTGCTGCTCAATGCCAAGAACACCAGGGTTCCCTATACGACGACAGAAGTAAACCTGGTTCTGGGCCTGGTCAGCGAAATTCCACATCTTCTGTCGAATATCGAGATGATCAGCCGACTCATCGATCAGGAAAAGGTCAGTCAGGAAATTGACTGGGCCAAGAAAATGCTGCAGGCAATTTCGGCCGAAAACGTCTCCAGCTTTGCTGGAATGCCGATCGCGTGTTTCGCCTCACTGTCTTCAGAAATAAAGGGCGACATGATCGATGTCTGCGAAGACAATAACAACAGCTTTATCGGCATCTACGATGCTTTTCACCATGGTATCCAGGCGGTTCTCACTCTGAACATAATATTTGGCGTCATGCGCTGCTTTGGCGACAACCGCAACCAGCTGCGGCAGTTGAACCTGGTGCTGCGTCGGTTCTCGCAGCAGCTCTGCTCGGCCGCCACCATTATCAGAATCGAAAGTCGTCGCATCGAACTGGCGAACGCCGGCAATCCGTCGCCTCTGGTAATTTCTGCTGAAGGCATGCGCCGCCTGTTCGAGTCAGATTCACGCCCGGCCGGCTATCTTGAAGAATTCGAACCGCAGTGTCTTTCATTCGAACTTGGCGAGAACGAGTTGCTTTTCTGCTCTACCAATGGTGTTTACAAAGCCTTCGAGCAACTGCACGGCAAAACGCTCGAACAGTATATCGCAGAACTCGCAGGCGATCGCAGGAATCTGCATCAGAAAATTTCTGATGCAATAAAATCCTTGACCTATCAAAATTTCTCTGATGACATAACATTTATTACGGCAGGTCAGCTATGAATCAAAAGAATCAGATAAGACGAAAAAGCAGACAGATTATGGTTGGCAGAGTCGCTGTCGGAGGCAATGCGCCGATCAGCGTGCAAAGCATGACCAAAACAGATACACGAGACGTTGCGGCAACCCTGAGCGAAATAAACCATCTCAGAATGGCTGGCTGTGACATAATCCGACTGGCTGTGCCCGATGCCGCAGCTGCCAAAGCTCTCAAGGAAATCTGCAGCAGCTCGCCCATACCCGTCATTGCCGATATTCATTTTGATCATCAGCTCGCTCTTGACGCCATACAGAATGGCGTACACGGGCTGCGGCTGAATCCCGGCAACATTCGCAGTGAGGAAAAAATACGCGAGGTCGCCGCAGCTGCAGCCGACTGGCAGGTGCCAATCAGAGTCGGCGTCAACGCAGGATCGCTCGACCCTGCGATTAAACTCAAATATGGCGGGGTAACTGCGGCTGGGCTCGCCGAATCAGCGATGAACGAAGTAAAACTGCTCGAAAAGTGCGGATTCGAGTTGATCAAAATCGCTATCAAAGCCTTCGATCTGCAGACAATGTGTGAAGCTGTCAAAATCGCGGCGGCGGCCTGCGATTACCCGCTTCACCTCGGCGTAACCGAGTCTGGATTGCCTGAAGATGGAATCGTCAGATCGGCCATGGGCATCGGAAGCCTGCTGTTACAGGGCATTGGCGACACGATCAGGGTTTCACTTACTGGTGAATCGGCTCTGGAAGTGGTAACCGGCCATAAAATTCTGCAGGCAGCCGGTTTGCGCAAGTCTGGCCCGGTTATCGTCTCCTGCCCGACCTGCGGGCGCTGCCAGATACCACTGCAGGAAATCGCGCGCAAGGTTCAGCAGCGACTGTCAGGGATCAGCGATTCATTTCAGGTCGCGGTGATGGGCTGTGCGGTGAATGGACCGGGAGAAGCCGAGCAGGCTGACTTTGGCATAGCCGGCGGCAAAGACAGCGGTCTGATCTTCAAAAATGGCAAGGTTGTCAGAAGTCTGCCCATGGATCAACTCGTCGACGGCCTGATCGAAGAAATTTTTACCAGTCTGCAGACCGGCAAAAAGGAAGAAAAATGATGATACACCGATACTTTTCAAACACTCAGTCGAAATTGACAACCTGCCTGACAATAGCGATACTTACAGCTTTGCTACCAGCGCTGGCGACGGCACAGATCAACGAACAGGCAGTCAGCTTCAGAATGCCTTCCATAGAACTCGTATTTCAGCCACCATTGCGTTCAGGCATCAATTCTGAGAACCCCAGCAATATCGAAGTTCCTCGTCTGAATCTGCTGGTAAACCTGTTTGAGAATTACATGCAATACCTCGGCAGACTTCAAAAAATCGCTACCGGCACTTCACTGCGCCTGGTCTATGCACCTGACCTGGCAGTCGAAGCTGGAACAGATGACAGCAGACTGCTGCGATTACGTGAGACGGGCTTGAACAGCTGCCTTAACCAGATCAACCAGCATTTCAAGGATCGCGATGTAACCGATGCCACCTACCATCTGGAAAACGCCGAGTCGCTGTTTTCCATACCCGATCAGTTGCCGCGCCCGGTCAGCAAAATAGCGATGCGCACAGAACTGATCAATCACTCATATTTTCAAAAAAGCCTCGAACCAGACACCGACTTCTGCGTAGTGGATGACAACCGGGTCATTACCGCAAGACCCTTTCAGCGCAGTAATCGCCTTTTTCTGATGAACGATGCCGACAATGTCTGCCGGGCTGAACTCTTACTCGATCAGGCACGCACCTGGTATGCCGACCTCAGTGCTTCGGGTGATGGCAGGTATCTGGCCTTCACAGACGGCATGCGACCGATGATCATGTCATTAACGGCAAGCACAAGCAAACGGCTGTTCGACAATGACAATCTGATTCTCCTGACAATGCAATGGGCTCCACACAGGCCTCTGCTGGCCGGTCTGCTGCTTAACAACGAAACCATGGAACGCAGCTTTTTTCTCTACGACGCCGATGCAGCTGCAACCCTCAAAATCGGCGAGTCAGAAATCGCAGATGAAGCAGACTTTATCAACCCGCATATCTGCTGGTCACCTGACAGCAGCCGCCTTATGCTGACTTCAGCGAGGTCGGTACATCTGCTCGATCTCAAGTCCAACAAAGTGGTGATGCATGCTGTCAGAGTTCCCAATGAAGTCGCCGAGATCATCTGGTCTGATGACAGCGATTCGTTCGCACTGGTCGAAGTGATCGGTCAGGCCAGACAGCGCTACATCTTCGATGATCTTGACTATCGCAAGTGCGTATTGCATCGTTATCGCATCAAACCAGACTTTTCGGTTAACGAAGATCATGCACAGCGGGTAGAGTCACGCAACACCATCAAACTCGTCTCATTCTGGACCAACGACCGCGTTCTCTACCTCGAAGGCCGGCTCATGAGCAAGCGCCTCAACACACCATTCTGGGACCTCAGCTCTGCATTCACCGCCAATATCACAGCCGGCCCGACAACTTCTGTCAGCCGCGACACCGGGGCAAAAGAAGCGGTAAGCGCACCATCGGCGCTGCCAATGAAGTATCTCTACGTTTTTCGCAATCTTGACGGCAAGTTCAAAAACATCTACGATGCCGGCTTCAATCACAGCAACAACCTGTTTTCCGACAAGTTCGAAAACATCTGGTTTATCGGCCTCCGGCGCCCAGACGATATCAGCCAGCAACAGAATGTCTACAATCATCGTCAATCGCCCTACCCCTTTCCCGAAAGCAATGTTTCGGTGTTCAGCGATATTCCGGCTGCAAAAATGACGCTGCTGCTGAAGTTTCTCGAAGAATACAACCTGAGACTGCTCCGGTTCAACAAAGACATCAGCCGCATCTTCATGCTCGCCAATTTTAATGGCCCGCTCAACCTCTGGTCGGGCGACCTGCGCCGAATCGTCGAAGGGCTGGTCAACGTCGAAAACTGAAGCAAAACCTCGACACAGCTGATTTTTCGCAATAAACTTGCCTCTTTTGTCGTTTTTTCTTATACTGTCTAGACTCAAAATATGGCAAGGGGGAAGGCGAATGAAAAAGATCAGCTTTTTGATGATGGCCTTTTTGCTGCTGACGGTTTGTGCAGCAGTCAACGGCGCCGAAGTTCTTTATGACGACACACACGCCCAGACGGCAGGCAATGCCGACTGGATACCGGAAGGCGCTTACTCTGAGATGGCCGACATGCTCAAAGAAAATGGCTTCGTCGTTACCAGCCTCAGCAAGTTCGGTGGCCGTGGTGCGCTTATCAGCAGCGAACTGCTCAAAAATTTTCAGGCTATCATTCTCGCTGAACCCAACAATCCTTATTCGGCCGAAGAGCAAACCGCGATTCTCGAATTCGTCAACAACGGTGGCGGCCTGTTCATCATCGGCGACCACGCCGGTGCCGACCGCAACAACAACGGCTGGGATGCGGTAAAAATATTCAACGTCTTCGTGCCAAAGTTCGGTTTCAAATTTCAGGAAAACACTATTTACGAATCGCCTCTTTCCGGCTCCTATAACAGCAGCCACCCGGCCATGTTTGGCGTTCGCGCGGTTGGTGCCTGGGCCGGTTCGACCTTCGACATCGTCGAAGGCGATGGCAAAGCTGTCGGTCTTATCGACAGCCGTATAACCAAAGCACCTTATGTCGTAGCGGCAGAATATGGCAAAGGCCGCGTCATCGCCATCGGCGACAGCTCTCCGTTCGATGACGGCACTGGCAGCCCCAACGGCAGCAAGAACAAGCTGCACGACAGCTACGATTCATTCATGTATTCACATCCTCAGCTGGCTTACAACGCCCTGGCCTGGACCACCGGCAAAGAAACCGGCAAGCGCGTTCCCTCTCGTATAGTTCCCATGTATAACGAGGCCAATGCTTCTGAAAAGGCGATCAATATTCTGATCGATGCCGCTCATGGCAACGCTTCGTCAGACAAGATGAAAACCTTCGAAAAGCATATGCAGCGCAATGGTTTGAAGGTTTATTTCACCCTCAACCTGATCAAGCCCGAAATGCTCAAGAATTTTGGCACGCTCATCCTGCCCGACCCGTCATTTCGTTATATCGACACCGAAGCTCAGGCTATCGCTGACTGGTTCATGGCTGGCGGCAACCTGATCATGGGCGCCGCCTGGGATTCATCGAAACTGCGCGGCACCGCCACGCTCAATTTCGTTCTTGGCAAAATTGGCGCCGTGATGCGCTTTAACGACGACCAGGTCTGGGATGAAAAGAACAAAACCAACAAGCCCTGGGGCGTTCTCTCACGTGGTATCAAAAAAGATCACCCGGTGACCAAAGGCGTAACTACTGCTATTACCTGGGGTACCTGCTCGCTCATCGACCGCAACAACCAGCCTCTGACCGAAGAAGCCGGCGTCGAAATACTTGTCAGCGCCAACCCCGAAAGCTTCAACAAAGATGGCGACAAGCGGGTTCCGGCGGTTCTTTATCCGAAAGGCATGCCGATTCCGATCATGGCCATTGAAAAAGTGGTCAATGGCACTCTGGTAATGATCGGCACCTGCAACTTTACCGACTATCAGTATCCTGACAGCGACATCAACATGTCGATGCCCGGACCGCCCCCGTTTACTCATGAAACCCCGCTGCTCTGGGACACCCTGCTTCGCCAGCTGGCAAAGCAGCCAACCAGCAGACGCAACAGAAGATAACAGACTTTTACGGGCGCCACTTATGCATCAGGTAAGCGGCGCCCGTTTTTAAACCACTAGTCAGGACAACAAGAGCAATGGCAAATAAACGCAACAAAGACTGGTCAGCTTACCTGTATCTGATGCCGGTAATAGTCATACTGGTCATTTTTCACGTGCTTCCCATTTTTTACTCACTGGCGGTGAGTTTTTACGAATGGGATCTGATCGGCGCCCCCGAGTTCGTCGGAGCATCCAACTATCTGCGCCTCGCCGACGACCCGATGTTCTACAAATCGCTGTGGAACACCGTCTATTACGCTGCCATCAGCGTGCCACTGTCGATCTTCTTTTCGATGTTGATAGCCATGCTTTTGAACAACCCGATTTCAGCCATTGGCTTTTACCGCACGGTATATTTTATCCCGGTAATTACCTCGATCAACGCCGTAGCCATCGTCTGGAACTTTATCTATCACCCCGATTTCGGTCTTCTCAACAAGGTTCTCGATATTTTCAGCATAAATCCACAGACATGGCTGCAGGACCCGTTCTGGGCAATGCCCTGCATCATTTTGATGAGTGTCTGGAAAGGCCTCGGCCACAATGTCATCATCTTTCTGGCCGGCCTGCAGAACATACCCAAGCACCTCTACGAAGCAGCCCGCATCGATGGCGCCAGCCGCTGGCAGCAGTTTCGCCATATCACCTGGCCGCTGCTTTCGCCGACAACCTTTTTCGTCTTCACCATTTCGACCATCGGCTCTTTTCAGGTGTTCTCTCAGGTCTACATGATGACCCCTCGTGGCGGCCCGCTCAAGAGCACCATGGTCATCGTCTACTATCTCTACCGCAAAGCCTTTGAACAGTTCGAATTTGGCTACGCCCTCGCCATTGCCTTTACGCTGTTCATGATCATCTTCGCCTGCACTCTTTTCAACAAGCTGTATCTTGAAAAGAAAGTGCACTATTCATAAGGGGTATAAACATGCAGAACACACTCAAAGTTAAAAACCCCGCCCATGTCGCGATTCATACGTTGCTCATCATCGGCGGTTTCTTCATGCTGTTCCCCTTCGTCTGGATGATCTCGACCTCGTTCAAGGGCGATGACGAGATTCTTACGACCAGCAAAGAAATCGTTCTTCTGCCCGACGTCGCGCGGCCTGATATGCTCAATTCGCAGGAAGACCGCGATCGCATCGAGCGCCGCGCCGAGCGCCAGCGCCTCTGGGATAAAGAGCAGGAGAAACCGGCAGCAGAACGTGACAAAAAAGTACGTGCTCCTTTTAAATGGTATGACAACTACGTCTACGCCTGGAAAGCACAGCCATTCTACCGTTTCTTTCTCAACACCCTGTTCGTAACCATCACGGTTACCGCAGTATCGTTGTTTTTTGCATCTTTAGCGGCATACGCCTTTGCTTTCTTTGACTTTCCCCTCAAAGATCTGGCTTTCATGCTGATGCTCGGCACCATGATGCTGCCGCA
>JAKJFO010000101.1 GCA_022704885.1 Candidatus Rifleibacteriota bacterium | reverse complement strand
GGCTTCAATAATGTCATTCCACAGCGTGGCAACGGCTCTGGTGTATTGATCAGCCCCGAAGGGCATCTGCTGACCAATGAACACGTCATCGCCGGAGCTGATGAGATTCTGGTAAAGTTGGGTTCCGGAAAAGATTACAAAGCCCGGGTGATCGGCAAGGATATGCGTACCGACCTCGCCGTGCTCAAGGTCGACGCCGACGAAGTGCTGCCGTATGTGCCGATCGGCGATTCATCAGCTCTACGGGTAGGCGAGTGGGTCGTGGCCATTGGTAATCCCTTCGGCCTCGGTATCACTGTCACTACCGGCGTGGTTTCGGCGGTGAACCGCGACCTGTCGGTCGATCGTGAGCGCAGTTACAAAGATCTGATTCAGACCGATGCTTCGATCAACCCTGGTAATTCAGGCGGGGCGCTGCTCAACACCAGCGGTGAACTGATCGGTATCAATACCGCGATCATTCCCTATGGGCAGGGAATAGGTTTCGCAATTCCCGTCAATCTGGCCAAGCGCATCGTTGGCGACCTGCTCGCCTACGGACGTGTCAAAAAGGCCTTTCTCGGGGTAACCGTGCAGGCGATAACGCCAGAACTCGCGAAATATTTCGAGATTCCGCTCGAAGGCGTGCTGGTCACCGATGTTATTAAAGATTCGACCGCATATCGAGCCGGCGTCGTGCCCGGTGATGTCATTGTGGAGATTCATGGCCGGAAAATCAAGGGGCTCGATGACTTTCATTCGGTTCTCGATGAGCAGAGGGTTGGCGAAAAGGCTCAGATCAAGATTTTTCGCAAAGGCAAGACTGGCACCTTCGATGTCGAATTCTGGGAAAACCCGGCGAGCAAAAGTCCGCTTGGGGTGACCGTAAAAAAAGTCGATAGCGCTCTGGCGCGGAACTATTCTCTCTATGTTGATCAGGGCTGCGTAATCACAATGGTTTCGTCTGATTCTCCTGCCGGCAAAGCCGGTCTCAGAGCCGGTGACGTCATTCAGCAGATAAACCGCACCCCGGTTCTCAATGAACAGGATTTCGAGCAGGTCGCGGCACAGCTTAAACCTGGGTCTCAGGCGGTTTTGCGGGTCGTTCGCGGCCAGACCGTCAACCTGCTGCTGGTCAACCTCGAATGACGTCTGCTCAAAACATTTTTTGCAAACGCTGCAAAAATTATTGCATTCCTGAATTCCTGTTCGTATAATCACATCATAAACCTCATCTACCCGGAGGGTAAAACAATGCAATTGGTTGACGTACTGAAGGAAGACCTGGTTTTCCTCAATTTCGAAGCAGAAAACAAAGATCAGGCTATCGAAAAGTTCATTTCCTCACTCGAAAAAACAGGTGCTATCAAGGAGCCAGCCGCTCTCAAAGACGCGCTTTTCGAAAGAGAAAAGTTGGGAACTACCGGCGTAGGTGGTGGCATTGCAATGCCGCACGCCCGCTCGAGTGCCATCAAAGATTTAACTGTGGCATTTTTCAGATCAGAAGAAGGTATCGATTTTAAAGCGATCGACAACTCGCCGGTCAATCTCATTTTCATGCTGCTTGCTCCGGTTTCTTCCGGTGGGCCGTATCTCAAGCTTCTCGCCAAGATTTCACGTCTGCTGCGCAGCGATGATTTCAAGAACTCATTGCTGGAAGCCAAAGACCCGGCGGCTGTCATGCAGATAATTCAGGAAAATGACTGACCGAAAAAGGTATTTTACGATAGCCCTGTTCGCCATTATCGGCGCAGGGTTTTCTGGTTTAGACGTGGTTTCGCTTGAGCCGGCGCGGCGGGTATTTGCTCAGGAAAGCCGCAAAAAAGAGACGACGCCGCGCGATAAGCTCAAGGTACGCGCCAAGAAGAGCAACAAAGATGAGTCTGCAGAAGTTAAAAAAGAAGAACCGATGTTTCTGCAGGAATCTGACCAGACTGCATCTTTTATGCCCGATATCTATCGTTGCCCTGAATGTGGCTACGAACAGGATGAAGCAGGCAACTGCCCCGATCACACAGCCATAACCCTGGTCAAGGTGCTCTCGGCCGGCAGAGACCCGCTTGCGCCTGCCGAGCTCGATGGCAACGAAGACATCATCGTCGATGTTCCCCTCAAGAATATCGAATTTCGAAAAGAGGCCGTGACCACCCCGGCGACTGACAGCAAGCAGTTGTGACGAGGCAGCCCGACCGCCATGCTTGAACCGCAAAACTGAAATTAGTGACTCAGACCCCCTTTTCTGCGAGCAGAAAAGGGAGTTGCTTTAGAAGCGAACAAAAAGATTGAAGCCAAGGAGAAGGAAATGTCGTTAAATCTGACGAGAAAGATCATCAAGGCCCACCTGACCAGCGGCGAAATGACCGCCAAAAGTCCGATCACCATCAAAATGGATCAGACGCTCACCCAGGATGCCACCGGCACCATGGCCTACCTGCAGTTCGAAGCTCTCGGCGTGCCGCGCGTGCGCACCGAACTTTCAGTGAGTTATGTCGACCACAACACCGTGCAGATGGATTTCAAAAATCCCGATGACCACATTTTTCTGCAGACGATCGCAGACAAGTTCGGCATCGTTTTTTCGCGCCCCGGCAACGGGATCTGCCATCAGCTGCATCTCGAGCGTTTTGCCAAGCCAGGCAAGACTCTTATCGGCTCAGACAGCCACACTCCGACTGCCGGTGGCATAGGTTCGCTGGCTATAGGTGCTGGCGGTCTCGACGTCGCGATGTCGATGGCCGGACATGCTTTCAACCTCAAGATGCCGATGGTGGTAAAGGTAAACCTTACTGGTAAACTGCAGCCCTGGGTTGCTGCCAAAGACGTCATTCTCGAAATCCTGCGCCGCGAAACGGTGAAGGGTGGGGTGGGTTACGTTTATGAATACGCCGGCCCAGGCGTCGCGACGCTGACCGTGCCCGAGCGAGCTACTATCACCAATATGGGCGCCGAACTTGGCGCTACTACTTCGATTTTCCCGAGCGATGACGAAACCCGGCGCTTTTTGAAGGCGCAGGGTCGTGAAGCTGACTGGGTCGAGCTCAAGGCCGATCCCGATGCGACTTACGATCGTGTTATCGACATCGATCTGGCTCAGGTCGTGCCTCTGGCCGCCTGTCCGCATATGCCCGATGTGGTCAAACCGATCAGCGAACTCGAACACCTCGATGTCGATCAGGTAATGATCGGCAGTTGCACGAATTCGAGCTATACTGACCTGACCCGCGCAGCTCAGATAATCAAGGGCAAAACTGTAAATCCGCGTCTGTCACTTGGTATCGCCCCGGGTTCGCGCCAGGTGTTACGCATGCTGGCCGACGAAGGTTCATTGTCCGCTCTCATCGGTGCCGGCGCCCGCCTGCTCGAAAGTGCCTGCGGCCCCTGTATTGGTATGGGTTTTGCACCCAAGTCGAATGCTGTTGCACTGCGCACTTCTAACCGCAACTTTGAAAAGCGCTCAGGCACTGATTCGGCTCAGGTCTATCTGGTGAGTCCGGAAGTGGCGGCCGTTGCCGCTGTCGAGGGCAAGTTCACCGACCCGCGCAAGTGGGGCAAATGCCCGGAAGTCAAAATGCCTGAAAAATTCAGCATCGACGATACGATGTTCATATTCCCGCGCGCTGATGGCTCGAAGGTTGAGATAGTCAGAGGCCCGAATATCGCCGCTCTGCCGGTCAAGGAAGAAATGCCGGCTGCACTCAAAGGCAAGGCCCTGATCAAGGTTGGCGATAATATTACTACCGATCATATCATGCCGGCCGGCCAGTATCTGCCGCTGCGCTCGAATGTTCCGGAATATGCCAAACACGTTTTCGAAGGTGTTGACCGCGAATTCTACAAACGTGCCGTCGAAATGAAAAAAGGCATGATCATTGGCGGAGATAACTATGGCCAAGGCAGTTCACGCGAGCATGCCGCTCTCTGCCCGATGTATCTCGGCGTCGAAGCGGTAGTCTGCAAAAGCTTCGCCCGCATTCATCTCGCCAACCTGGTCAACTTTGGTATTCTGCCGGCAACCTTCAAGAACCCGGCAGACTATGACAAGATCGAAGTCGGCGATGAACTCAAGATCGATGTCAGCAATCTCGATGGCGATCTCGTGATCGAAAACATCACCAAAGGTGTTAAAATGCCGGTTACCCACACTCTCAGCGATGAAGACAAGGTGATTCTCAAGGCCGGTGGCCGCCTGTCGTTCGCCAAGAAGCAGTCGGCAGCCTGATAAGTTCTGTCATTGCGCAGAATTGACGGTCTTTTTGCACATCAGATCGCCGTTTCGGGCAATGAAATTTGATGAGAAATAAACGTCAGCCGCTGCAATCTGCAGCGGCTGCCTGTTTAAATGGGAGCAACCGCATGTATTATCGCAATCAGAAGGGCTGGCATTATTTTGCCGCTGATATCAGAGACTGGCGCGACACTGCCTCGGCCAGATTCGACGAGCGCGTAACCAGACACGCCAAAGACGGTACGCTTACCGAGCAATGCCCGACTGATGCTCTGTCGGCTTTTTCCGGCAGCAAGATCATCTGCGTCGGCCGTAATTATCGCAAACATGCCGAAGAACTCGGCAACGATGTGCCGACACGCCCGCTCTGGTTCAGTAAACCGCCGAGTGCCATCGTTGGCGGCGGTCAGCAGGTGATTCTGCCAAAGGGATATGGTCGCATCGATTACGAAGGCGAGCTGGCGCTTATTATCGGGCGTCAGGCCAGGAATGTGACTGTCGAACAGGCCGGTGATTACATTGGTGGTGTTACTGCCTGCTTTGATATGACAGCTCGTGAACTGCAGAAAAGCGACGGGCAATGGACAAGGGCCAAAGGTTTCGATACCTTTCTTCCGCTGGCATGCCTGGTCGCACCGTTTTCGCCGGAGTGGAGCCGCGGTATGCTCGAAGTCTGGAAAAACAACGAGCTCGTTCAGAAAGACCGCTTTTCTTCGATGGTTTTCGGCTTTGCCGAACTTGTCGCCGATCTGTCGGCCTGCATGACACTCGAGCCGGGCGACCTGATTCTGACCGGCACCCCCGAAGGAGTCGGCCCGGTTGCTGCCGGTGATCGCCTCAAGATCACTATCAGCGGTCCCGCTATCATCAGTCTCTCGGTAACCTGCGCAGAATAGGGCATTGACAGCCTGAGGTGGGCAGGCTATAGTATAGCCCTATAAAAGTTGGAGGCACAAATGCTCAAAAAAACAGCAGCAGCAGTAATACTGGCTGCCCTGGTATTTTCTTCGGTTCCGTCTTATGCCCGCACCGGCGTGGTAAAGGGCAGTTATGTCAATCTGCGCAGTGAAGGCCGTTTCAATTCGCCAATCATCGGTAGAAAGATGCGTGGCGACGCCTATCGAATTCTGTTCGAAGACCGTAAATGGATCAAAGTTGCTTTCGATGATGGTACTGTAGGCTGGCTATACCAGACCAGCACCGAATTGAGCGACGACGCACCGGAACCTCCGGCCGCCGAAACAGCCAGTGCCGCTGTCGAACCGGCAAAAACTGAAGCCGAAAGCGCGAAGAAGCCCGAAAAAACCGATGACAAGGCCGCTGCTGAAACCACGGCCAAAAAGCCAGAGCCGACGAAAGCTGCGGCCACAGACAAGAAGGCCGACGACAAGAAGGCCGACGACAAGAAGGCCGCCGACAAGAAGGCTGACGAAAAGAAGGCCGATGAAAAGAAAGCGGTTGACAAGAAAGCTGCTGAGAAGGTTGCCGACAAGAAAGCCGATGAAAAGAAGGCCGATGAAAAAAAGGCCGATGAAAAAAAGGTTGCTGCAGTAGCAAAGCCGATTCCGGCCAGTGTGGTAGAAGTATCCGGCAGTGCCGAAGAGCTTTATAACGAAGCGATACGGCTGTATGAAAAAAAGCAGTATACTCAGGCTCTCGACAAGAATATGCAGGCAATAAAAAAGGCGCCGCAGAACGCAGAAATCCTCAATAACATTGGCAACTGCCAGTTCAAACTTGGCAGAATCGATGAGGCGCTCACATCATGGAAAGATGCGCTCAAGATCTCGCCGCGCTCCGGCAAGATCAGCAACAATCTTGGCATAGCCTATTATCAGCTCGACAAGAACAAGGATGCTATCGAATATTACAAAAAAGCCATTCTGTTTGAGCCAGATTTTCCTGACCCCTATTATAATCTCGCCTCGGTCTATGGTTTCACCGGCAAGTTTGAGGATGCGATCATGAATTACCGCAAATTCCTCGAATTCTCGCCCGATGCGACCATGAAAAAGCTCGCAGATGAGCGTATAGCCTACTGCGAGCGTCAGTTAGCGAAAACCGGTAAAACCGATAAAGCCGAAAAGAAGAACTGACTTTTTGCCAACATTTCACTTGTTGTTTCGCTGTCATTGCGAGGAGGGCGTCAGCCCGACGCGGCAATCTTATGGACAGAAGGATTGCTTCGCTTCGCTCGCAATGACGTTAAATTCTTGAACTCTTGTGTGACAGAATTCTGGCTAAAAGTCTCTTTTAAATCTGTATATCGAGCCGGATCGGGTGGTTACCAGCAGACCTTCGTCGAGAAGCGTCAGCGAGTCTTCCTGCAACTCACCGTTGACGTGTATGCGCCACTTTTCATGCTTGCTGCCGTAGTGAATGCAGTATATCCAGCCGTCCTGAGTGCCGATATACATGACTTTATCATCGAACAGCGGGCGGGTGACGAAAATTCTGCTTTCGGCTCGGAAGATCACCGAAACATCGCGTTTCTCGTCGTCAAGCTTCATAATCTCGTCACGATGAGCTACAATACCGTGGCTCAAGTCCTGAACGACCGGCACCAGATCGAGTCGGCGTGGCAGTACGTTGGCCATGTAGATATTCTTACCGCCGTCAGTTTCAACTTTGTGGAATATTCCTTCATCGGTAAGCAGGCTTACTTCGAGGCCCCGGCAATAAACCGGGCCATTGCTGCCGAGAGCCGGATTGCTGGCCTGATAGATTTTCCGGCCGTCATCGAGAGCGAGAGTCACGATTTCACCTGATTTGAAGGCTGCGATAGCCTTGTTTTCATCGCGCGACAGATAGCCCTTCTGGCTGCGACCGCTGATTTTTGGCGTTCCGTGCTGATATTGCCACAGCTGTTCGCCATTGTCGCGGTTGAGGCAGCGTACCAGTCCATTGTGACAGCTGAGAACAAGTTTGTCGCCAGCTTCAATCAGATAGGCTTCTTCGAGATATGTATCAGGAAACGCGCGGTTGGCACGAATCTGCAGATCGACCTGTTTGAACCAGAGCTGATTGCCGTCTTCCATTTTATACACGGCGGCATAGCCATAGTCATATTGAACAAAGACCTTGTTCCCGCCATCGATAAACCTTGTGGTCAGCGGGATATTATTGAAAAGATCCTTTTTGTCGTCGCTGATTTCAAGATTGGGAAAACTTGCCGGGTATGTTGTTTTCCAGACATTCATGCTCATGTCTCGGTTGAAGCCATAGAGAGCGTCTTTGTCGCAGAAAACCGGCATGATGCCACGCTGTACACCTTTGTGAATTACGGCTGGTCTGAATTTCTGGCTGTTGATAACGTTGCCGGTCTTGAGATCGAGCGCGGCAATTTCGTTTTCGCGTTCGACCCACAGGTGGTCGGCGCCGAGCATATAGTTGCCGGGAGTGCGGGTTACGAATCTTTCAACCGGCTCATAGAAGCTCTGTCGGTTCCAGACCAGCTTTTCTGCTGTGTCTGAAGACATTGCTGCATAAGAGTAGAAACCGAAATGAATGCCGACGAGAAGTGCTATGGCACCGCAGAAGCCTGCAACTCTGCCGTCGCCCCATTCCTTGCCGAAAAGAATTTCGAAGAATGATTTGACGAGCAGCGAAAAGAAGAACTGCGCAAAGGTAACAGCTGCGATTATCGCGGTCATGCTTCCCGTCACCAGCAGATTGAAGGGAATATCCTTGCGGGTCCAGGCAGATTTGACGATCAGGCCGATGCTGCGGAAGTTTTCTGCCATCGGAGAGTAAAAATCGCCGAACCAGGCGTAGAATATGCCCATGACCAGAGCAGCCCCGGCGAGCGTTGAATAGATCATCGAGCGCATCAGCATCTGCGCGAACAGTAATACCAGCAGAATAGAGCCCAGCATCACGTAAGTCGAGTAGGTCGTAAGCGGAAAAGTTGAGAAACTCCCGAAACTTTTTCCAAGAAAAAAGAACTGCAGAGTTACTACCAGCGCAAGTGGCAGCATCATGAAGAAATTTTTGAGACTTTCTTTAATGCGGTCTTTTCTTGTTGGCTTGGGAGCTTCTTCCTGTTTCTTGATGATTAAGTTTACAGGGTTTGCTGTTACAATCGGCACGTCATCCATGTTTCCCCTCCTGTAAAACTGGCCTGCACACTGCCCCTATCGGCGCATTTGGCAAAATCATTAATCGAAGATCGAAAAAGGTCGATCATATCACCGGTAAAACTAAAACATTCTTGACACTGGTCTGAGTAGTGAATAGAATGTTTCTATCGTGTGAATTCCTCTTGCCGTCTAGAGGTAGTTTAAGGAGGCTCTCTTTGCCGTCGATGGTATCCCACCTGTTTTTCAAATTGGCTAACGAAAAGGATTCCGAGCTCGAAGCCTGTGAATACCTCGATACTTTTGCAAAAAAGTGCGGGTTTGCTTCCGAGACCATTGATGAAATGAGGCTAGCCTTCATTGAAGGCCTCATCAACGCAAAAGAACATGCTCCAAAAGATATTCCTGACGGCAGCAAAAGGGATATTCATGTAGCACTTTCTTACGCCGACGACATGATTCAGATTCAGATTCGTGACTTTGGCAAGGGTTTCGACCCGACTGTCGTCGAAAAACCCGATATCCGCAAGAAGCTCAAGTCTTCGCATAAACGCGGCTGGGGCCTCATGCTCATGGAAAAGCTCATGGACGGCGCTGAAATTACTTCGTTTCCGCCTTCCGGCACTCTTATTCAACTGGTTAAAAAGCGTGTTTCAGCGGAAACCGCCGCCGAAGTCGATACTCTGCGCGAGCACAAGCGGGTCGAACGCCTCAAATACATTCTTGGCAGCTTCATCGACCTGAGCTCATTCCTCTGCCAGAGCAAAAATCTGCAGGCCGGTCTGCGCTCGATGCTGCGCATTCTGCTTGGCACCATGGGCGTCTCGCGTGGCGCCATCTATACCTTTGAAAACGATAACGAAAGCCTCGAATGCTTCGTCGACATCAAGCTTCGTGCCAATGCCCGTCTGCCACAGGTGAAAATCAGCAGCAAAACCTTTGAAAAGTTCGCACTCAAAGATGACGGTGAAGTGACAGAGCTTGTTCAGAGCGAAATCAGCGCCTTTAAGGAAAATTTCAAAGCCGGTGAAATCGAGCACATCTATGTTCTGCGCACCGATAACCAGTATCAGGGTCTGCTCGTGCTCGGCGCCCGCTTCCGCAAAGAAGAAGAAGAAACTCTCGATAAAGAACTGCTCACTACGATTTCGCGCAATATATCATCAGCCATCAATACTTACCGCCTGATGCAGAACCTGCGTGATGCCAACGAAAGTCTCGATCGCCGTATCAACGAACTCGATGCCGTGCGCGAAGCCAGCCAGACGATTTCTTCTGAGCTCGAAATCGAGAATCTGCCGTTTACCGTCGAAGGCATTTTCCGCAGCATCATGAGTATTCAGAAATTTTCGATGTGTATTTTCGATCCTACCGAAAATCGCTTCAACATCTGCCCGAACAGCCGCGGCCTGCCTTCGACTCTTGATCTCTGGTCATCTCCAGTCTCTCAGTATGTCATCGAAAAAATGGCTCCGGTTTATGTCGCCGACACCAAATGTGAAGAGCGTTTCAACTTCATGCGCTCGAAAAGCTACGCGACCAGTTCCTTTATCGTGATCCCGATCATCGTCCAGGATGAAGTTCTTGGCCTGGTCAACCTGACCGATAAAGAAGGCGACAAGCTTACCGACCGTGATTTTGAACTGGCGCAACTGCTGTGCAGTCAGCTCGGCATCGCAATCAAGAATGCCAACCTCTACAAGCGCGGCATCACCGATGGAATGACCCGCCTCTACACCAATCATTACTTCAAGGTTCGTCTGTCTCAGGAAATCTCGCGTCTGCGCCGTGTTAAATCGCCGCTTTCGGTGATCATGGCCTGTGTCGATAATCTCGAAGCTCTGCTGCAGAAGCATGGTGTCGCGTTCAAAGATGCCGTTCTGGTCAAGGTCGGTTCTGCGATCAAGCGGGTAATTCGATTCAATGATCTGCCGTGCCGCTACGAAGGTGACAAGTTTGCGATCATTCTGCCAGATACCGCCAATGAAGGCAGTCACACCGCTGCCGGCAAGATCGTCGATACCATTCGCTCTCTCTCGGTAAGACATCTCGACAAAGAAGAAAAAGTAACTGTCAGCCTGGCAATCGTCGAATTCAAGGTGAGCATGAATATCGGTCAGTTTATCGAAACCGCCGAACGCCTGCTTGCCCTCGCCCAGAAACAGGGCGGTAACCGCATCATCGACGAAACCGCCATCTCATAATTCCCGATATAAAAACCTGAATTTGTTCTAATAGCGCAGGGGTTCAAATATTTTGAACCCCTGCACTTCTTCTGGTATTTTCCGTAATCGTAATCGTAATCGTAATCGCTCTTCTCTCGCGCATAAAAAAACAGCCTCGCAAACCGCGAGGCTGTTTTTGTTATGCGCGATACGTTTAGTTCTCGGCTCCGATCGAAGTCACTACGTCTTCGCCGGTTGGTTCCTGCAGGATTTCGTAAGTCTTGCCGCAGAGTTCCCAGACTGGTTCAGACCAGCCGCTCGATTTGGTGCGCAGCAGTTCGAACCATACCTTGTTGATTTCGAACTTGCGGTTGATCTTGGTGGTGATTGCCTTGATGCGCTGGAACGAAACGTTGCAGACGATCATCGGCTGACCGCCGACATTCATGTTGAAAGGTTCAGAAACCTTGAGGTTTTTGATGGCCCCGCCGGTTACCAGGCCCTGCAGAATGCTGAGCAGGTCGATGTTGATTGTCAGGCTGACGTTCCAGGTGGTCGAAATTGTCTGTTCTTCATACTGCCAGGTTACGCCCTTGTATTCGCGGTCGAGTTCGCGGCCCTTGCGGTATTTGAAGCCGGGTTCGGAGTAGCCGTAGCCCGGGAAATATTCGCGGAACTGCTCTTCGCTCATGAAACTGTTGCTGCCGGCGTGGACAATTTCAAATTTAAGAGTGCCAAGTGTCGGAAACAGCGCATCTCTGGCGCCAACTGGCAGTGAGCGATAAATTTCGCTGATCAGCTCGATCTGCTGATAGCTTGGGCTGGCGCTCTTTATCGATTCGGCCAGAGACTTGCCGATTGCAACAGAAGTTTCTTTGTGATGTTTGATTGCTTTTGTCCAGTTAGCCTGGTTTTCTTCGCTCTGATTCTGAACGTATTTGTCATACAGTTCCTGGATCTGCCAGTATTCACTGATTGCTGCAAAAATCCGCTGCTGGGTTACAAAAAGAGGATGATCGGCCGCTACTCCATCGAATGCTCCGGCCTGACAGTTAAAAAACGCGGCAAATACCGCCAGAACCAACATAAGTCTGTGTAATCGCATACTCATTTCTCCTCATATACTTATTGGCATAGCCACAGGCTTTCGAATATAGTATAACCATGGCTATCGACAAGCTGCAATACCCTGAAAGGGTACAAATCCTTCTCTGAATTGGTCGCTCTGGCTCAGGGTTTGCGGTTGATCTGGCTGTTTGTGCAACACAAAATATGCAGCCGTTACTTGAAGATCAGAATCCAGGGTACCGCGATTGACATTTTTACCGCCCGAATACTTTGTCTGCTCTTGCGTCTGACGATGCGTGCTGATGGACAGATGCTTTTCAGCAGCTGTTTGACCCGCTGAACCGTAGTTTTGAAAGCGCCCTGATCATATTCCGGGTCAAAAATCGAGCCCCAGGCTGAACGATAAAGCGCCTCGACTTCTACGGCATGCGGCTGGGCAATGAAAAGCTGCAGCAGAAGATTGTGTGGAATAGAGCCGATTTTGATGCGCAGCTGGCTGGCGCCATAGATCAACAGACCGGCCGGCGCATCGAATATCAGATGGTCGCCCGGGTAGTTCTTCTGCCAGCTGACATATTCATCATGATGCAGTGTAGCTGTCTCATTACTTGTCATTAACGTAAAGAATTCACCGGCACGGCTGTTTTCGGTCTGCAGCTTTTCTAAGATGTCTCTGAGTCCGCCTATACGCGCAATCATCTGCTTGAGCGTTGATGGCGGTGTCTTGCTGATGTGATACTGCAGATACTCAATACATGCGGCTGTACCACATTTTTGCAGCGGCGCGGCGATGTGTCCCCAGAACGGGTCGAAACTGCCGGAGTCGATGTGGTGTCTGATCAGTTCTTCCAGTTTGATTTCGGGAAACCGCTCTGGAAAGTAGAGCGCCGCGAGCAGATCTATCTGCAGACGTTGTGCCCGGGAATGACCGCCGTTGAGGTATTGTTGTGAAGTCTTGAGAGACTCAAATCCTTCGTTGATCTTGCCCTGAAAGAGTTGTGATGCCGCCAGGCCGAAGTGGCAGTCTCCAATTTGAACGGGTGAAGCGTTTTTGCTGACAGCACGGCATATCATCTGCTTGTAATGGCTTTCTGCCTCGGTCAGTCGCATGTTGAACACATGATTCATAGCCTGCAGCGATTCACCGACATAGCAGGCGCGTGCTTCAAGACTGGTTGCAGTCAGAATCGCGGCGGCCTGATGCCAGTAGGTCTCGGCGGCAGCCTGCTTGCCCAGGATTTCACAGATCCAGGCCAGCAATGAAAATATTTCGTACATGCCGCTGAGATTCTGCTTTTTTTCGCGAATGGTCAAAACTTCGCGAAAAATTTTGATGGCTTTGAAAAATTGCCCCATTTTCAAAAAGATCTTGCCGAGGCCCATTCCGGTAACTGAGGCATTCCAGAGATTTTCCTGCTGGCGGTTTATGCCGTAGGCACGACTTAACTGTGCTCGTGCCTTATTGAAATTGCCGAGGTCATACTCAACCAGTCCAATGTTGGTAAGAAACGAGGCAAGAAGATTTTCATTGCCTGACTGACGGGCCCGGTGCAGGCCGGCAAGATAGTGCGCCCGGGCTGATTGTGGTCGACCTCGCGAAAAATAGATATTTCCCAGGGCATTCTCAGCCCGAGCCAGAGATTCATTGTCATTGTCGATGATAAAACTTTCGCGGGCGAGAAAAAGTTCGGTCATCGCCTCGTCTACCCGGCCAAGACGCTTCAGCACCAGTGCAGATGCGTAGAATAGATGACCCAGCTGACTGCCGGGCTGTTCTTCGTATCTGCTTTTCGCTTCTTCCAGCAGCTGCAGGGCGTCATCATAGCGTTCCTGCGCCGAAAAAGTCTTAGATATATCGAGGTAGACATTGTGCGAGAAGGTCAGGTTACGATTGAGAAAATTCTCCGCGAAAAAATTGATGAGGCTGAATTTACCAGCGTAGAAAAAGCGAGAACTGAGCTGAGTAAAACGCTCGACAATTTCTTCTTCGAGACCGATCAGGGTGCCGAAATAGATCGCTGCTGCAGCAAGCTCGATATCTGCAGCTGTGAGATTCTGGCTTACCCAGTCAGAAATTTCGTCGCTACGCAGGCTCAAAACATCGGTGCGATTCGCAATAAAGCTCAGCAGCAGTCTCGGAACCAGCGGTGGCACCTCGAGATCTTCGCGGGCATTGAGGGTGTTGGCAAGCAGCCAGTGCAATTTTTCAGCATCGAGATTTCTGAATATTTCGATGAAATAATTCTCGATGATTGCGTTGATTCTGGGTTCCGGCGTCTCTCTGATAAATATCATGTTTGCCTGTAGCTGCTTTTCGCACAGTTCCGGCAGACTACGCAGTTCCATCCAGAGGCGCGTGGTGTTTTCGACATCCTGCGGCGGCGAATCTGGCGGTTGCTGCAGCAGGGCCAGTGGAAACCTGGTAAAAAACAGCCCGTTCCAGGTAAGCTTGTCAGCTTCGCGCGGATCGAGTTTGATCGGAGTGCGTTTGAAGATTTTGAAAGGCAGCTCATGATAGGCTGCCCGCCCACTCCAGGCAAGATACAGGGATACCCGTTTGATTACACTGTCTGAGGTCTGTCTGGCTATATTGAGCAGCAACTTCGTGTTATAAGATACCCGGCAGAACAGTGACCCCATTTCGCTGGTTGGCGGGGCATATACCGTATCTTTGGTCAGATCGACAAGCGTTTTCTCTATTGTTGAAACCTGTAAACGACAGCCCCTGAACAATATCGTCTGAACGTAAGAAGAGGTGGTTTTGCCATGATAGACAAACACCAGTTCAAATCCGTTGATACTGCGGTTTCTGCGGCGGTGATCAGAGACGATGGTGAGGGTCGATGGCGGTTCTGGCGCCAGCCCGAGCAGAAACAGCGCGGTCTGGTGCGAGAAATATTCGCCTTCGTTACTGATCAGCGAGCCGAGCTGCTCGAGTATTACCGCAAAGCTGTCAGGTTCCGGCAAGACTTTTCCCTCATATATTTGATCATCCTGATTCCAATTATAATACATGATCCCTTTTTTCGCCCCGAAAATATTAACCACAGGGCAAACGTAAACATGTCGTAGAATTGACGCCTGTTTTAAATCCGTCATTGCTTCATCGCAACAGCCTGTTTAAGACAGTGAGATTAGCTCAGAGCTGGCTTTTTGGCCATGGATGGCCTTATACATTTGCGCCACAGGAATGGCGCGCAAAT
>JAKJFO010000100.1:9402-14850 GCA_022704885.1 Candidatus Rifleibacteriota bacterium | reverse complement strand
ACTCTTTACGCCGCCATCAACTTCATCAGAAACGGCCAGATCAACATTACCACGGTCGAAGACCCGGTCGAGTATCTGATACCAAGCATCAATCAGGTGCAGGTGCGTCCCGAAATCGGCCTGACCTTTGCGCGCACCCTGCGCTCGATTCTGCGCCAGGACCCCAACGTCATTCTCATCGGCGAAATCCGCGATTTTGAAACCGCCCAGATCGCCATAGAATCAGCCTTGACCGGTCATCTGGTGTTTTCGACACTGCACACCAACGATGCCGCTTCGGCCGTTACGCGACTGATCGAAATGGGCGTCGAGCCTTATCTGGTTGCCTCAGCAGTTATTGGCGTCGGCGGTCAGCGCCTTGTCCGCAAAATCTGTCCGTCATGCCGTGCCTCTTATAAACCTGCCGGTGAAGCGCTCGAACTGTTGACTGAGCATGGATACGCCGACTCAGAACTGTTCAGCGGCAAAGGCTGCCTGACCTGCCGCCGCACAGGCTACTCAGGCCGCACGGCTATTCATGAAATCATGACGATCAATGAAGAGATTCACAGCCTGATCCTCAAATCATCTTCGGCACGTGATATCAGGCATGCATCGATCGGGGCCGGCATGCGCACCATGCGCGTAGACGGCATCATCAAGGCAGTCAAGGGCGTGACCACACTTGAAGAAGTCATGCGTCTCACCCGCGGCGAGGAAATACGCCGGGTCAGCAGTGCAAAAACAGGTAAGACCGGGTGAACAGACGATTCGCATACAAGGCCCTCGACCTTAACGGCAAAACCATGGAAGGCTTCATGGAAGCCGCAACCCCCGAAGAAGTCGGCACCTGGCTGGCAGATCGCAATTATTTCGTGCTCGAAATTGCCTCGGCTCCGTTGCAAACATTGGTAGCCACCGGCAAGGCCGAACTTAAAATTCCGGCCCGCACCATGAACTTTTTTCTGCTCCAGCTCTCAAGTCTGATCAATGCCGGATGTCCACTGATCATGAGCCTGCACGCGTTATTTCGCCAGTCGCCTAAAGGCCCGTTGCGCGAGCTTTTAAAAGACCTGCGCGAAAAGATCGAATCAGGCAAATCTTTTTCTGAGGCTCTCAAAGCTCATCGCAGGGTGTTTTCGAATCTTTTCATAACTATGGTCGAAGTCGGCGAGATCGGAGGCATTCTCGGCGAAATTCTCGAACGCTATGCCTATATCAACGATGCGATGTACCGGCTGCGCGCCAAAATCATCAAGTCGATGATTTACCCGGCAATTCTGCTTATATTCACCATTCTCGTGGCCTGGGCGCTGCTCGCCTATGTTTTTCCGGTGTTCATCGAAAAGATTCAGGTCAGCGGTGAAATGTTGCCGCTCCCGACCAGAATAGTTCTCTTCGTTTCTGACATTATCACCGGCCATTCGATTCTGATCGGCAGCCTGCTGGCTCTTGCGATATTCGGCTTTTTCATGCTGCGCAGCTCTGAATTTGGCTCGCGCTGGATATCGAAAGCGATGATCAGCATCCCATTGCTCAATTCGATGTTCATGCAGATGGAACTTTCGCTGTTCGCGCGCATACTCGGTACGCTGCTCAAGTGCGGCGTGCCGATACTGACTTCGCTGCAGGCGGTAGAGAAGGCGCTTGGCAACGTGATCTACAAAGAAGCCATCAACAGCATCCGCGAAGCAGTCAGCCGCGGTGAGTCGCTGACTCAAGCGATCAGCAAGCATCGCGATCTTTTTCCCGAAAGCATCATTCTGATGACCGATGTCGGCGAGCGCGGTGGCAACACCGGCGACATGCTGGAAAAAGCTGGCATCATCTACGAACGGGACCTCGAAACCACAATCGAAACGCTGGTTTCGTTGCTGCAACCGGCCATGGTAATTTTTCTCGCGATTTTCGTGGTAACTTTAACCATGGCAATGTACCTTCCATTGTTTGACATAATTAAAACTGTGAGATAAAGTAACAGAGACTGCAATCGTTTGTCGCAAAATCTTCGTGGAGGCTCTATGCGAAAAAAAGGTTTTTCACTCGTCGAATTATTGATCGTTGTGCTGGTAATAGGCATTCTAGTTGCCATTGCCATTCCGAGATATCAGAGTATCGCCTCCATTGCCCGCGCTAAATCATGCCTGTCGAATCAGAAGGGCGTCGAAAGCCTGATCTCCCTCTGGGAAGCCAAGAACTTCGAGCTCGATTCAGGTAAGAACCGCTGGTCATGGGTCGATCGTTCAGGCAACATGCGCTGGAAATATTCTAATCAACTTCTGATGCTCAACGATATCGCCAAGGACACCAAGCTGTTCATCTGCCCGGAAGCGGCCAACCGCTGGGGTTACACCTGGAACGGCTCGAGTTATCGTTTTTACAACACGGACAACACCGGTCTGTGGATCATCGGATCAACCGGAAAAATGGGCGGCCGCGGCGTCGTATGCGCCCTCAGACTCGGCACCCGCTGGATCGGTATGAACGGTCAGGTGGGTCCAGACGGTTCAAAGGACAGCGCTCACCATTACTGGTAAGCTGAATGGCTAAAAGCACAAGCTGCCAGGCCACAAACTCAGCTGACAATGCAACTCCGGGATCGAGCCTCCACCACTGCAGTCTGTTCAGTCACCGGAGCAGAGTTTCTGGCTTCACTCTGATCGAAGTATTGATCGTAGTTCTGGTCATGGGTGTTCTTTTCGGCACCGGCCTTTCGGTATATTCCGGGGTCACCCGCGATTCACAGCTGCGCACACGAACCGACGAGCTCACCAGTTTTTTTGCGGCCTGCCGGCATCGTGCGATGTTGCGTAAAACGCCAGTAAAATTTATTTATGACAACGGCATTCTTGGCACCGACCAGTCGAATAATCTTCACCAGCGCATCAGCGAAGTCGACTTTCAGCTTGCGTCAAAGCTTTTCAACAATCTTGCGGTCGACCGCAGCGGCACCTTCATGCTGAATGGTCGGCCGGTCAGCCAGCTGCACCTGCCGGTCAAGCTGCCGGGAGGGCACTCCAGCGTCATCAAAGTAGGCCTTTAAATGCAGACAGGAGCACGAACAGAGATTTTGGCAGCAGCCGCCAGCCGGCGGGGCTTTTCACTGCTTGAAATCCTCATCACTCTGCTGGTGCTCTCAGGCTCTGTGGTAATCATGTTTTCAGGCTTCGACACAGCGGCACAGCTCGACATGTTTGCCAGCTTCGAATCAGAAGCGGCGTTTCTCGCCGAACGTGAAATCGAACTGCTCAAATCCGAGCTGCTGCAGGGGCGAGTCAAGCCGGCAGCAGGCTCGCTGAAGAGCCGTTTTCGCCTGAAACCAGGCTGGAAGCTGACCAGCGTCATGGCCGACGCCGACAGCGAAGGAGCGGTGCGGCTGATCTGTTCGGTCAGCAAAGGTGACCGCCAGTTTCAGCTGGAGTCTTTCGTATTCGTCCCTGATTCAGGAGTGAAGCAATGACATACCGCCAGGGCTTTTCACTACTTGAGATAACAGTGGTCATGCTGGTCATGGGGCTGACCATCACCGCCCTGCTGCAGATGTTCGACTGGAGCCAGATGCGCTACAACGACATTTCGCGGGGCTGGCAACGGCGGGCGGGTCTTACCGAAGTCAGGCTGTGGCTGCGCGACAGGGTGATTCATTCCGATTTCGCAAATATAAACACGGAGAACCTGACCAGCGCAGTACGGCTTCCTGCCGGCATGCACATTGCGGGGCTCAAACTGCGCGAACACAACGACAATACCTGGTTCATCACGATCGATTACTTCGAAGACCGTAACCGCAACCAGAAACCTGATCCCGGCGAATCAGACTCCCGGCTGTTCTGCTTCAGGGGGAGGTCGGCATGAACAGGCGCGGATTCAGTCTTTATCTGACATTTCTCATCACCACTGTCATCTTTTTACTGGTCACCACCAGTTATGAGATCAGCAAGACCGCACTCGACCTCGGGCGTTCAGAAGCAATCGAAACTCAGGTTTTCCATGCGGCCGATGGCGGCCTGGAGCGTGGACTGGCGCGCCTTCGCAAAAAGTATGCGCCTTTTACCATGAACTACAGCTCTGTCATCAACAGTCGGCGGCGGCTGGTGATCAATGTCGAAGCTGTAAAGAATGGCAATTTGATCGATCTGCTCGTATCAGCACTGTTGTTTGAAGGCAACCGGGAAGTTGCCGGTCAGAAGCTTAAACGCAGTGAAATCGAAAACAGAAGTGGGCGCAACGGTATCGGAAAGTTAGTGGAGGCCACATGAAGAGCACCAGCAATAAAGGCTTATATGCAGCATTTGACATCGGAACTGCAGCGATCAAGGCGGTCATAGTCGAAGTTACCGAAACCGGCCGGCGCCTGGCCACTATCGAAGATGAGCCGGTCAAACTTATTTCTGAATTTCCAGGGGAAGACGAATATCGTCAGCACCTCATCGACTCGCTGAAAAACCTGGCCGGCCGCCTGCCCATGAAAGAATGCCGACACGTCGCCGCCTTGTATTCAAACCGCGAACTGCAGGTCAAAATCATTGAACTGCCCGCTCAGATACAGGTTGAGCAGATCGACAAAATCCTCAACTGGGAGGCCAAAAAGCTTCTTTCACCAAATTTTCGTGAAGAGCCTTATGCTTTTGCCTACCGGATCATTCGCAAAAACCCGTATATGGTCGCTCTTTCGGTAATTCCACAGCGATTGCTCGAGCGCTTTGCCGACATTTTCGAGGCAGCCGGCATCAGGCTCGACAGTTCTTATGGCGAAGTGTTCGCCGCTGATGCACTCAGAGAAGTCGTCGATATTTCGGGCCTGCCCGCAATGTCGATCGTAAATTTCGGCTACAGTGGCGCCCACCTGCAGATTTTTGCTGCTGGTGAACTGCGCTTCTATCGCTTCATTCCTTCCGGGATGAGTGAAATGACAGTGCCTCCATCAGACAACGAACTCGAAATGTTCGCCCAGAAAATCAGGTTCAGTTTCGACTATTTTCGCGCCATCAGCAAGCTGAACCAGATCGACAGCCTGTTTTTCATGGGTGGTGGCGCGGCGCTGCCCGGTGCCCTGCCGTTTTCCCGCAGCTATTTCAATCCGTCGCGGGTCAATATAGTCGATACCTCAGGTGGCATCGACATAAGCCCGATATTGCCCGAAATCACCGACAATTCGCCGGCTGAAGAAAAACAGAGACGTCTGCTGCCGTTCATTCCGGCGATCGGCGCCATTCTTGCCTGTCTGTCTGAGCAGGCAGCGACCATGAACCTGAGTGAATGCCTCAAAAACAAAAAGCGTGACAAACGCCTGCAGGAACTGGCAAAGCTTCTGCCCCTGTGGGCAGGTATAATCGGTCTGCTGCTGATATTCCTGATTTTGCTGGGCAGTCGCAGCGGTCTGCAACAACGCATACAGGAAACCAGAAATCAGCTTGATTCTGCGAAAAGAGGCGTTGAAGCGGCAACTATCAAAGTCAACCGCCTGCG
>JAKJFO010000100.1:8972-9383 GCA_022704885.1 Candidatus Rifleibacteriota bacterium | reverse complement strand
AGACCCGCCCCGAGGGACTCAAAATCGACGAGATTCTCATTCGCAGCGAAGCCGAAGCCGAAGACGCAGGTTTTGCCAATGAGAGCATCCAGGCACCAGATTCAACCAGTGAACCCGGCGAATATGGCGACAGTGTTCCCAGAAACGAATTTGCCAGCGCGCTGACTGATGAAAGCGGCGATTCTGATGAAATCGGCGAAGACCTCATCGGCAAGACTATCATCATCAGAGGCACAGTCACCAGCAACGAAGAGCTCAGCAAGTTTGCCGGTCTGATGGCTGAAAAGCGGGTTATCAGACGCTATAGAGCCATCAACAGTCGCAAAGCCAGACCCTCCGGTCTTGAATTCATCATCAGAGGAGAATTGCCATGAACAACATAGGAGCCAATCTGGCGGCGCTTCTCATCGT
>JAKJFO010000100.1:0-8888 GCA_022704885.1 Candidatus Rifleibacteriota bacterium | reverse complement strand
GGAGGCCCTCGATACAGAAAACGAAACATTGAAAGCGCGAGTAAAGGGTGAAGATGCCCCAGTGCGCAACAACAAACTTCTGCTGGCCGGTCAGGAGGCCGCTCTGCTTCGCTCGATTCTAGATCTTGGCGGCAAAAGCCTGCGGCTCAATTCCTACTCGATGCTGCCTTCGTTCAGAGTAAAGGCCAATGATGACAGCATGATTTCTGACAACCCGCCTCAGGCCCCGGAAGGCACGCAGGAACTGCCACAGCTCGATGAACAGGGCATGCCGGTAGGTCTCGCGGCTGATGATGATGAAGAATGGCCCGGCGTCGAAATCATACCGGTCAAAATGACTTTCACATCGACCTATCGTTCTTTTGGTAAGTTCCTCAGCGACGCCGGCCGTGGCATGCCGGTAAGTGCAGTCAGGTCTATGGACCTGCTGCTGAAAAGCGATGGAATCGTCAAAGGCACGCTGATCATGAATTTTCCAGTTGCTGAGAGCGGCAATTAGCAGCTTAAAACCGAGGAGACACACATGCAGAACGGAAACGAAACCTGGAAATGGGGAGTCGTGTTCATATTGCTGGCGATTTTTCTGGTAACTGCCAACCAGGCCTATCAGCATGTCACCAGTCAGGAAAACTATGAACCACCTGATGATTATCTCAAGGGCGACTCCTGGGATCTTGAGCATCAGAGCGGTCCTGGCGCCGGGCAGCCGATGCAGCTGTCTCCGGATCAGCCTGAGGGTTTCGACCGACCGCTGGGCGAAGCTGCTCCGGCATCAGAAACCGCTTTTGAACCGGTAGTCATCGACGAAGACATTGACTGGAACAATGTTAAAGATCCTTCTGAGGAATGACAGCAATGCGTATCACGCATGTTTGCGCTTCAGCGCTGGCCGGATTGCTGGTGCTCTCTGCTGCCTGCCTTGACGGCAGCGAATTGCAGCCTCAGCTGCGCGAAGCTGAACGGCTTTATCAGGCCGGCCGTTATCAGGATGCCGCCAGAGAAGCAGACAGTTATCTGCGTTTTTTCCCAGATGACTTTCAGGCGCTTCTGCTCGCCGGCATGAGCGCATTCAATCATGGCGATTATTTCAAGGCAAAGCAGCATTTCACCCGGGCGCACGCGATAATGCCACGACACCCGCTGGTTGTCGAATACACCGGCCTGATTCGCGAAATCGAATACCGCAGCGGAACACTGTCAACAGTGCCATTACAACCGCCAGACAGCAATGAATACGAAACTGCCGGGTATTTTAAACGCGGTTACTTTGGCCCGGGATTCACTCACACATCAGGCTACGTCATCGATCCGGCGCTGGCAACGGCCGAGGTCGCCCTGCCCATGCCGCACCCTTCGACAGAGAGCATTTTTACGACACAGCCGGTGGCTGACATAGCTGAGCAGGCTTTTAACGAAGGCAATTTTCACAAAGCCTATCTTTTTTATTCGCAGCTGCTGGCTTCAGAGCCGGCCAGTCGCCGGTTTCTAATTGGACGTGCTGAATCAGCGTTTCACATGAAACGCTACCGGCAGGTGATTGACATACTGGGGCCACTGCTGGCTGCACCAGAGCCCGGCGGTTTCAGTGATGCCGAAATAAAAAAGGCACGTCAGCTGTTAGGCGACGCGCGACAAAAAGCTTTTACAGACCAGCCTTAAGGGCCCGGTTTTATTCCCAGCTGAAATCCCTGATAACTTTCTTTTTGGTCGAAAGAACGATGATTTCAACGCGACGGTTGATCTCGCGATTTTCTGGACTGATATTAGGTACTTTTGGCCGGAATTCGCCGTAACCCTGAGCAGAAAAGCGTTCTGGGTCCTGCTGCATTTTATCGACGAAAAAGCGCACCACCGAGCAGGCGCGGGCAGTCGAGAGTTCCCAGTTCGACAGGTAAGTACTGCTGCGTGTCGGCTGGTCATCGGTATGACCATCGATACGTATGTGATTGTCGATAGTGCTCAGTACCGGCACCAGCGAGATCAACACATCTTCGGCACCACGCTTCATTTCGGCACTGCCGCTTTCGAAGAGAACGTTCGAAGGAATCTCGATCTTTACCATCTGATCGGCAGCCATAACCAGCATACGATCGGCCGCCGGCGTCTTGCGCAGCTGATTCTTGACCTTCTTGACCAGATGCGGAATCTCGCTCTTGCGCGAAGCCGGTGTCAGCAGAATGCCCTTGCCACCGTGGGTAAGCCATTGACTCGAACCCTGCGCCGAGTTGATGCTGAATACGGCATGAAATTTTTCGTCACGCGATTCGCTTTCCTGACGCTTTTTTGGAGAATCGAGCGATGAGAAAGCGAACAGCATGACGAAGAAGCAGAGCATGTTCGTCATCAGGTCTGCAAATGATACAAACCATAATGGCGCCGAAACTTCTTCAGACTTTCTTCTTTTCATCAGCCGCCGCCCTGACCAAGTTCCTCTGAGAGATGGAGTTCGTTGAACTGCACGCGCGAGCGGTCAGACATGAAGGCCAGCAGGCGCTCCTGAATGATGCGCGGGTGTATACCACCAGCGATCAACATGCAGCCGCGCGAGATGATTTCGCCATACATCTGCTCGGCAACACTTCGTTCTTCAGCCTTTTTGCCGTATGGAATGAACAACAGATTGGCCGAAACAGCGCCATAAAAGGTCGTGATAAGAGCTACCGCCATATTCGGGCCGATTGAAGTCGGATCATCGAGGTTGCCGAGCAGACCAACCAGGCCCATGATTGTGCCGATCATACCGAAAGCTGGAACGACAGAAGCAAGGAAATCCAGCGCCCCTTTGATATCGGCATGCCGGGCAGCGCGCGCTTCGAGTTCGGTATCGAGAATATCCTGAATGAGTTTGACATCTACGCCATCGACAACCATCTGCAGACCACGTGCAAAAAAAGGCTCTTCGATTTCGGCGATCCGCGAATCGAGGGCAAGAATGCCCTCTTTTCGCGCAACGTCGGCGGTCAGCAGAATACTGCTGATCAGTTTCATGTAGTTGTATTCCTTTGGAGCCATGTAGCAGAATTTGATCATGTTCAGGGCCGCACGCATGCGCTCGCTGCTGAATGCGACCGCCATGGCCGAGAGTCCGCCACCAAATACGATGAATACGGATGGAATATTGATGAAGGCACTCAGATTGCCATCCATTTTGATCCCGATGGCGATCAGCAGGAATCCCAGCAATGTGCCCAGTACGGTATTGTTATCCAAAGGAAATTCTCCTGTCTTTCAGCCCTGGCTGAAAAAGACTCAAATCAGCCAAGCAGGTCAAGTTTGAACACCAGTTCCGAAATACCCTTTTTGGTTTTGGTGAATTCTTCTACCGAAATTGTAAATTTATAGGGTGCCACTTCGGCGATACCGAGAACCTGGCCTTTTTTGATATTGGCCGGATTGATGGCAGCCTTGGGTGTCTTGAGCGAACGTACTTTCTGATTGTTTTCCATTACCGAAATTTCAAAGCTGATGCCTTTCATGTAGGCTTCTTCATCGTTGATTACTTTCCAGTCTTCGTCATATTTCACGGTAAACCAGTAGTTGTTGCCATTGAGCGACAGAGGTGCCTGTCTGAGCAGATCTTCGTCGAGCGGGTGAGGAGAATAGTTGAGCATTCTGACCAGAGTGAACAGGTTCTTGAGTTCGGCTTTCTGAGCCGGTGCCTGCGCCGAAGCAACCTTGCTCGCCCGTGCTGCTTTGTTGTCACCGGCAACTTTTGCGGTCACGGCAGCTTTGGTCGGTGTGGCTTTTCTGGCAGCTGCAACTTTGGTGGTTGCAGTGGGAGTCGTAGCCAAACTGGCTGTTTGAGCCGGCGGCGCAAATGCTCTGGTCGAGGTAACCATGTTGGCCGAAGCAGTTCTGGCTGCTGCAGCGTTCGGTGGCAATTCAGAAGGAGGAGCGACAAGAACAACTTTGCTGTCTACTACGCCGGCAGAGCGCACCGGAGCAGCATGGTCGGCAACCCTTCTGGCTGCTGCCACAGGCCGGTTATGCCTGACAACAGTCAAAGCGGCGTTGTTTTCGGTTCCGGCAAATGTCGATGAAACGAACATCGTCCCGCCGATCACCAGAGCTCCTGCGATAAATGTTCCCAGCCTGAAATTTTTCATAGATTTCTCCTCGTATTCTTTAAACAACTCAGTTGTTTCTTGCTCCACCATTGATCCAGTTGACGATCAGGCCCTGGTCGGAAGTTGACAGCGAAGGCCGGTCTTTCGGCATTCTTGGCGTCTCTGTTCCTTTTATGCGCTTGACCAGCTTGCTGCTCTGGGCATCGTAAGGATATACGACCGCGCCGTAACGCGAACCACGCATCAGATTGGCATAACTGTTAAGTCTGAGACCGCCAGCAGCAGCACCATCGTTATGGCAGCCCACAATCGCACAGTTGACATTCAGAATCGGCAGAATGTTACGCGAAAAACTTCCCCCCATCGATACCAGCACCAGATGAGTGGTTGCCGACAGGCCGCTGTCAACCGTAACCGTCAGAGAGTTCGAGTTGAAGTCGGTGGCGTGTGCGGTGACCGTATAAACGCCGGGCTGAACATCGGCAATCGTGAAATTACCGTTGATATCTGTCATTACCGATACTGTCGTCGGCGAGGTCATTACCGTAGCGCCGGCAATGCCAATGCCGGTCTGTGAATCGACAACCGTTCCGACCAGTGTTCCACGCAATGTACTTTTGGTGCCGCAGCCCACCGCCGTTAACAGCGACAGACTCAAAACCAGCGCCAGCAGAAATTGAAACTTTTTAACCATACCCTGCTCCTTCCTGAGCTATCATTCCTGCGAACTTCATCGGCAAAAACCCTCACAAATTTGACAGGCAAGTTGTAAATCGGCAAAAATTTTGCGACCGACAGGGTTTCACGTGCTATAATCTTGCCATGGCGAACCATATCGACCCCGACACACAACCGAAAAAGCAGAAACAGCCGGCCAATATTCTCGAGCTGCTGCTGGCACTGTCTATATTATCGGTCTCGATGTATCCGCTCGTTTATATTTTTCGCATTTCACATGCGCCGCGCCAGAAAACCCAGACCGAATATCTCGCGACCCTGCTTGCACACCATGTAATCGAATCAATTGTCGCGCGCAAAAGCGTCAACCCCGCTTTTCTGCCATATATGAGCGAGGCCGAACCGGTTGTACAGTCGTCTGATTCGGTGGCGCCGGTGAGCCATTACTTCAGGAGTATCGGCGAAGACGGTGAAAACATCACCGAAAACGACCCGAACCAGCTGTTCTGGCACCTCAAACAGTTTAACTGCCAGATCGATACCTACTATCTCGAAGGCGCACTTTATAAAGTGATCGTCTACATCTCTTATCTCAATGAAGGCCGTAAAATGCGGGTGTTCTTCGAACGTCTGCTGCCGCAGGCCGACGCCACCGAAGATGACGATTCAGGAGAGACAGACTGATGAAAAAGCGACGCGGCGAACTGTCACTCGACGGCATCATCACCCTTGCCTTCATCTCGGTCATTATAGCTACCGGCCTTGCTGTGCTGCAGTTTCACCTGTCGCGGCAGATAGAACAACGCGTCGATCACGACATAACCGTGGGTTACAACCTGGTTCTTCAGAATATGCGCCAGGATACCCGCATCGGCAGCCGCTTCGAAATTGTCGAAAACGGCGTCGCCGTTATCGGCAGCAATGATAAGCCGGTCGCCGTTTATCGTCTGCTCGACAAAAGCCTGTACCGCTTCGACGACGGCGAAAAGGGGCAGCTGGTCATCAGCAATCTTGAAAAAGCCTCTTTCAGACTGCATCCCGAGCTCAAGAATCTTCTTCTGGTAACTCTGCTGCCGATCGATCGTATGCAGTTGCCGTTTTTCACGTCATTTGCACTCAGAGGGCGCCAGCCATGAAAAAACCGCGCCTCGGCTCGATCTCTCACCTGGTTATGGCCGCACTGCTCTCGTTTTTCGTCGTTCTGGTCGCCATTTTCCTCAGCAGCGTACGCAGTTCGAACATCGTTCCGGCTATCTCTTTGATAAATGCCGACTATCAGGCTGAATCGGCCATAATCATGCAGCTGCAGAAAGCGCATTTCAATCCGGCACTGCCTGAGCAGAACTTCGCCAAGGAAATCATGCCCGGCGTTACCCTTAAGCTGAAAGGGGTCGCCAAAGCAAATGGTGACTGGCAATTTGAAGGCAGCATCACCGGCAACCAGCTGAACAGAGTCTTTTCTGCGAGCGCCAACGTCAATTTTCCCGACCAGATAACCTTTACTGGTTGTTCTCAGTCAGAATAAGCAAATCAGCGCGGCGGCTGAAAGTTCGACTGCCGCAGCGGATCTGCCGGCCGCCACCCTTTTTACACCAGAGACTGTCGATCTGTTCGATCAGACGGCGGTTTGCGCTTTCGCCAAGACCGGCTTCAATCATCCACAATCTGATTACCTCCCGCCGCAGAAACTCTGACGGAACCTTTTTAACCTCAAGGGTTTCGCCATGCCGGTGCCGCCGCAGAAAAGCGCGGGCCATGCGCCTTACCATCGCATGCTGCTGCTGCAACTCGACAGCCAGTTCGGCAAAATGGCGTGGCCCGCCAGGCGCCGCCTCCTGCATGGCCGGCAGAATACGATGACGCAGAAGATTACGAAAATAAACCTCGCTGCGGTTGGTCTCGTCTTCGCGCCAGTCCTGCCCGACGGCCGACAGATACTGCAGCAGTTCACGCCGTTCAACCTGCAGCAACGGCCGCCACAGCTGCAGCCGGCGACTTTCGACCAGAACGTTTCGGCAGCTTCGAATACCACCGGCACCGGCGACGCCACATCCGCGCAACATGCGCATGAGCACGGTTTCGGTCTGATCGTCGGCGGTATGCCCGGTTGCGATTATTTCGGCACCCGATTCTTCAAGCATCTGCGCAAAACAGCGGTAACGGAAACTTCTTGCCCAGGCTTCGCTGTTCGACCGGCCATCCCGATCACCGGCGCCAGCACGCCGCCAGAAGAATGGCAGCCCAAGCCGTTGCGCCAGCTCGCCAACCCACGCCCGGTCTGCCTCTGAAGAATCACGCATTGCATGATCGACATGAAGCACACAGAGCTGCAACCGGTTCATGCGACAATAATGCGACAGCAGCAGCAGCATCGCCACCGAATCAACCCCGCCCGAAACAGCCGCGGCGATACGGCCGCCTTTTCCCGGCGCCGTAAAAGACGAAATCAACCTCTGTTGCAGGCGCCGAGCCTCGCTCATCGAATCATCCGCCTCGTTCTGATTATTTTGCCGACAGTTCTGGCTTTGCCGGCGCTGCAGTATAGCATATTCCCGGCCAGTGCGCGCAATGCCGGTTCATCTGAAAATTGACGCAGAAAGACTGCCCCGTTGCCGGAGCAGCCTTTCTAAAGAACTTTTCGCAGAAATGTCGGGCCGGGTTACTTAATTTTGAGCGGCACGTAAAGAACCTGGCGATTACCGCTCACATCAGTAGCATCGACATAGAGATAGGGCTTTTCGGGAAGCTCGAGCTCAGCCAGGGCAATTTCGCTGGCGTTGATCGCGCTTACCGGCACTGGTTCACCGCCGGCGCCCTTGCAGATACCATACTTCAGTTTGGCGGTGTCGAGCTTGTAGTTGTCTTCACCGTTGACCTTGATGTTCAGAACAGCATCAGCAGGAACATGCACTGCGGCCTGTTCAGGTGCTACAACCATGCCACTGCCGAGTTCAAGACCCTGCACAGTGAGAATCGCAGCCGGGTCAGCTTCATTGATCAGAGCGCCGCTGAAGTAGACATCGGCCATCTTGGGCAGCGGATACTTGTTGGGCGGATTTTCGGCCACCCAGAAAGTTCCTGATCTGCCACCCTGAACCGATATCTCAAGACCGCAGGTCGGCGGCGTAATGTCGAGAACTCGCGCATCATGGCCGACGCTCGCATTGGCGAAGGTGCCCCTGTTTTTTCCGGTGACCGGATCGCTGTATCGCATCTTGCGGCCGATATGGCAGGTTATTGCGCCTCTTCCGGTCGGGTTGATCGGAGTGACTATCATCTGATTGACCGCCATCTGCACTGACGAAGAGGCCGGAATGTTCTTGTTCTTTTCCCAGTCGATGAAGAACCAGGAGACCGCAGCGTTGCGCGACCATTTCGCATTGGGCAGCTCAGTTCCGTTGTATTCGGCCGGCGGTTCAGGATCGAAGATGGCAGTATCAGCAACCAGAGTGACCGGAACGTCTTCTGTCAGGGTCGCCGGAATGGCCTCGCCATTTTCCATGTAGATCTTCAGTGGCATAACCGGGCTGAGGTCTTCCGGGTGCGGGGGCATATTGATACCCTCGAGCCAGGGTGTACCCTCTTTGCCGGTGGCGGAGTCCTGGGCAAGCACAGCCACAGAACCCGCCAGACTGACCATTATTGCGACAATTACCAAGATAGAACGTTTATTCATGCTTTATTCTTCTCCAGAACAGATTACCGATTGCTGCCACCTTCAAATGCAGCCTGAGTATTGACGATGTAAAGAGGCATTCTGATTGTGGTCATATTGCCATCTTTGTCAGCTGCCTGAGTAGTGAAAAAGTAATCCGGCTGGTCTTTGTATTCTTCACGGGGGTAATTGGGAACACGGAACAGATAAGCGTCACCGTCTCTGGCAACTTCCTGGTCATTGGCATCGACGATTTTGACTTCAACTTCACCGGCACTGGCACGCTTATTACCATTGTCAGTAGAAACTGCAGCAATGATAAAAGGCACGTTGCGGCGCACATAGACACCCTTGATGCTCTTGTCTTCACCACCGACAACGCTTACGTGGTTGGTGTATTCTTTCTTGTCGATCTGCGAATTCAGCTTGCCGCTTTCATATTTGGGCGCGCCACGTTCGTTGAACAGAGTACCGGCGATAGACAGGCG